>CABQND010000034.1 GCA_902465495.1 uncultured Eubacteriales bacterium
TCATTCCCGGCATTCGTCCGGGCAGGCCTACGGCGGATTATCTTAAAAAGATTTCCAACCGCATCACGCTGTTCGGAGCGATCTTCCTTTCGCTGGTCGCGTTCGTTCCTTCGTTCGCGTTCAGTTTTGCGGGAAGCAATTTTGTAAACGTGTTCTCTACAACGGGTATCCTGATCGTCGTATCGGTTGCGCTCGAACTTGACAAACAGCTCCAGTCGCAGCTGATGATGAAGAACTATAAAGGTTTCCTGAAATAAAAAACAACGTTGCGGCGCCCGCCGGGCGGGCGCCGCGCAAAACAATCCATAACGAGAGGTTCTCATGAACATCATTCTTTTGGGTGCGCCCGGTGCGGGCAAAGGCACGCAGGCGACACGCATTTCCGAGAAATTTCATCTTCCGCACATCTCTACCGGAGATATTTTCCGCGACAACATCAAGCGCGGAACGGAGATCGGGCTTCTTGCGAAGTCGTATACGGACAAGGGACAGTTGGTTCCTGACGAAGTGACCTGCAAAATCGTGGAAGGACGGCTGGAAGCAGATGACTGCAAGAACGGTTATCTTCTGGACGGATTTCCCCGCAACCTGTTTCAAGCGGAGGAGTTGGACAAATTCTCCAAAGTGGATGCGGTGATCAACATCGACATCGATCTTTCTCTCCTGATGGACAGATTGTGCGGCCGCAGGGTGTGTAAAGAATGCGGCGAGAGCTATCACGTAAATTTTCTGGGCGGCAAGACGACTTGCGAAAAATGCGGCGGCGAGCTGTATCAGAGAAAGGACGACAACGAAGAAACGGTGGGCAACCGTCTGCGCGTATATAACGACCAGACAGCTCCGCTCATTGAGTATTATTCGAAAAAGGGTGTCCTCATCAATATCGACGGC
The DNA here is from genome assembly GCA_902465495.1 of uncultured Eubacteriales bacterium. Lineage (GTDB taxonomy): Bacteria > Bacillota > Clostridia > Christensenellales > Borkfalkiaceae > Borkfalkia. The sequence continues at coordinate 892 of CABQND010000034.1, forward strand.
GTCGGCGCGATCGACGAAGTATTTTCCAGGATCTGCGACGCGCTGAAAAAGTAAGCGGCGAAACCATGATCACATTAAAAACGGAGCAGGAAATCGATCTTATGCGTGAGCCTTGCGCAATTGTGCGCGATACGCTTGCGTATATTGGTACGAAAGTAAAGCCGGGCATTACAACCCAAGAGCTCGACCGGTATGCGGAAGAATACATTCGTTCACGAGGCGCAATTCCGTCCTGTTTGGGTTATTGCGGGTATCCCGCTTCGATCTGCGCATCGGTCAACGAAGTGATCGTGCACGGTATTCCCGGAGAACGTTTTCTGCATGAGGGAGATATTATCAGTATCGACCTATGTGCATATAAAAACGGATTTCACGGCGACGGAGCACGTACCTTTGCGGTCGGAGAGATCTCCGATGAAAAGAAAAAGCTGATCCGCGTTACAGAAGAATGTTTCTGGAAGGCGATAGAAAATCTGCGGGCGGGCACGCCGCTGTACGATATCGGCGCGGCGGTGCAAAAGCATGCGGAAGAAAACGGCTTTTCGGTAGTGCGCGAATATGTCGGACACGGGATCGGCAGGGAGATGCATGAAGATCCGTCCGTTCCCAATTACGGCAAGCGCGGCACAGGTGTGCGGCTTCGTGCGGGCACGGTGCTGTGCATCGAGCCGATGATCCTTGCAGGCTCGCGTGAATCGCGGGTTCTGGCAGACGGTTGGACAGCGGTGACAGCGGACGGCAAGGCTGCGGCGCATTATGAAAATACCGTGGTCATCCGTGAAGACGGCGTCGAGATCCTCACGCTTTGATTTGGAAATAGCGCATGAAAGTACAAGAACCCGAACTCGGAGGCGCTGCAGAGAGCCTCGTCGGAAGAGATAAAGGCAGGCTGTATCTGATCGTCGGCATGCGCGGAGAAACGCTTCTGCTTGCAGACGGCAAGTACCGGGCAGCGGAGAACCCGAAGCCGAAGAACAGAAAACACATCCGTTTGCTTCCCCGGTTTTATCCGGAGATCGCGGTGCGGATAGGGCAAGGCAAAGACGAAAACAGCGAAATCCGCGCGGCGCTCAAAGCGTTGGCGCAGGAGCGCGGGAATACCGCGCAAAGTAATCCGGGAGGAAGAGATCGGTGTCAAAAGACGACGTAATCGAAGCCGAAGGCAAAATCGTGGAGGCGCTGCCGAACGCGACGTTCAAGGTAGAGCTTTCCAACGGGCACGTGATCACCGCGTATATATCAGGAAAATTGCGCATGAATTACATTCGCATTATCCCTGGGGACATGGTGAAGCTGGAAATGAGCCCGTACGATCTGACCAAAGGCAGGATCACCTGGCGCAGCAAGGGCTGAGCAGGCAAACGGAAGAAAGCACTGTTTTTTGCAAAGCCGTCGCGGCAGCGCGGCGATAAGGCGCGGGTGGGTAACAGCCCGCACACAATCGAGTGCCCCGACGGGGCGAAGAAATTTCGGAGGAATAAGAAAATGAAAGTAAGACCGTCTGTAAAACCGATGTGCGACAAGTGCAAAGTCATCAGAAGGAACGGCAAAGTCATGGTAATCTGCTCCAAGAACAAGAGCCATAAACAGCGTCAGGGTTAATCGTGAAAACAATCTCGTGCGATGATGCATTCCGTGTCATTCCAAATTTTTGCGGGATCGCGCGCGCGAACGAAATAGATACAGAATAATCAAATTAAAATCCAAACGGAGGTCAAAAGGACAAATGGCACGTATTGCCGGTGTAGATTTACCCAGAGAGAAGCGGGTAGAAATCGGGCTTACCTATATCTACGGAATCGGGCTGACCACGTCGAAAAAGATCCTTGCGGCAACGGGCATCAATCCCGATACGCGCGTCAAAGATCTCGACGAGAACGACGTTTCCAAACTGAGAGAATATATTGATCATAACCTTCATGTAGAAGGCGAACTTCGCAGTGAAGTCAATCTGAACATCAAACGTCTGATGGAAATTGGCTGCTATCGCGGCATTCGTCACAGAAAGGGCCTGCCTGTACGCGGACAGAGCTCGAAGAGAAACGCGCGCACGAGGAAAGGACCCCGCCGCACGGTCGCTAAGAAGAAGAAATAATTGAAGGAGGATAAGACAAATGGCAGCAACGAAAAAAGCTACGCAGGTGCGTCGCCGCAAAGAGCTGAAAAAGGTCGATAAAGGTCAGGCGCATATCCAGTCCTCGTTCAACAACACTTTGGTGACGATCACGGATATGAGCGGCAACGCAATTTCATGGTCGAGTGCAGGCAGCCTCGGCTTCAAAGGATCGAGAAAGGGAACCCCGTTCGCAGCGCAGATGGCTGCGGATACGGCGGCAAAAGCGGCGAAAGAGCACGGGCTTCGTTCCGTGGAAGTGTACGTGAAAGGTCCCGGTGCGGGCAGAGAATCCGCGATCCGCGCACTCGCAGCGGCGGATTTGGAAGTCACGATGATCACCGACGTTTCGCCCATCCCTCACAACGGATGCAGGCCCCCGAAGCGCCGCAGAGTATAATAAAAGGAGAGCAGATCAATGGCAACATACAGAGATTCGAAATGCCGTCTTTGCCGCAGAGAAGGCGCAAAGCTCTTTTTGAAGGGCGACAGATGTTATTCGGGGAAGTGCGCTTTTGAGAAGCGTCCCACGGCTCCCGGCGCACACGGTGCAGGGCGCAAAAAAGTTTCCGAGTACGGCTTGCAGCTTCGTGAAAAACAGAAGACCAAGCGTATTTACGGCGTACAGGAAGGCCAGTTCCGCAAATATTATGAAATGGCTGACCGCATGAAGGGCATCACCGGTGAAAACATGCTTTCCCTTTTGGAACGCCGTCTTGACAACGTGATCTACCGCATGGGGATCGGCGGCTCGCGCGCGCAGGCTCGTCAGCTCGTCAACCATGCACATTTCTCCGTCAACGGCAGGACGGTCAACATCCCGTCTTACATCGTGAAGGCGGGCGACGTGATCGCGGTGAAAGAGAACAGGAAAAAAGACAAATACTTCGAGCAGATCAAAACGATGAAAGTCGGAAACATGCCCAAATGGCTTGAATTCGATCCCGAAAAATTGGAAGGAAAGGTTCTCGCGCTTCCCGTCAGGGAAGACATTGACAGTCAGATTGCTGAGCATATGATTGTCGAGCTGTATTCCAAGTAATCGGCTGAGCCGAAACAAGGAGGTAAAAACGCATGATCGAAATGGATATGCCCAAAATCGAGGTGGAGGAGAACGAGGCGAAAAGTTACGCCAAGATCACAGTCGAACCGCTCGAAAAGGGCTTCGGTCTTACGATCGGGAACTGTTTGAGAAGGATCCTGCTTTCCGCTCTTCCGGGCGCGGCAGTGCAGGGGATCCGCTTCTATCCGGACGGGTTAGTGCGGCATGAATTTTCCGCGATCCCGGGTGTCAAGGAAGATGTGCCCGAGATCATCCTCAATCTCAAACTTCTCGCTATACAGACGGCTACAACCGATAAAGATTACGTAAAAACACTGCACATCTGCAAAGAAGGCCCTGCGGACATTACGGGCGCCGACCTCGAACAGGATGCGGAAGTGGAGGTCATCAACAAAGACCAGCACATCTGCACTGTTGACGAAGGATCGAAAATCGATATGGAGATCACCGTCGGGCGCGGCAGGGGCTACAAGGGTGCGGGATCGCTGAAAAATTATCCGATCGGATACATTCCCATCGATTCCATCTACACTCCTGTCAAAAAGGTAAATTACAACGTGGAAAGCACGCGTGTAGGGCAGAGCATCGACTATGACAAGCTCGTCATGGAAGTTTGGACAAACGGTGCGTTTTCCGCGAAGGAGATCGTCTCGCTTGCCGCGAAGATCATGCAGGATCATATCGGGCTTTTCGTGAACCTGAGCGATTCCATCAAAGGCATGGATATCCTTGTCAAGAACGAAGACGACAAGCAGCAGCAAGTTCTTGCGATGGCGATCGAGGATATGGACCTTTCCGTCCGCTCGTACAACTGCTTGAAACGTGCAAACATTCACACCGTAGAAGATTTGACCAAAAAGACCGAGGAAGAAATGCTCAAGGTTCGTAACCTCGGCAGAAAGTCGCTGGACGAAGTCATTCAGAAACTGGAGTCCTACGGACTTTCATTAGAAAAAAAGGAGGACTAATACAATGCCGGGAAAATTGGGCAGAACCAGTGAGCAGAGGATCGCCATTTTGAGAAACCAGGCGTCCAGCCTTCTCTGGTACGGAAAAATAGAAACTACGAAAGCCCGTGCAAAGGAGTTGCAGTCGTACGTTGAGAAGATCATCACGGCGGCGATCAACACCTATGACGACACGATCGAAAGCAGCAAAGTTGTCACCGAGAAGACGGGCAAAAAAGAGCGCGAAGTGACGGTCACCGTTGTAAAAGACGGTCCGAAGAAGCTTGCTGCACGCCGCAGGATCATGAGCAAATTGTATGATCTGCAGGAGATCAAGGGCTTCAACGAGAGCAAATCCGCATACAAACAGAGGACGGGTGATATTGCTCATCCCCTGATCGAGAAGCTCTTCAACGAGATCGCTCCCAAATATGCGCAGCGCAACGACGAAAAGAACTGCGCAGGCGGCTATACCCGCATCATCAGCCTCGGCGAGCGCCGCGGCGATGCTTCGGAAGTCGCGATCATCGAACTCGTATAACGAGAATGCCGCAAACGTCGGCAGAACAAACAAAAAGCGCACCGTATGGTGCGCTTTTTGTTTGCTGTTCTGTGTTTTGCCGGGCGGGAACACATGTGTCCGGGCGCATTTCGATCCGCAAACCGACTGCATGCGTGAAAAGACATGTGTGGAGCCGCGCATGCGTTGTATTTTAAAGGAGAATTCGTTCCGAATGTGATAAACGTCGGGAATTCTCGGTTAAATTTGCGAGAATATGCAAAAGTGCTTGACGATTTGGCAAGAAAACGATAAAATAAAATGGTATAGAAACGTACGAAAAATGTGTGCATGGGAGTCCGTGCAAAGCGATTTTCGTAAAGACAGGAGGATCTATGGTAAAAGCCATCGGCGGAAAACTCGGCAAACTGTTTTCCGTAATTCTTGCGTCGATGCTTCTCATCGGCTGTGCGTTCATGTTCACGGCTTGCGAAAGCAAACGCCCTGAAATTTCCATGGACATTTCATTTAACGGCGAAACGTATACGCTCAACTACAAACTGTATCGTGATCTGTATTCCCAAACGGTTGCTCACTATATCGAATTGGTCGATTTAGGGTATTACAACGGTACGGTCATTCATGATTTTAAGACCGGAGATCGCATGATCGGCGGAGGGTATACCTACGACGACATTGAAAACGGCGATGTGATGGACGATCTTCGCGAAATCGGTTATGATTCCTTTACTACGAATGAATCCGGCGAAGTATCTTTGAAAAACATTACAGTTTGGAAAGATGCAGACCGCACGGCAGCGACCAATCGCCTGCATGGTGAATTTTCGGGCAACGGATTCAGCATCGATAACGGAACAGGCCTGTCCAATACCTACGGCGCGTTGGGCACATACTCGTATGTGGCGAAGAATGAAAAGACGCTCGTAACCTATAAGCAGAGCAGCAGTGACAAGTACGGACAGAGCGAATATTACAAGAACAGCACCGAAGGAATGTTCTATATTTTCCTAGCCTCATCCGGTTCGGCTGAAAGCCGTTACTGTGTGTTTGGCGAACTTGCGGACGACGAGTCCAAAACTGCGCTCGATGATTTGCTCGCGGCAATCGATACGTACGTCGAAGGTTTGGGTGACGACGGTTCGTTCACCGAAACCAAAGAAGATGTGGTGATCGAGGACGAGTTTGTGGACGGCGGTTCCTACAATGTTGACTTTGAAGTTCCGCAGAGCAAGATCGTCATTGAAAAAGTAAAGGTTACCAAATATTGATTTTAGAGCGGTTGAATGCAAAAAAACTTCCGGTTACGACGGAAAAATGAATAAAGCCCCGACGTCCGAATTACGGACGTCGGGTTTTTTGTTTCTGGCGAAGGCGCTTTTTTATTATCCGATGGGTATGATATTGGTTATTTTGCCGTTTTCGCTTTGCAGTGAAAAGAATTTTGCATCCCATACGTTGTCGCCGCGGCGGTATAAAAGCCCTGCGGCATTTTGTTTGCCGTAAGTCAGATAAAAAATTTCTTTTGGCAGATATACTCCGACAAAATCGCCTAAGTACTCCTTGATGCGGTCCTGTTTTTGCGCGAGCTCTTCGGAAAGATAAGCGGTAAAATTTCCTCCCACGGCAATTTCCTGAAAAAAGGCAAAGGGTAGGATGCGTTCGTCCAACAGTGCGGGGTCAACGGCGTTGGAGGCGCGCACTTGCGTTGTTTCGGGAATAAGCGCTCCGCCCTCGGCGCGCAGGATGCGCGTTGCGCTGTGTCCTGCCACGTCGGCAAAATCCAGGCGAACGGTCAGCTTTTCGCCGCAGGAGAAATCGCTGACGCGGTCACGGAATGCGCATTCAAGCGCTTTATTATACAGAAGCAACTCGATCTTTTTTTCGTCTTTGCAACTGACGCGCACAAATTGCTCGCCGCCGATCTGTTCGGAGGCGATCTCATAACTTTCCGTGCGTGGCAGGGCTTCACTGATAAAACCGTTTGGACTTTCCAGTGAAAGCTGAACGCCGCCGTTGTCGAAAACAGTGGCGAGGATATCTCCTTCGCGGGACTGTGCCAACACCCGCAGTCCCGCATCACGCGGTGAAAAGCGTGCGGCACAAATGTCAGCGCCGCAACTGTAGCGAATAACGTCACAGCAGCGGGGCGGGGATTGAAAAAATCGTTCATCGATCACGAACGTTATGGGCATAAAATTTCCGTCGGCAGGAATAAACTCTGCGGGAACTTTCTCGCCGTCGGGAAGATCGGTAAATTTTTCTGCCTCGCCGCAAAAACCGACGAGCGCGCCGCCCAGTTTGAGGGCACAGGGCATGGAGGAAGAAAAATGAACGCGCACAGCGTCACCTCCGAAAAATTTTTCGCAAAACCTTGCGTGAGTTTATTTATATGTTTAAAAAAATCATTTAATGTCAATACTCACTCCGACAACCAAACGGAGGTATAGACATGGAAAAGATCAACGGTTATACAAGAGAAGAGGCAGATGCACTGCTTCGCTATGTAGAGGAAGGTAAACGTGCAGGTAAAACGCTGACGGCATTGTTTTCCGGATACGGCAGAGAACACGGCAGGGCAGGAGGCAGTGTGCGCAACTATTATTATCGTCTTCTTCGTACAGACAGCCCTGAGGCACACAGTTTGCTTGCAGGAAGAACGTTGCATGCGGAGCAAGTACATCCTTTTACCGAGGCAGAAACGGAGGAAATGCTGCGCGCCATTTTGACAGAAAAGGGCAAAGGATATTCGGTACGCCGCGCGATTGCAAATGCCTGCGGCGGTGATGCCAAAAAGATGCTTCGCTATCAGAATAAGTACAGGAACATGCTCAAAAAACAGCCGGAAACGGTGCGTGCGGCGGCGGAACGGTTCGGTGTACGCTTGGAAGAAGGAAGACGTTCTCTTTTACAGCGCCGTCTCGAATCGGAAATCGATGCACTGTACGGGCGTCTGGCAGCGAGTTTACGCGCGGAAAACGAACAGCTTCGCGAATCGGTGCGGCGTTTAAGCGAAGAGAACGATTTATTGCGCCGTGCATCTCGCGTAAAAAAGGCGATGCTCGCAACGCAGGCAAAAGCACAGTGACATTGCAGGCATCCGCATCGCTTTAAATTTATGTATGGATGCATACTTTCATCCGGCGCGGCACATACTGACTCTGCGGGTAAGAATGCCCGCGTCGGAGGGAAGTATGGAAAAATTTATCGCAGGCCTGGCTGCAGGCGCGATGCTCGGAGCGCTTTGGGTTGCAAACAGCAACAAGACGCGCTCGCTTGTGCAGAGAGGACAGGAAGAACTGAAACAGAAAATGGACGCATACATCGACGAAAAACTTGCGGCGATGGATGCGAACAAACAATCTTCCGCCAAGAAATAAACTGCATCGGGCGCCGCCCGAAAAACGGGCAAATCGGGGCGCTTTTCCGCAAAATTTCGGAAAAGCGCCCCGATACAATTTTTTTACATGGAAATTACAAAAAAAATACGTTAAAGCGCCTCGATTGTGGTATGATATTGGTTGGAAAGAAAAAGGAGTTCAAATATGCCTTCAACGTATGCACATTATCTGTTCGGGGAGCAGGTCCTTGGACGCTTAGAAGAGAAACAGGCGCAGCTTGTCCGCGCGCACAGGCAATTATATGATATCGGGTTGCACGGTCCTGATATTTTATTTTACTATCATCCTCTGACGAACAATAAAGTCAATAGGGTGGGGTTCGGAATGCACGGCCGCCCTGCGGAAATGTTTTTTACATCTGCAAAACAGGTGTGTCTGAACGCACCGGATAAGGGCGCGGCGCTCGCATATGCGATCGGGTTCGTCTGTCATTTTGCGTTAGACGTGAACTGTCACAGTTATATCGAAAACAAGATCGCGGTTTCGGACGTGCGGCATACGGAGATCGAGAGTGAATTTGACCGTGCGCTTTTGTTGCAGCGCGGCATTGAGCCTCTGTCCGCAAAACTGACGGAACACATTGTTGCATCCGAAGCAAACGCCCGCGTGATCGCGCCGTTTTTTGGGGTGACGCAAAAGCAGGTGAAGAAGGCATTGCGGTCAATGAAATTTTATAACGAGATGATGCGTGCGCCGCATGCGGGGAAGCGTTTTCTCGTGAATACAGCTATGCATCTGACAGGGAACTGGCGAGAAATGCACGGAATGATGATCGCAAAGCATCCTATTCCAGCCTGTGAGGACAGTAATATGCGCCTTTTCAAACTGATGCGGAAGGCGCAGGATGAATGCGTGGTGCTCATTCAGAATTTTGTGGAATATGTCGAGGGCAAGGAGGAACTCTCGCCCGCTTTTTCGCGGACGTTCGGGCCGAACGGCAACTGGCATGAGATTCCTGTTTTAAACGCGGAAGAGGAAAAAAACCATGAAGTTTAAGATGACACAACAGGAGCGAAAATGGGTGTGGTATGATGTCGGTAACTCGGCGTTTACGCTGTTGGTATCTACTCTCATCCCGATCTTCTTTGACATTATTGCGGGCAGCTTTGCAGAATCGGCGACGGTGTATTTAGGCTATGCCACAAGCATCGCGACGGCGATCGTCGCTTTAATCGGACCTGTATTAGGCGCGGCAGGGGATCTTCGCGGTATGAAAAAGAAGATTTTTTCCGTTGTTTTGCTTGCCGGGGCTTTGGGTTGTGCGGTGTTGGGATTTATCGGACATTGGATCTGGTTTTTGGCGCTTTTTGTATTTGCAAAGTCGGCATACTCCCTCAGTTTAGTCGTATATGATTCCATGCTCTGCGATGTCACAGTTCCGGAGCGTATGGACGAGGTTTCCTCCCGAGGTTATGCATGGGGATATATCGGCAGTTGTCTTCCTTTCATACTTTGTGTCCTCATCTACGTTTTGTACGAGCCGTCCATGGGCATTGCGGTGCTTTCTTTCCGCCCTGCGATGATCCTTGTATTTCTTTTGACGGCACTTTGGTGGGTCGCTTGTGCTTTTCCGCTTTGGAAAAGTTACAAACAGACGCATTTTGTCGAGCCGGGCAGTCATCCCGTGCGTAACGGCTTTAAAAATCTGGGCAAAACATTTAAGGAAATCGGATCCCAAAAGCATATTTTGCTTTTTTTGCTCGCGTTTTTCTTTTATATCGACGGTGTGTACACCATCATCGATCTTGCGGTTGCGTATGGCACCGATTTGGGGTTTAATTCCGCTATGCTGTTGCTTGCACTTTTGGTCACGCAGATCGTTGCATTTCCTGCGGCGATTCTTTTGGGTATGCTATCCCGCAAAGTCAAGCCCGAATATCTCATCATGGTTTGCATCGCCGCATATTTTGCGATCACGGTATACGCGATTTTTCTCGATCAGACGTATGAATTCTGGATCCTTGCGGTGTGTGTCGGATTGTTTCAGGGCACAGTGCAGGCGATGTCGCGCTCGTACTTTGCAAAGATCATACCGCAGGAAAAATCGGGCGAGTATTTCGGGGTATACGATATTTTCGGCAAGGGTGCATCCTTTTTGGGTACATTTCTAGTCGCGCTTGTTGCGGATATAACGGGCAGGGAAAATCTCGGGGTCAGTGTTTTGGCAGTTATGTTTTTGATTGGCTTCGCATTTTTTCTCTTTGCGATTCGTTCAAAAAAGGAAGCGGGGATGCGTTGCGTGTTGCAGGAAAGAGAGGAAACATCGCTGTCCGGGCAGAATGAATCAGGTGAAAATCGATAAAATTCCTTTTTTACAAAATAATGAAAAAGAAAAGGGAATTTTTATACAAGATCGACGTATAATAAAGACAGAGACGCGGGGAACTGCGTTTTTAAGGGCAAAGCGCGGGGAAAACCGCGTATGCCGCATGAGCCGTATGCGGAAGGGGAAATCCGTACAGGCAAGGAAAGTTCGGAGCGAATGTCCGGGCTTTTTTATTTTGTGCGTTTGTGCGGATTTTGAATTTTACAATTTTATTGCAAAAGGCGTGAGAGTTTGCGACAAATGTTTGTTATACTGTAAGTGCAGAAAAACGAAGAGAAATGCGATGCTTTGTTATGCAATCCTGTAAACCGATGATCACACCATAGACAACTTTTTCTTACAATATCCGCCGCGCGTTTTGCGCGGCGGATATTGGTTTTTTGCTAATTGAAATTGCAAGAAGAGGTATATTTTGAAGGGAATGTGAACAAAATCGGAATATTCGGCAAAAGCGAATAAATTTTTAAAAAGTTGTGGACGGCGGGACAGGAATGTGATATACTGATAGCGTCGGCAAAAAAGCCGGGGCGGAGGAGTATGGAAAAACGGATCATCGCGTTTGATATCGGAGATAAAAGGATCGGCGTTGCGGCAAGTGACCCGTTCAATACGTATGCTTTGCCGGGCACGACTTATTTTCGTACGCGGAGTGCGGACGCAGACGCGCAGGCGTTGGCAGACATTGTACGGGAAAAAGATGCGGGGTTGATCGTTTGCGGGCTTCCGCTCAATTTTGACGGGAGTGAATCGGTGCAGACCGAAAAGACAAGACGGTTTGTCGAGCTTCTCAAAAGCAAAACTACGGTTCCGATCGTGTTTGAGGATGAGCGATTCACGACAATGGAGGCGGAACGGGTTTTGATTGCGGGCGGGGTGCGGCGCGAAAACCGCAAGCGCTCGGTGGACAGTATAGCGGCGTCTTATATTCTGGAAGGATATTTGAATAAAAAGCAGAAAGGAGCAACATTATGAGCGAAGAAAAGAATTTACACGAACACGATTGCGACTGCGAAGAATGCGCGGAGGAAGGGGTGGTTGAGCTCGTCGACGATGCGGGCAAGATCCACAAATGCTATCATATCGGCACGATTGAATACAAAGGCGGCTGGTATGCGTTCTTCCAGCCTGTGGACGAAGAGGATGGAGAAGAGAACGAAGTTACTATTTTGCAGATCGTCGGGGAAGAAGGCGACGAAGAACTTGTTCCCGTTGAGGATGAAAAGTTGCTTGACGAAGTGTTTGAAGAATTCTGTCGGGTAATGGAAGAGGACGACGATGCGGACGAGGCGGCGTCTTTGGACACCGATTACGAAGAAGGTTGCGGATGCGGTTGCAAGCACCACGATCACAAAAACGAGAAGTAATACGTAGAAAAACCGCTCCGCGATCGCGGAGCGGTTTTTAAAGGCGTAAGCTTTGTCAAAATCAGCAAAAAAAGGGCGTTTTATCCGATACATTCGAAAAATTTTGCAAATAAAAGGTATTTTGGTTGCAAATTCTGTGCCTCTATGGTAAAATAGTAAGGCTAAAAATTCACACCTCGGACGTACCGCGTATCCGTTCCCGCTAAAATCTCAATCGGGCGGGCCGAAGCGGGTTTTTTATCGCGTTCGTGGGAGGAATAAACGGAGGAGTTTTTTATGGCAGTTATTACGATGAAGCAGCTGCTCGAAGCAGGCGTGCACTTCGGTCACCAGACCAGGAAATGGAACCCGAAGATGAAAAAGTACATCTTCGCGGCAAGGAACGACATTCACATCATTGATCTGCAGCTCACAGTAGGGCTGGTTGAACAGGCTTACAATTTTGTTGTCGACACTGTGAAAGCGGGCAAGAGCATCCTGTTTGTAGGTACGAAGAAACAGGCGCAGGACGCAATCAAAGAAGAAGCTACGCGCTGCGGACAGTTCTATATCAATACCCGTTGGTTGGGCGGTACGCTTACCAACTTCAAGACCATCCGTTCTCGTATCGAGCGTTTGAATAAGCTCGAAAAGATGGAGGAAAGCGGCGAGTTTGATCTTTTGCCGAAAAAGGAAGTTCTCGGCCTGAAAAAAGAGATGGAGAAACTCGAAGCGAACCTTGGCGGTATCAAAGAGATGAAGACGCTTCCGGGCGCAATGTTCATCGTCGATCCGCACAATGAGGATATCGCGGTGCAGGAAGCGCGCAAGTTGCATATTCCGATCGTTGCGATCACGGACACCAACTGCGATCCCGATCTCATTGATTATGTGATCCCGGGCAATGATGACGCGATCCGTGCGGTCAAATTGCTTTCGGGCGTGATTGCGAACGCGGTTATCGAAGCCAATCAGGGCGAAGCGGTGAACGCGGAAATGCAGCAGGCGGCAGAAGTAGCGGAAGAGGATAAGAGCATCGAGAACGTCGTAGAAGAAGCGGCGGAAGAAAAAGCGGAATAATCCTGCTTTACGGGCAAAACAATAAAAAAACGGAGGCACTGATAAAAATATGGCGATTACTGCAAGTGACGTAAACGCACTGCGCCAGAAGACGGGCGTAGGCATGATGGATTGCAAAAAGGCGCTCACTGAAGCGAACGGAGATATGGACAAAGCGGTCGAGATCCTGCGTGAGAAGGGGATGGCGACGGCTGCGAAAAAAGCCGGTCGCATTGCAGCGGAAGGTATTGTTGACAGCTACATTCACATGGGCGGCAAGGTCGGCGTTTTGGTCGAAGTGAACTGCGAAACGGACTTTGTTGCGCGCGGTGACCAGTTCAAAGAACTCGTACACGATATCGCGTTGCAGATCGCGGCGGCAAAGCCTTTGTATGTAACGAAAGAAGAAGTTCCCGCGGAAGTGCTGGAAGAGGAAAAGAAGATCCTGAAAGTACAGGCGATGAACGAAGGCAAGCCCGAAGCGATCGCAGAAAAGATGGTTGCCGGCAGGATCAAGAAATATTACGAAGATTTCTGCCTCCTCGAACAGCCGTTCGTGAAGGATTCTTCCAAGACCATTTCTCAGTTGATTACTGAGGCGATTGCAGCGATCGGCGAAAAGATCACGGTCCGTCGTTTTGCACGCTTTGAAATGGGCGAAGGGATCGAGAAGAGAAAGGATGATCTCGCGGAAGAAGTCGAAAAACAAGTTTCCAAGATGAAAGGTTAAAAGAGAAAGGCGCACAAGTGTATATTTGTGTGCCTTTGTTTTAATGCGCCGCAAGAAGCGGCATACAATTCAATTTCGGAGGGGAGAACGTTGCAGGCGAAACCGAAATACAAGAGAATTATTTTGAAGCTGTCGGGAGAAGCCCTTGCGGGCGAAGCGGGCTTCGGACTGGACGAAAAGATCATTGAGGGAGTTGTCGATCAGCTTGTCCGCGTGCATGAAATGGGCGTTGAAATAGGCATTGTGCTGGGCGGCGGCAATTTCTGGCGGGGCAGGCAGGGCACAAAGATGGACAGGACGACTGCCGATCATATGGGCATGCTCGCGACCGTCATCAACTCTCTTGCGATGCAGGATGCGATCGAACAGAAAGGCGTCCCTACGCGTGTACAGACGGCACTGAATATGATCAGTGTTGCCGAACCGTTCATTCTGCGTAAGGCACTGCGGCATTTCGAGCTGGGCAGGATCGTCATTTTTGCTTGCGGTACGGGCAATCCATATTGTTCGACGGACACGGGTGCGGCTCTGCGCGCCTGCGAAACAAATGCGGATATGCTGCTCCTTGCCAAAAATGTAGACGGAATCTATGACAGCGATCCGAAAATCAATCCGAATGCGAAAAAGATCGACAAGATCACGCACATGGAAGTGATCAATCGCGGGCTCAAAGCGATGGATACGACGGCGATCACGATGTGCATGGACAATAATGTACCTGTCCTCGCATTCGCGCTTTCTGAAAAGGATGCAATCGTGCGTGCGATCTGCGGCGAGCAGATCGGTACGATCATCACCAACGATTAACAAAACGAAAAAGGGAGAACACTGTTATGGTAGATAACGAAAAAGTAGACGAATTGATGCTCACGCTGGAAGATAAATTGGACAAAACGGCGAGCGTTCTGCGCGAAGAATATACCAATATTCGCGCAGGCAGAGCCAATCCGCATGTTCTCGATAAGATTCAGGTGGATTATTACGGAACGATGTCGCCTATCAATCAGGTGGGCAATATTTCGGTTGCCGATGCAAAATGTCTTGTCATCAGTCCTTGGGATGCGAGCCTTTTAAAAGGTATCGAAAAGGCGATCCTTTCCTCGAACATCGGGCTTACGCCCACCAACGACGGTAAAGTGATCCGCCTCATTTTCCCCGATTTGACCGAAGAGCGCCGCCGCGATTTAGCCAAGCAGATCAAGGCGCTTTCCGAAGATGCGAAAGTTGCGGCGCGGAACATTCGCCGCGACGCTATGGACTCGCTCAAAAAGATGAAGACAGCGAAAGAGCTGTCCGAGGACGAATGCGCGGGGCTGGAAAAAGAGGTGGACAAAACTGTTGCCAAGTGCATCGAACAGATCGAAAAACATACCGCAGAGAAAGAAAAAGAAATCATGTCGGTCTGATAAGAAATGAAAAGAATCCGATTACCCTCGCACATTGCATTCATTATGGACGGCAACGGCCGTTGGGCGAAGCGGCGCTTTCGTCCGCGCGGCTATGGGCATCGCATGGGTGTGCAGAACATGTTTAAAATCTGCGCGCATGCCTTTCATCTTGGCATTCCGATTGTCACGGTGTACGCGCTGTCTGCCGAAAATCTGAAGCGTCCGCGCGAGGAAGTGGAAGAGTTGTTCGACTTATTTCGGACATATTTTTCCAAAAAGAAAGAGAAATTTTTGGAACTGAACGCAAAGATCAACGTGATCGGCGATCTTTCCGCTCTTCCCGAGGATATTCGCGAGGGAATTGCGGAGCTTACGCAGGATACGAAAGATCGTACGCAATCCCTGTTGAACGTCTGTGTCAATTACGGGTCACGTCAGGAAATTATAGAAGCGGTCAATGCCGCCGTATCGTACGGCAGGTTCGTGGATGAGCAGAATTTTTCCGAACTTCTTCTTACAGCGGGCGTGCCCGATCCCGACCTCATTGTTCGCACGGGAGGGGAGTTACGCCTTTCCAATTTCCTGTTGTTTCAAGCGGCATATAGCGAATTGTATTTCTCCAATAAAATGTGGCCGGAATTTTCAAGACGGGATCTTGAAAAGGCGATCGAAAATTATTCGGCGCGCGACCGCAGGTTCGGCAACGTTCGGGAGGAAAAACGATGAAAAAGCGTCTGATTACGGGAATCGTTTATATCGGCATCATCGTCGGGTTTTTCTTTCTGCGTTGGATCGATGTGCGCTTTTTCGGCATTCTCGTGTATGTGTTTTCGCTGATCGGCACATATGAGATGGTCCACGCGTTCGGAATATCGCGCACGGGCGAAAACGGCGAGGTGATCCCTGCCGCAATGCCGCTGTGTTTATCGCAAAAAATTGCGGTGTACGCGTATGCCGCATTGTTTGCGCCCGCCTATTATTTGACAGAATTTCTGGCGAAAGGGGAAGGCTACCGCATTATGCTCGTTCTTTCTTTCGTCTTTGCTTTGGCGCTGTTCTGCCTTTTGGTGGTCGATCACCGCAACACCCAGCTTTCGGGCACGGGCGCGGCGATGATTTGCGGGTTTTATCCGACAGCCATCCTTTCGACCATGCTCCTTGCCAACGATTTCGGCGCAGGTTCGACGCTGGCGCTCTTATTGATTTTTGTCATTTCGCCGGTGGCGGATACCTTTGCATTTGTGGTCGGAAGCCTGTTCAAGGGGAAAAAGCTGTGCCCTACGATCAGCCCGCACAAGACCATTTCCGGTGCGATCGGCGGCGTTGTGTTCGGCACGGGGGCAAGTGTATTGCTGTATTGGCTGTATACGCTCACGTCTGATTACGTCTATACGGGCTGGGGCAATCCTTGGGTGATTTTTGCGCTGATCGGTTGTATCTGTTCGCTGATGACCGAGTTTGGCGACCTTGTAGAGAGCGTGATCAAGCGTAAGCTGGGCGTGAAGGATATGGGAAATATCCTGCCCGGACACGGCGGCGTGCTGGACCGCATCGATGGTACTTTGTTTGCGAGCACGTTTATTTACATCGTGTTTTCGCTCGTTGTGTTGTGATTATAACCGAATAATACCCGCTTTTGCGGGTATTTTTTCATTGCGGATGCCGCGAGAGAGTGTTGCATATAGATTTTCGTTAGGCATACGCGAATAAAAGGGCATATCCTTCGCGTACAATAAAAAAGGGGGCAAAGCAAATGAAAAAAATTGCGCTCATTGGCAGTACGGGTTCCATCGGGCGGCAGGCAATTTCTGTTGCAGAGAGGTATCCCGACCGCTTCCGCATCGTTGCAATGGCGGCGAATGCGGGCGGGGAGATGTTTGCGCATCAGGTAACGCAGCTGCGCCCCGAATTTGCCGCTTTAAGGCAAGAAAATGCGTCGATGGACTTGTCATGTATTCCGCAGGGAACGCGCTTTGCGCGCGGTGAGGCGGCGTTTGAAGAGGCGTGCGCCTATGCGGACGCGGATGTCGTGATCATTGCCGTAACGGGCTTTGCGGGCTTGAAAGCGTTACTTTTGGCGGCGGACGCAAAAAAGGACATTGCACTCGCAAATAAGGAGAGTCTGGTCGCGGGCGGGCATCTTGCGATGCGTCGCGTGAAAGAGTCCGGTGTGCGGCTGATGCCCGTCGATTCGGAGCATTCCGCTATTTGGCAATGCCTGCAATTTGACCGCGGCGCACCCTATTCGAAGTTGATTCTCACGGCGAGCGGCGGGGCGCTCCGCGACGTTCCGCTTGCACAATTGGAGCATGTTACGGCAGAACAGGCTCTTGCGCATCCCAACTGGAAAATGGGTGCGAAGATCACCATTGACTGTGCCACCATGCTGAATAAGGGTTTTGAGGTCATAGAGGCGATGCATCTGTACGGGGCGCCTCTTCAAAAGATCGATGTGCTCGTGCACCGTGAAAGTATTGTGCATTCAATGGTGGAATTTGCGGACGGTGCCGTGCTTGCGCAACTGGGAATGCCGTCCATGGAATTGCCCATTCAGCTTGCGCTCACTTATCCCGAGCGGCTGGATTGCGCCCTTCCTCGCCTTGATCTGGCGGCGGTCGGGGCATTGCATTTCGAAGCCCCCGATTTGAAACGCTATCCATGTTTTGCTCTCGCACTTGAATGCGCGAAAAAGGGAGGCGGATATCCGTGCGCGCTCAACGCGGCAGGGGAGGTAGCCGTCGCCGCATTTTTGCGCGGACAAATAAAATATACGCAAATTGCGAACATTATAGAAGGTGCGCTTGTCAGCGCATCAGGAGTAGCCGCAACAAGTTATGCGGCGCTGGAAGAGCAGGACCGCGCGGCGCGTGCGCGCGCGTCAGCCCTTCTGCCCTGAACGGAGGTTTCATGTCGCTCGCCCTGCTGTCTTTTTCAAGTGTGATGAGTACGGTCGGCGCGGTGTGTTTGGCGATTCTGATACTGCTTGCCATGGTCACCGTACACGAATTCGGACATTACATTGCCGGAAAAATCTTTAAATTCAAGATCAATGAGTTTGCGGTCGGGTTCGGTCCCGCTCTCTTGAAACATACCAAAAAGAACGGCGAAGTTGTATCTCTGCGCGTATTTCCGTTGGGCGGGTACTGCGCATTCGAAGGGGAAGACGAAGAGAACAGTCATCCCGATGCGTTCAACAATAAGAAGCCGTGGCAACGCATTATTGTTTTGGTTTCGGGTGCGCTGATGAATTATATTCTCGCGCTGATTCTGATCATTATCTCATTTTATGCCTGCGGGCAGCTTCTTCTTATGACCTATCGCGTCGATCCTGCCGAGTACACGCAAAACGGTATCCCGATTGCCGGTTATACCTTTTGCGATGAGGATGTGATCATTCGCTGTGAAGGGAAAAACGTCTATCTTACCTCCGATCTGATGAGTGCATTGGAAGGGAAAAAAGAGGGGGATCTCGTGTCGTTTACAGTATCCCGCAAGACGGATGAGGGCAGAAAAGTTATGGACGTATCGGTGATTTTACGCGCCGATGCCGGTTTTGAAAACTTGACCGATACAAATGCGCTTTGGGAAGCGATCGGAATTGCAAAGCAGAGCGCGGAAGACGGCACGCAGACATATATGATCGCCTCGGCTGCTTATAAAGGATTCGGCTTTTTTGAAACGCTGGGACGCTCGTTCGTTTATTCCTTTCAGATCGGGGGGACGATCTTCAAAGTGCTCGGTCAACTTTTGACAGGGGATTTGGGGCTTTCTGCGTTTGGCGGTCCGATCACGACCATCAAACTCACTTCCGAGATCGCCTCGCGCAGCTTGCAGCAATTTTTGGAGATCGCAGCATATATCGGCGTCAATCTCGCCGTATTCAATTTGTTACCCATTCCCGCATTGGACGGCTCCAAAGTCGTATTTACCGCCATCGAATGGGTACGCGGCAAACCTTTGAACCGCAAGGTCGAAGGCATCATCCACGCAGTCGGGTTTGTGCTTTTGCTCGGTTTTGCCGTTCTGGTCGATTTGTTACAGCTATTTTAGCGGATTTTCGTTTTCGCAAGCACATGTGTCCCGCCCCTTTATTGAGGGCAGGAGAGGTGCATTGGTCGTTTTTTGCGCCGCACGGCATATGCCGCGCGGCGCATATGATTCCGCGTGCCCGCCGAATATACAGAAAATGCCGAAAAAGGCACATGAGCCGCCGCGCATTTTGCGCGGCGGCTCATGTGTTTGAAAAGAGAAACGACCGCAATCGGCTTTACAGCAGCGTTTCGTATTCTTCATATAACTTTTCGACATTGGCGTGCAATTCGTCCAGTCGCGCACACTTCTCACCCAAAACTTTGTAATCGGAAGCGACGGCAGGTGTTGCAATGTCATTTTCCAACGCTGCAATTTCCTCTTCGGCGCGAGCGATTTCCTTTTCAATGATTTTTAACCGCTGTTTTTTCTTCGCTTCTTCCGCCCGCTCGGCTTTGGAACGGTAGGAGGCGGCGCTCTGCGCGGCGCGCTCTTCGGCCTTTACGTTTTTTTCCGCAATCAGTTTCTGCTCGTTTTGTGCTTTTTTCAGCCCTGTGTACTCATCATAGCCGCAGGGATAATAAGTCAGTTTGCCGTCTTCGATCTCTAAAATTTTATCGGCGACGTTGCGGATAAAATAGCGGTCGTGCGAAACAAACAAGAGGGTACCTTCAAATTCCCGCAAGGCTTCTTCCAGGCTTTCGCGTGCGGCGAGGTCAAGGTGGTTGGTCGGCTCGTCCAAAAGAAGGAAGTTTGCTTTCTGCGCTTCGAGCAATACGAGTGCGAGTTTGGCGCGTTCTCCGCCGGACAGGTTTCTGACCCGCTTTTCGATATCTTCGGCGGAAAGTTTCGCCTGTGCCAGCAGTGCGCGCGCTTCCGTCTGGCTCAGGTAAGTATGTTTATGCCACAGTGTACCCAATACCGTTTCGTCGGGATCGAGATCGGCGTTTTCCTGATCGTAATAACCGATTTTGGTATACCTTCCCCAGCGCACGGAAGGGTTGACGCCGCTTGCAAGAGTGCGGATCAGGGTGGATTTTCCTGTGCCGTTCTCACCGACGAGCGCGATTTTTTCTCCGCGGCGTATTTCAAATTGTGCGCCCGAAAACAGTGTCCGTGCGCCCGCGGACAAGGTCAGCCCGTCGACGGACAGCGCTCTCTCCTCGCAGCGTTCCGTAAAGCGGAAGACAAACTTCGGCGGCAGAGGCGGCGGAAGCGGTTTTTCGAGAAGGTCCATGCTTTCCAGCTTTTTGACCCGCGATTGCGCGCTCTTTGCGGTTGTGGCGCGCACAATGTTGCGCGCCACGTAATCTTTGAGCGCAGCGATCTCTTCCTGTTGTTTTTCATACTCTTTGCATTCGTGTTCGTATTGTTCGGCCTTTAAGAGTTTGTATTTGGAATAATTTCCGCGGAACACGCGCACGCGCTTGTTTTCCAGTTCAAATGTCTTCGTTACTATGGCGTCGAGGAAATAGCGGTCGTGCGAGACGGTGAAGATCGCGCCGCGATAATTTTTAAGGTAATCTTCCAGCCAGAAGAGAGTGGAAACGTCGAGGTGGTTGGTAGGCTCGTCCAAAAAGAGCAATTCGGGCTGTTCGAGAAGCAATTTGCAAAGTTTGAGCCGCGTCTTTTCCCCTCCGCTCATTGTGGAAACTACCTGGTCGTACATATTGGAAAAGCCCATGCCTCCGAGCAGGGTACGGATCTTCACATCGGCGTTGTAGCCGTCCGCCGCATCGATCAGGCGCTGTAACTGCTCATAGCGCGCAGACAGCTCGCGGTACTGTTTGCTCCCGTATTCCGCTTCGGCAAGGCGCGCCGCTGTTTCCCGTTGGGCGTCCATGGCGCGAAAGACTTCCGCAAATACGCTTTGCATTTCGGCATATACCGTCTTTTCGCTTTCCAGTCCTCCGTTTTGTTCCAGCCAGCCTGCTTTCAGGCCGCTCTTTTTGAGGATTTTTCCTTCGTCGGGGGAGAGTGCACCCGTCATGAGTTTGATGAGCGTCGTTTTGCCTTCGCCGTTCGCGCCGACAAATCCCACGCGCTCGCCTTCCGAGAGGGTGAAACTCACATTTTCGAGTATGCTTTTGTCATCGTAGCCGAAGCGTACGTTTTCGAGAGTGATCAACATAATTTGTTCCGTTTTCCGCAAAATAGCGGTATGAAAAAAATCAAAAGGGAAGATATCGAAGCGTTGGAAGCGCAGCTGCTTGCCGCTTCTCCCGCGGAAGTTGCTCCGCTTGTAAAAAAACTGGTGAAAATGAAACGCGATTTTTTGCGGCAGTAAAAGCGGATATTTTTATAGGATGGCGAAGACTTTCCATTTTTTTAAAATCAAAACAGGGTGTCGGTATCTTGTGAAAAATCCGGTATAAATTCTTTGTCCGCCGAATCGAGTTCTTGCGCAAACAGTCGTTCAATACCGGCGTCAAGGGCGGCGGTAAGCACTTTTTTGTATTCGCGCGGCGTGATGCGCCGTTTCAGTTCGGGGAGATTTTCGATGTCGCCGCAGGGGGTATATTGTCCCATCAGCGACAGGTATGCGGGGGAGGAAAGGCCTTTGAACCACTGTACGATCTTCACGCTGTCGTCGCTGCAAAGGGGCAGAACGAGATGCCGTACGATGCACCCCGAAACCATCATTCCGTTTGCAAAATCGGGGGCACGCTCCGCCATAAATGCGACCGCGCGGCTCGCAAAGTCAAAATAATCCGCTTTTCCCGTATAGCGCGCGGCGATCTTCGGAGAATAAAATTTGAGATCGGGAAGCCACACGTCGATGTATGGATCGAGTGCGCGAAGCGCTTCCATTTTTTCGTAAGCGTGCGTGTTATACACGACGGGAATCTTGGGACGGCGTATCTTGAACGCGCGCAGCAGCTGGGGCACGAAATGCGACGCGGTCACGAGATTGATGTTTTCGGCGCCGCGCTCT
>CABQND010000035.1 GCA_902465495.1 uncultured Eubacteriales bacterium
CTTTTATTCTGCTTTTATGCGATCTCCCAATGGTAATAACGCGGCACAGCCGTAAACCAATCGTTCCCAATGCCGATTCCGATCTCGTTCCACTGCTCCTCGCTCCCTTCATAATATACATAATAGAGCGGACAATTTTCAAAGGCATAGTCGCCGACCGTTTTTAAACCGATCCCCGCAACGACGCTCTTGATATTTGTTTTCGCAAACGCATAGCTGCCGATGCTCTCCGTGCCGCCGGCAAGGACAAGCTCTCCGGTCAGCGCCGAACAGCCGTAAAACGCGCGCGATCCGATGCGCTTCAATCCCGATCCGATCGCAATGCCCCCGATCCCGTCACAGCCCTCGAACGCCGATTCGCCGATTTCGATCACGCCGTCGCCGATGATCAAATCGCCCGTCAGATCGCTTCGCCCATAGAACGCACGCGCCGCTACCGAATACGTCTGCCCTTGAAAATCCTGCGGCAAGATCACATTCTGCGTCTGCCCGCAGTACCCGATCAGCAAATATCCTTCCGTTTCGTCGCCGTAAAAGATAAATTTCTCTTCGGTAATAGTCATCTTTGCCTCGCCCTGCGCGGGAGTATAGACATTTTTCGCATATTTTGCCACACTGCCGTATGTCGTTTCGCCCGCCGCACAGGAAGGAGCAGTCACGATTTCGCCCTTGCCCCAAAGATGCCCCTTGGGCCGTTATGTTGGCCCGATTTTCCGGTCAGATATTCTTTTCAATAAATTCTTTCATGGCATCTTTGGGAGCAAAGCCGATGTTCTTACCGGCAAGCCCTCCGTCTTTGAACACCATCACGCACGGAATACTCATGATCGAATATTCCCGTGCAAGGTCGGGATTATCGTCCACATTGATTTTGACAAATGTCGCTTTGCCGCTCATTTCCTCGCTCAGCGCTTCCATAACGGGCGAAAGCATGCGGCACGGGCCGCACCAATCGGCATAGAAATCCACAACAAGCGTCTTTTTTTCCGCCATTGCCGCCGCAAACGCGGAAGAATCAAACATCTCCACCATTTTTGTTTTTCTCCTCCGATAATTTTTGATCATCTGAAAGCGCGTGCTCTTCCGATGCAAGAAGCACCTCGCTTTCATCAGTATGCAATATTTCGACAACTTCCATTCCGAACCCGTGCGTTTTCGAAAAGAAGCGATCAAGTACAAATACCGCCAGAAAGCCGAGCACAAGGCCGATCAAGAAGAATACGGGTGCCCAAAACTCCTGTTCAAAGCACAGTGTCCCGATCAGCACGCCTGCCCCGCCCAAAAGCACGGGAATCACGTAAACAATAAACGATGCAAGCAAACGATTGTCCTTTTCCGCCTGCACGATGACGCGCTCGCCCGCTCGGGCTTTCGCGCTGTTGAGCGCCTTGACTTTCACGCGGGATTTGCCGTCTTTAAACGCGCACATCTTGCACCCGTCGCATTCGGGATGCTTTTCGATCTGCACGATCGCGATCTTTCCCGCCGTCTTTACGACGGTAGCAACCTCTTTCATCTGCGTTTTTGCACCAAAAAGTCGACAACGTCCTCGGCATTTACAGACTCGGACGAGGATTCCGCCATGTTTTTGATCGTATATTTTCCGCTTGCGAGCTCGTCGGAACCAATGACCACAACAAATCGGGCACCGATCTTCCCTGCATATTTGAACTGCGCCTTGACCGAACGCGACGCGTGGTCGATATCCGCAGACAGCCCTGCCTTGCGCAATTTATCCGCCAGAGCAAACGCCGCCGCCCTGCCGGCATCGTCTAAGCCCGCAACGTATACGTCGAGAGCCGGCTCTTCGGGAATATGCTTGCCGGTATTTTCCAAAACAAGCAACATACGCTCTATGCCGCTGCCGAACCCAACCGCCGGCACCTGCGGTCCGCCCAAATTTTCGATGAGTGTGTCATACCTGCCGCCGCCGAGCACTGTGCCCTGCGCCCCGATGGAAGTAGACACAAATTCGAACACTGTTTTGGAATAATAGTCCAGACCGCGCACGAGCTTGGGATTGAGTTTATATTTTACGCCGCAGGAATCGAGAATGGCTTTGAGCTTTTCGAAATGCTCACGGCACTCATCACACAGAAAATCGGTGGTCTTGGGCGCATTTTCGTTGATTTTCGAGCACACTTCTTCCTTACAGTCGAGTATGCGCAGCGGATTTTTTTCAAAACGTGCGTTACAAGTCGGACACATTTCGGAAAGATGCGGCCGCAGATATTCTTTGAGAGCCTCGTTGAATTTGGGACGGCAGTGTTTGCAGCCGATGGAGTTGAGGTTGAGTTCCACTCCTTCCACACCCAAAGCGGCGATGTAATCGCGCGCAAGCAAAATAACTTCCGCGTCCGTTTCAGGGCCTTTCCCGCCAAAAATTTCTACGCCGAATTGATGATGCTCGCGAAGCCGCCCCGCCTGCGGACGTTCATAACGGAATACAGGCGTGATGTAATACATCTTCAAAGGCAATACGCCCCCCGCAAGCCCGTTTTCTATAAACGAGCGCACGACTCCCGCCGTACCCTCGGGCTTTAACGTAATGGAACGCTCGCCCTTGTCAAGAAATGTATACATCTCCTTGTTGACGATGTCCGTCGTATCGCCCACACCGCGCAAAAACAACTCGGTGTGCTCAAAAACAGGCGTACGGATCTCTTTTAAATTATAAAGCGCCGCGACACGCCTTGCAGTGTTTTCAACAAAATGCCATTTATAGGCTTCGGCAGGCAAAACATCCTTTGTCCCTTTGGGTATGTTGATCATAAAAACTCCTTGAATGTGTTCTCACTTTTTGTTTTGAGCTGACAAAACAAAAGTCGAGATTTTTGAGGGCTCTGCCCTCTGCGGCGCACCCGCCGTGAGATTTTTGGGGAAAAGGAGAAACAAGCGCACGAGGGCATGACGGCAAGCCTTGCGCGCCGTCTGCTCTCCGTCGCCTTGTTGCGACGAGTAACGAGGGGAAAACCGTTCGGGTTTCCCCTTTATCTCACGGCTTTTTCTTTCGTCAGCTCGAAAGAAAAAGCGTGAACCGCGTCACAGTACGTATTTTTTCAAATCACGGTTCTTGATGATCTTTTCCAGATGCTCGTCGACATACTTCTTGTCGATCGTGACCGTCACTTGCGGATAATCCCCGCCCGCATTGAAAGAAATGTCTTCCAAAAGATATTCCATAACGGTATGCAGACGGCGTGCCCCGATATCCTCGCTGGTCGCGTTCATATCTGCGGAAATATAGGCGATCTCTTCGATGGCATCGTCCGTAAACTGCAAGTCAATATTGTCCACACCGAGAAGTTTTCCGTACTGGGTCGTGATCGCATTCTGCGGTTGCGTCAAAATTTTGATAAAATCCTCTTTCGTGAGACTTTCCAATTCCACATTGATGGGAAAACGTCCCTGCAATTCGGGGATCAGATCCTCCACTTTGGAAATGTGGAACGCACCTGCCGCAATAAACAGAATGAAGTCTGTCTTGACCGCGCCGTACTTGGTCATGACCGTACAGCCTTCAACGATCGGCAGGATATCGCGCTGCACCCCTTCGCGGGATACGTCCGCGCCGCCCTGGTTGGCTTTGCCTGCGATCTTATCGATCTCGTCGATAAATATGATACCCTGTTCTTCCGCGCGCGCAAGACCTTCGGTATTGACCGCGTCATCGTCAATGAGTTTTTCGGATTCTTCGTTTATGATCTGCTGCATCGCCTGCTTTACGGTCATCTTGCGGCGCTTCTTCTTTTTAGGCAGCATATCGCCGAAAATCGAACCGATGTTGATCTCCGCTCCGCCCGGCACGATCTCCATGCTCTTGGGCGCGTCCAAAACTTCGATCTCGATCTGCGTATCATTATACTTTCCTGCCCGCAAATCTTCCAAAAGCTTTGCATCGAACACTTCTTTCGCCAATTCGCCGCGCTCGCCCTTTTTCATTTCCGAAAGAACAGCGACGATCTTCTTTTCCGCCGTACCCTCGGCGCGAACCGCCACTTCCTTCATCTTTTCTTCGCGCACAAGGCGAATGGAACATTCCACGAGATCGCGAACCATGCTCTCTACATCCCTGCCGACATACCCGACTTCGGTGTATTTGGTCGCTTCCACCTTGATGAACGGCGCTTTGACAAGCTTTGCCAGCCTGCGGGCAATTTCTGTTTTGCCGACGCCCGTAGGACCTTTCATAATAATATTTTTGGGTGTAATCTCTTCGCGATCCGCTTCCGACAACTGACTGCGGCGGTAACGGTTGCGCAGAGCAATTGCCACGGCGCGCTTCGCCTTGTCTTGCCCGATGATATATTTATCCAATTCGTTTACGATCTGTTTCGGAGACAGATGATTCATAAAATTCCTCCTCTTTCAATTGCAGGAAAACCGTGCTTTTATAATCTGTATGCTTTTCGCCATCGCACGGCGGGGGCAGAGCCCTCCGTTTGCAGGATTTCGCAGGCATCAGCTTGCAGAGAAATCCGCGAATCCCTTTTTAATAATTTTTGCGCGTTTGAGAATCACACTTCTCAATAAGCGCACCCAATTTGTCGCATACCTGCGACCTGAGCGGGTGAATGCGCGCGATTTTTATAATATGCGTGCTTTGAATCATCGCGCACAGAGGGCAGAGCCCTCAACTCACGACTTTTTGTTTTGTCAGCTCAAAACAAAAAGCGTAAACATTTTTACACCGTTTCCACGGTGATATGATCGTTTGTAAATACGCAGATCTCGCTGGCGATCTTTAACGCCTTATAGGCGATCTCTTCCGCGCTATAATCCGTTTCCTGGATGAGTGCGCGCGCCGCCGCAAGCGCATAATTGCCGCCGCTGCCGATGGCGCAGACGCCGCCGTCCGGTTCAATGACCTCGCCGCTGCCGCTGAGCATCAAAAGCTGATCTTTGTCGGCGACGATCATCATGGCTTCGAGTTTACGCACCATTTTGTCATTGCGCCAAAGTTCCGCGAGCTCTACCGCCGAGCGCATGAGGTTGCCCGAAAATTTATTGAGCATGCCCTCAAAACGTTCGGAAAGCGAAAATGCGTCGCTGACCGACCCCGCAAAGCCGAGCACGACTTTGCCTCCGTAAATGCGGCGCACTTTTACCGCACTGTTTTTAAATACGATGGATTCGCCCATCGTGACCTGACCGTCTCCGGCGATTGCCGTACTGCCGTTCTTTTTGACGGCACAAATGGTTGTTCCCCTGAATTCAGGCATACGATCCTCCTATTACGATAATAAAACCTAAAAAATTATTTCGGCATTTCTGCCGATCCGTGATTGACTTCTTCTTTTGCGATCTCGCCGATGCGTAAAAGCGCGCGTTCGGCGAACAATTTCTTTTTCAAAGCCTTATCGCGCGTCTGTTCGGAAAGAGGCGCGAGAATGCCGTAATTGGCGTTCATTGGCTGAAAATCGGGATTGGGCGTCGAAATATGCAGACACAGTGCCCCCGAAACGGTCGTCGCATCCCACGCGACGGACGGGCGGCCTTCGATTTTCCTGGCGCAGGCGATCGCCGCGATCAGCCCGCTTCCCGCGCTCTCGACATATCCTTCCACGCCTGTGATCTGCCCCGCAAAAAATACGGTCGGGTCGCTTTTGAGCGAATAATCGGCATTGAGCACGGCGGGCGCATTCAGAAACGTATTGCGATGCATGACGCCATAACGCAGGTATTCGGCATTTTTCAGCGCCGGAATGATGGAAAACACACGCTTTTGCTCGGAAAATTTCAAATTGGTCTGAAACCCGACCAAATTGTATGCACTGCCCGCGCAATTTTCCTTACGCAATTGAAGCACGGCATACGGCCGCTTCCCGTTTTCGTCATACAGCCCGACAGGCTTCATCATGCCGAACCGCAACGTATCTTTCCCGCGCGACGCCATGATCTCGACGGGCATACAGCCCTCGAATACTTCGCGCTTGTCAAAATCATGCACGACAGCGCGCTCGGCACTGCCCAGCGCTTCGACAAATGCGTCATACTCTTCCTTGTTCAGCGGACAGTTGACGTAATCACCGTCTCCTTTCCCGTATCGGTCTGCCGTGAACGTCTTGCTGAAATCGATGCTCTGCGCCGAAACAATGGGCGCCGCGGCATCGTAAAAAGCGAGATTCCCGCCCAGCTTTGCGGCGATATCTTCGGCAAGTTTGCCCTGTGTGAGCGGCCCCGTCGCGACGATCGCGTACCCTTCGGGAATTGCCTCCGCCTCTTCGCAGACATATTCGATCAAAGGATTTTGTTTAATTTTGCGGGTAACGTATGCGGAAAAAGCATCACGATCCACGGCGAGCGCCCCGCCCGCGGGAACACGCGTCGCATCCGCCGCCTCGATAATGAGCGAGCCCAAAAGCCGCATCTCCTCTTTCAACAGCCCGCAAGCATTGCCGTATACGTCGTTGCTTTTAAGAGAGTTACTGCACACAAGCTCCGCCAATCCTTCGCTGTGATGCGCGGGCGTAAACGATTTCGGCTTGCAATCGTAAAGCCGCACGCAGATGCCTCGCTTCGCAAGATATTGCGCCGCCTCGCATCCCGCCAGCCCCGCACCGATCACCGTTACTTTCCGCTCTGCTTCTCCCATTCCTTCTCCGTTGAATATGGCTTTTTTGGTTTAGCACTCTCAAAACAAGAGTGCTAAAAATATTATAAATCGAAAGCGGCGATATGTCAAGAGTTTTTTGCGGAATTGGAAAAATATTCTTTTCGCTGTATTTTAGTAAAGAAAGGGCGGACGCCCGTCGGGCGTCCGCATATAAGGCTATTCTTCCGTTTGATCCTTCTCCTCATCGGGCGCATCGACCGCATAGTCACAGGCCGAACATTTGATCTGTTTTGCCTTGCGCACGAGGTATTTGCCGCATTTGGGGCACTTTTCGGCAAGCGGCATATCCCAACTCATGAATTTGCATTTCGGGTAATTGGAACAGCTGTAAAATATCTTGCCGGACTTGCTCTTCATGCGCCGCGTGGGAGCGCCGCATACGGGACAGACCCCCGCAATTTCGGAAATAGGCTGGTTGGTCCCGCATTTGGGGCAGCTCAGATATTTTCCGTAGCGCCCTTTGCGGTAGATCATCAGTTCGCCGCATTTGGGGCATTTTTCTTTGGAAAGTTCGCTCTCGAAGGGCAGGATCGCGTTGCATTCAGGGTAATTCGGGCAGGCAAGGAACTTGCCGAATTTGCCGCTTTTGACGACCATGTTCGCACCGCATTTGGGACATTTGGTCGCAGAAACTTCCATGCCTTCACTCTTGATGTTGGAACATTCGGGGTAATTGGAGCAGGCAAGAAATTTTCCGTAACGCCCGCTCTTGCGAATCATGGGATGGCCGCATTTTTCGCAGAGGATATCGGTCATTTCGTCGCCGTCGTTGGCGGCAAAAACGAGTTTCTCGGCAAACGGCGGATAAAAATCGGCAATGATCTTATGCCAATCGGTGTCCCCTTCCTCAATGCCGTCGAGAAGGTCTTCCATATGCGCCGTAAATCCGACGTCCATAATGTCGGTGAAATATTTCATCAAAAGATCGGTGATCTGGAACGCCACCTCGGTGGGGACCATATATTTTCCGTCTTTGGTAACATACTTGCGGCGGGTGAGCACGGAAATGATGCTCGCATAGGTGGAAGGTCTGCCGATGCCCTTGTCTTCCATCGCCTTGACGAGAGAAGCGTCCGTATAACGCTGAGGCGGTTTTGTAAATTTCTGCTCGGGCGTAAGCTTGATCAGATCGAGCTCTTCCCCTTCTTTCAGATCGGGAAGAAGTTTGCCCGTTTCGCCCTCTTCGTCCTCTTTTTTGATTTCCTGATATACGGCGGTAAACCCTGCAAATTTCAGTGTCCTGCCGCTGGCTTTCAATCCGTAAGCGCCGTTTTTGATCTTGATCTGAACGCTGTTATAGAGCGCTTCGCTCATCTGCGAAGCCATGAAACGCTCGTAAATGAGTTTGTAGACGTTCAAATGCTTTTTATCGAGCACGCCTTTCAGGCTTTCCGGCGTACGGGTAATATCGATGGGACGGATACACTCGTGCGCGTCCTGCGCGTCCTTTTTGGATTTATAGAAATTGGGTTTTTCGGGGATATACTCTTTCCCGAATTTCTCGGCGATATATTCGCGCGCTTTTGCCTGTGCTTCGGCGGAAACGCGCACCGAGTCGGTACGGATATAGGTAACGAGCGCGATATGCCCTTCCTTTTCGGTATCCATGCCCTCGTACAGGTGCTGTGCTACGAGCATGACTTCGGGCGAGGTCATCCCGAATTTATTGGACGCATCCTGCTGCAACGTGGAAGTGGTGAACGGCGCGGGCGCGTGGGATTTTGCGAGCGTTTTTTTGATCTCGGAAATGATGTAGGGATTGCTGCGCAGCTGTGCCTGCACCGCATCGCTCTCCTCAGCACTTGCGGGTTTGTATTTTTTTCCGTCTTTTTCGCTCAAAAGCGCTTTGAACGGCGCGTATTCTTTGGGTTTGTCCTGCAATTCCGCCGTGAGGTTCCAGTATTCTTCGGGAACGAACGCGCGGATCTCGCGCTCGCGGTCGACGATCAGCCGCAGGGCGACCGATTGCACGCGCCCGGCCGAAAGCCCGGAATGGATGCGTTTGCAAAGCAACGGCGAAAGCTTGTAACCTACAAGTCGGTCAAGCACGCGGCGCGCCTGCTGCGCGTCGACAAGGCTCTTATCGATCTCACGCGGATTTTGGAGCGCTTTGGTGACCGCTGCGGGCGAGATCTCATTGAATTCAATGCGGCAGCTCTTGCCGTCTTTGAGTTTCAGAACGTTTTTCAGATGCCAGGAAATGGCCTCCCCTTCGCGGTCCGGGTCGGTTGCGAGGTAGACGTTGTCCGCCTTCGCCGCTTCGTCCGCAAGCCGCTTGATCACCTGCTTTTTGTCGGGGTTGATGACATATGTCGGTTCAAAATTCTTGTCGATGTCCACGCCCAGCCGCTTTTCAGGCAGGTCACGCACGTGCCCCCCCGACGCGTCTACGCGGAATTTCCCCTTTAAATATTTCGAAATCGTTTTCGCCTTGGAAGGCGATTCGACTATGATCAGATCCATTGTTACCTCCTTATCCGTCCCGCTCCGTTTGCACAAGGCAGGACGCACAGACGGCCCTATCTGACCGCCGCCCAGCGGTTGCCGCCGCAGGGTGCGACGAGCTTTTTCATTTCCAGAAGCATCAGAACAGAGGAAATCTCATGCTGTTTCAACCCGGTCCGCTCCGCGATCTGCGAAATGTGCGCCTCTCCGTCTTTGAGGCTGTTATAGACGGCAAGCTCCGCTCCCGTGAGCCGAATCTCTTCCGCCTCGGTCAAGTTTATACCAAAAGCGTCGGCAATGTCAACTAAATTGTCGGTCAATTTTGCATATTCTTTGAGGATGGCATTGCAACCGGAACCCGAATCCACGCCCAAAGAATACGGAAAAGCAAACACATCTCGGCCGTAGGAATATGCGTAATCGGCAGTAATGCGCGTACCGCTCTTTTCGCCGCCGCTGATCACGAGCACACCCTCGCTAAGCCCTGCAATAATGCGATTGCGCGCCGGAAACAAAAAGCTGCGCGGGGCTTCGTCGGGAAGATGTTCGGTCAAGACAAGCCCCTTCTCTTCAATCTTTTCCAAAAGGCCGCGGTTGCATTCGGGATATACATAGTCAAACCCGTAAGCAAGTACGGAAATAAGTTTTCCGCTCGCAAGCGCACCGGCAATCGCCGCGCTGTCGCCGCCGTCGGCAATGCCCGTAACGATCGAAAAATACGCCGAAAGATCGCGCGCATATTTCTCCGCTGTCCGCAAAATCTGCGGCAAAGTGCGCCGCGAACCGACAATCGCAAACTTTCGCTCGCGCAAAAGTTCGGCTTTGCCGCGGCAGTACAAAACAAAGGGCGGATCGGGAATCTGACGCAAAAGCTCCGGATACAACGGTGAAGAAAACGACACACAGCGTATCCGTTTTTCCGCATACGCCTGCATCAAACCGTTCACATATGCCGGCGTCGCGAGCGAGGAAGCGAGTTCTTCACACATCTTTTCGCCGACGATCTTTTCGATTTCAGAGCGCAGGGAAGAAAACCTGCGTGCAAGCTCCAAAGGATGTTTCGCCAACTTATACAGACGCGCCCTTTTGCCGTATTCCAAATGAAAGGAATCCAACCAGATCTCTGCTTTTTCTTCTTTCGTATACATCAATCACGACTCCGTCCAACAATTTTTTAAATCCGCGCTTTCGGCGCCAAAAGCTCTGCTCGCACGAAATCAATTAAAATTATCGTAGGTGCGGTAGGATACTGCTTCCAGAATATGTGCAGGCGCGATCTGCTCCGCGCCCTCCATATCTGCAATGGTACGCGCTACTTTGATAATGCGTGTACGGGCGCGCGCGGACAGTTTCAGACGCTCAAACGAAAGGCGCAAAATATCCTCACACTCGCGCGAAAGCGCGCAAAATTTACGCAGTTCCTTCTCGCCCATATCGGCATTGACGCGCACGCTTCCCTCTTTGAACCGCGCCCGCTGGCGTTCACGAGTACGCTCCACGCGCTCTTTGACCGCCGCAGAGCTTTCCTCCTCTCCCGCAGACACAAGATCGTCGTACTTGACTGAATCCACTTCTACTTGAATATCAATGCGGTCTAAAAGCGGACCGCTGATGCGTGAACGATATTTATGTATTGCGGCAGGTGTGCAGGTGCAGACCTTATCCGTGCTCCCGTAATTGCCGCACGGACAGGGATTCATACTCGCACAGAGCACGAAATTGGCAGGAAATGTGACCGCACCGCCGCTTCGGGTGACTGTGATCACGCCGTCTTCGAGCGGCTGACGCAGAGATTCGAGTGCCGAACGGGAATATTCGGGCATCTCGTCAAGAAACAAAACCCCGTTATGCGCAAGGCTGATCTCGCCCGGCTTGATCGTGCGATTCCCGCCCCCGCACAGCGAAACCGTCGTTGCCGTGTGATGCGGCGTGCGAAAAGGCCGCAGCGATACGATCCCCTCTTCGCTCAGGATCCCCGCCACCGAATGAATTTTTGTCACTTCCAGCGCCTCTTCAAATGTCATGTCGGGCATGATGGCCGGGATACAGCGTGCAAGCATGGTCTTGCCCGCGCCCGGAGGCCCTACCAGCAAAATATTATGCCCGCCGCTGACAGCGATCTCCAGCGCCCGCTTCGCGGTCGCCTGCCCCTTCACATACGCAAGATCGGAGCGATAATCCTGCGGCGCAGCCCCTGTATATTGCGCCGTTTCCAGCGCAGGAAGGGGCGCAAGTTTACTTAAATGATCCACAACTTCGGTGAGCGTACGCGCCGCATACACCTGCACTCCGGCAATGTACGCCGCTTCTTTTGCATTGCCTGCGGGAAGCATAAAAGACGTATACCCTTTCGCCTTCGCCGATATAAGCAGGGGCAAAATTCCCGTAACGGGACGCAAACTCCCGTCCAATGCAAGCTCGCCCAAAAAGACGATGCCGGAAAGGTCTGCACCGGTAAGCTGTTCGGTTGCTTTTAAAATTCCCACTGCTATGGCGAGATCAAAACAGGACCCCTCCTTTTTTACGTCTGCGGGTGCAAGATTGACCGTGATTTTTTGCGCAGGGAACTTTCTTCCGCTGTTTTTCAGTGCCGAGCGCACGCGCTCGCGGCTCTCCTTGACAGCGGCGTCGGGAAGCCCGACCAGTTCGTAAGCGGGCAATCCGTTGTTGATGTCCGTTTCCACCTCCACGGGAATGCCGTCCAGCCCCGAAAGAGCGAAACTGATGACCTTTGAAAGCATAATCCGTCCTCCGTCCGCCGAAACGTTTGAAAACGCTTTCTGCGGTAACAAATCAAAAAATTTCCGCGCCGCATCACTGCGCCGCGGAAATCAACCGTACTCGGGCGGCAGACGATGCCGCCCGCAAAATTTCCGTTCCCCGACGGGGACAACGCATCCCGTGCGGGATCAGAACCTGTAATATCCGTTGGAAAGGAAGGTAGTCCAGCCAAAACAAATGGTTGCCGCAAGCGTCGAAATCGGAATTCCGAAATACATCGGCACCGACAAAAGGAAAATCACTGCATACACGGCGAGAATCCCTGCCAGCACTTTCAGCGTCGTATTCATGCGAATTCCGAAAACGCGCGAAACGCGGCTCGTATCGTGCATATATGAAATATAGAATGTCAGCACAATGAAACCGATATAGAAGAAATCAAACAAAAATCCCTGCGTCGCACTGACATTTCCGGCAAACGCATATTGTAAAAGCGAAGTTAAGAGACCGAGCGCAAGCACCGCATATGCACGCATGGCTTTGCCCGCATGCTCCGAACCGTATGTGCCGCCTTTCCCGCCCGTAATTGCATACAGGATCGCATATACCGATGCGAAAATAAATCCGATCAAACCGGTAAAGATCATTGCGAGATTGAGCTGCGCATTGATCGCCATGTATGTCTTGGCAGAAGATGCGGAGAACAATGTTGCTCCTTTGAGTCCGATAAACCAGCCGAACGCAGACATTGCGTTTCCCGAAGAGAACGCAGTGACGTCACTGACCGTAAATGCATCTTTGATGGCATATCCGATCAGGCGGAAAATGCCGAGCGTCGGACTTTCGGGGTTTGCTTCATACAGACGCACATATGAATAATAGGAAGGAATCGAAGCAAGCACATAGAACAGCACCGTCGCAACGATAAACGAGATAAACAGGAACGCATACGTAATGCGCAATTTATAACTGTAATTGACGGAAAGAACGCGTTCTTTGCGCTCGCATTCATCGATATTTGCCTGCATGACTTCTTCCGAAGACTCGTTCAGGTTCTTATCGCTCATCTCCTTGCGGATCGCGCGCGCTTCTTCTTTGTGCGCGCGGGATTGTTTGACCGCGCCGAACACGAACAAAGCAATCAATCCGATCGCTGCAAAAACCGCCTTCGGATCGACCGCAACGGCGAGTGCGAACATCAGCCCCGAGAACAGGATATTCAGCGCCGAATGAACAGGAGCATCTTCCGATATTCCATCCTCGAAAAATTTGAACATGAAATAATAAGCAGCAACCACAAAAAATGCAAGGAAAGAATATGCAAGCCCCAGCCTTCCGACCGTGAGTGCAAGTCCGCCGCCCGCAAACAGGCACGCGAGCAGGAATCCGAATCCTTCGCTCTTGAACAGGCGCTTACCGAATAAATATGCCAATCCCACCAGCGCCGCAGTGAACAGCACCGACATGATGCGCAACCCAAAAAGGCTCTTTCCGAATATCGCAACGCCGACCATAGACAAGAGAGGTGCAAGCGGTCCGAAATCGGTACTCGTAATATAATTATCCCCTGTGGTATGTTTGCCGATCAGTATGCCGTCGATCTGCATCAGCGTGTACATTTCATCTTGTGTAAAATTGAAATACGCCGACGAACCCGTACGATAATTATTCTGCGCGTCCAAAAGTTCGGATACGCCCTCATACTTATCATTGCTTGCAAACAGATCGCGATACGTTGTCCATTTGGAAGAATCGGCAAATACCTTTTCTACTTCGGCACGATCGGTGTATGCGGGGATAACATTTCCGTCCTTATCCACAAACACTACTTCGTTTACCACCATGGACGAGGGGAATGAGATCTGTATGATACGGCGAGTCGTGGATACTGTCTTGCCGGACTCGGTCAGATCGAATGCCTTGATCCAATTATAATTTGCGTTGGTCACACCGCCCGACTGGGAATATAAATTGCCGATTTTCAGACTTCCCAAACCGGTAGTGCTCCAGCTGAGAGTCGTCAGAGTTGCCGATGCATGACGAAACGTAAGCGTGACGTCCGAACCGATATCTTCATACATCGCCCCGACGTTCAAATACACCTTATCCAGCGCAACCGAAGATCCCGATTCGTTCTTGTTGTAATCGAGATAGATCGCTACCGTAGTATCCTCTTCCGCAAAGTATGCCCCTCCCGGCGAATTAAAACCGCCGATGGTGCACGCTCCCAAAACGAAAAAGGCAAGTACCAAGATCGCCGCCGCTTTGGTAAACTTCGAATATTTTGCGAAAAACGCTTTGATCTTTGCTTTTCTGCTCTCTTTGATCGTTGCCATGTGTCATCCGTCCGTTACAAATCTTGTATATTTCATTATAACGCAAAAACGCCGTTCTGTAAACAGTTTTTGCATTTTTTCATGCGTGAAATTTATACTCGCTTCAAAAAAACAAAAGCTCCCCGATCGATCGGGGAGCTTTTTGCTCGGTTAACGAACTTCTTTGATTTTTGCCGCTTTGCCGGTACGTCCGCGCAGATAATACAGCTTCGCCCTGCGGACTTTGCCTTTGCGGATCACGGTGATCCCTGCAATTTTCGGGGAATGCACCGGGAATGTACGCTCAACGCCTACGCCATAAGAAAGCCTTCTTACCGTGAACGTTTCGCGGATCCCGCCGTTTTTCTTTGCGATCACGACGCCTTCGAACGCCTGCAACCTTTCACGCGTGCCCTCGACGACTTTCACGCTTACTTTTACGGTGTCGCCTACATTGAATGCGGGAACGCTGTCTTTCAGGTTCTCTTTCTCGATCGCTTCGATCAATCCTTTCATCGACTTTACCTCCATTGTTACTAAGCGTTCGTGGCTCGCGTTGCCAGAGGACCGCCCGAAGTCTTTTGCTATTTTATCATAATTTTTGCCGTCTTGCAACCGTTTTTATGCGCCGATATGCGATTTTTCGCCGCAAAATCCGTTTTTTTTAAAATTTTCTGTTCCCCGCAACGAATGCACCCGCAATGTGGTTGATTTTGTCCCCAAAGACCTCCACGACATCGAAGCGCACCGAAAGCTCTTCCCCCGCGCGCATCTGCATATATCTGGCTATATTTATATAACGTTCCTGCTTTTTAAAGTCGACCGCCTCCGCAGGCGTGCCGAATGTCTCGCCCGTGCGCGTTTTGACTTCGCACAGCACAAACGTCTCCCCTTCCCGCGCGACGATGTCTGCCTCGCCGAACGGTGTTTTATAATTGACCTTGACGATACGCAGTCCTGCCTTTTTCAGATATTTTACCGCCCGTTTTTCTCCGCTTCTGCCAAGAGCTTTTTTACGAACGTCCTGCGATGAATTTTGCATATTCCGTACTCCCTGATCGCTTCCGTATGCGCCTTGGTGCCGTACCCTTTATGTTTCGCAAACCCATACTGCGGATATATTTTATCATATTCGCACATCAGATTGTCGCGGTATACCTTTGCCAGAATGCTCGCCGCGCCGATGCTGTAACTGAGCGCGTCGCCCTTGACAATGTCTTTTTGCAAAAACGGCACGTCGATACGGAAATTTCCGTCCACAAACAGCACGTCGGGCGGTACCGAAAGCCCTTCCGCCGCGCGCTTCATACAGCGCTTCGTCGCTTCGAGAATGTTGATCGAATCAATGACCTCTTCACTCTCCTCGCAAATACAGTAAGCGATCGCGCGCTCTTTGATGAGCGCCGCCAGCCGCTCGCGCTCGCTCTCGCGCAGTTTTTTGCTGTCGTCGATACCCTCGATCAGCTCGTCTTCCCCCAAAGGCAAGATGACTGCCGCACAAACGACCGGTCCTGCCAAAGGTCCCCTGCCCACTTCGTCCGCACCCGCAATGTACCGCGCGCCCGATGCAAGCATTTCTCTCTCAAAAAACAGTTTGTCTGCGAACTCCGTCTTTTTTTTCATCTGTATTGCCCTTCGTCTTACAGCGTCAGCGCCGACACTTCGTCCAGCGTGATCCTGCCCAGCCTGCCCTTGCGGAAATCATCCACAATGGCTTTTGCGCCGCGCTCATAATCAAATTCTCCGCCGCGGAGCATGAACCCGCGCCTGCGGCAAACCTGTTCATACATCGCCAGCGGCGAGGAAAAATCTTCGATCCCGTACCGCTCGGTCAAAAATGACGGATACGTCTGCCCGATTTCGCGCAAAAGCTCGAGCGCGACATCGTCCATGTCCAAAATATCGTCGTTGATGCTCCCGATATATGCAAGGTGCCGCGCCAACTCCTGATTGTCGAAAGAGGGCGGCATCGTGCCGGGCGTATCGAGAAGCTCGAACCCCGCACAGCGGATCCACTGTTTGCCGCGCGTGACACCCGCTTTGTCGCCCGTCACGGCGCGCTTTTGCCCGCTGAGCGCATTGATGACCGTGCTTTTGCCCGTGTTGGGAACGCCGCACACCATCATTTTCGGAGGGCGTACGACTCCTTTTTGTTCGTCGCGTGCAAATTTTTCGCGCAGGACAAGCGCGATCTTCCCCGCGATCTGTTTCGCGGCGGGCGGCGCCATGGCACTGCATTTGAGCGCAAAAGCGCCGTTCTTTGCAAATTCACCGATAAACGCATCCGTCTTTTTATCGTCGGCAAGGTCTGCCTTGTTCAATACATATAAAACAGGCTTAGTCCCGCAAAGCGCCGCAAGGTTGCGATTGTATGTCGCCGCAGGCGCGCGCGCATCGAGCACGACGAGAACGCCGTCCACGAGCTTCACGCTCTCCTCCATCATGCGCATCGCTTTGGTCATATGACCGGGAAACCATTGAATGTGTTTCATAAAACTCCTTTAGCTATTCCTTCGCGCAAAAGCTCTCAAAAGAGATGAGAGTTTTTGCTTGATTTTTAAAGAAAACCCAATGTTCGCCGCTATGCGGCTTATCATTCGGTTTTCTCTCTGCGGCGATACGTTACGGCTCTCTTATTATTTAAATCGCCGCATTCACTTTTTCCGCAAAAGCCGAATGTTTTCGGCAACTTGAGTGCGCTTGCAAAAAATGCGATTTTTGCAAGCGCAAGTTTTTATTTCGCCTTCGCGCATAGCCTGTGCAAATACACTGCAAACCCCGTGCAGGAATTTAAAACCTTTTATCTTTGTTCAAAAGGTCGGGGCGCTTTTCGCGCGTGATCTTTTCGGATTGTTCGCGCCGCCATTTATCGATCTCGGCATGATTGCCGCTGCGCAAAACTTCGGGAACAACCAGCCCCCTGTATTCGACGGGACGGGTGTACTGCGGATATTCGAGCGCATTCTCCGAAAAACTTTCCTGCACCAGCGACGAGGTGTTGATCACGCCGTCCACATAGCGCGCAAGGCAATCCACAACCACCATGGCAGGCAGCTCGCCGCCCGTTAAAACGTAATCGCCGATGCTGATCTCCTCATCGATAAACAAATCGATGACGCGCTGGTCAATTCCTTCATAATGCCCGCAAAGCAGGATAATGTGCTCAAATTCCAAAAGTTCAAATACTTTTTGCTGGCGGAAGGTTTCCCCTTTGGGCGAAAGATAGATGCGCCGCGCTTTATGATCGGGATCGAGGGTGTCGATCGCCGAACCGATGGGCTGAGCCGTCATCACCATGCCCGCGCCGCCTCCGAACGGATAATCGTCGCAGCGCAAGTGCTTGTTTTCGGTATAATCGCGGATGTTCACCACGTTGATCTCGATTTTATTCTCTTTTTGTGCCCGTCCCAAAATGCTCGCCGAAAGCGGCGCAAACATTTCGGGAAAAAGCGTCAAAATATCGATCCTCATATCTGCCGCCCCGCGCAAAGCGCGTATTTCGTTTATTTGTATTTTGCCCTTATTTTACCATAAACAGCCGATTTTTACAAGCCTTTTTTCACGCAGCTTTGCGAAGGGGCATATATATGGAGCATGAAGACTTTCGATTATGACCGCCTGAAAGCGATCCTATATGCGCGGCGCTGGGCGTTTTCGCGCAATCCGAAATACTATTCCTTTGACGGACTCGGCGGCGACTGCACCAACTTCATCTCGCAATGCGTGTTTGCGGGTGCAGGCGTCATGAACTACACCCCCGTATTCGGCTGGTATTTTCGTACCCCTTCCGACCGTACCGCATCCTGGACGGGCGTGCAGTTTTTCTATAATTTTCTGACCAAAAACGAAGGTGAAGGCCCGTTCGCCGAAGAAGTGCGCCCGCGCGATTTAAAGATCGGCGACGTCATACAACTCGGACGCGCAACCGGCGATTTTTATCATACCCTGCTCGTAACCGGTTTTCGTTTCGGATTCCCGCTCGTGGCGGCGCATACGAACGACGCGTTTGACCGGCCGCTTTTATCCTATTCTTTCGAGCAGGCGCGCTATCTGCATATCCTCGGCGTACGTAAAGATGCGCCGCAAGAATAGCTCTCCTTTTTTACAAAATTCGCCGCTGCGGGCAGAAGCCCGCAGCGGCGATTTGTTTTTTCTTTTACTGCTCGACAATAACTTGTTTTAAACGCGCAGCGTCGAGTGTCAGGACTTTTTTCTCTCCGTCGAAGTGCAGGATCACTCCTTCCGCGGCAGGGAACATATACTCTTTCTCTCCGTCCTGCATCACAAAAACATCCGTATGCGCCGATAAAACATCGGTGATCTCTCCGATACGTTCGCCTGCATCCGTCACTGCCGTACAGCCGATCAGATCGACAATATAGTATCTTCCTTCCGCAAGCGCGGGCGCTTCGCTGCGCAGTCCTTCCATCTGCTTGCCGCGATACAGCTCCGCCGCGTTGCGGTCTGCTATGCCGCTCAGCGCAAGATACGCCGCCTGTGTATCCGTACGCGCCGAAAGCACTTTATATTCTTTCCCTTCAATAAAGACGCGGCGAAATTTTTTGATGTCTGCAACTTCGTCGAGAAGGGGCCGCACTTTCAGCTCGCCGCGAATTCCCTGCGGCTTTAAAATTTCGCCGATGACGATGGTATCCTGCATACATTCTCCTCTTGCCGCACCGCTCGGTGCGATTTTCTAAAAAAGAAAAGAAGCGGAAAATTATTCCGCTTTTTCCTTTTCCTTGATTTCAATGTTATATTTTTTGCCTTCTTTGGCGGAAGCACAGCGAACAAGCGTGCGGAGCGCCTTGGCGATCTTGCCCTGCTTTCCGATCACTTTGCCCATATCCGATTCTTCGAGCAGCACTACGATCTCCGTCGCGTTGCCTTTCTCGTTCACCTGATATTCGATGGCGTCTTTATGCTCTGCAAACTGCTCCACCACGTATTTCACGAGATCCAGCATCTGCTAATCCCCCTTTCAAATTACTTCTTTTTGCGGGTCTTTGTGCGGGGCGCCGAAAGTTTGGTCGGTTTTTCCAAAATGCCCTGACGGATCAGAAGAGTCTTGACCGTCTCTGTAGGCTGAACGCCTTTGGACAACCAATCTTTTGCCTTGTCCGCATCGATCACGATCTCTTCGGGATTGGATGTGGGGTTATAATGTCCGACTTTCTCGATGTACTCGCCGTCACGAGCCTTTCTTCCGTCTACTACGACAATACGATAGAACGGGCTCTTTTTGTCGCCCAATCTCGTCAGTCTCATTTTTACTGCCATGATGATATCTCCTTTTACGGTAAAATAATTTGCTTTTTTGCGGCTTTTGCCGATTACCGCTCTATTATAGCGGACAAAAAAACAACTGTCAAGCATTTTTGCTTGACAGTTAAATTTTTTTGATTATTTGCCGCGCACTCGTTTTCGGTATGCGAGCGGCGTGAGGCCGCCGAACTTTGAAAAAAGTACGATCAATCCTTTTGTATCGCTGTATCCGACCTTTTGAGCGATCTGTTCCACGGACAAGTCGGTATCCGCGAGAAAGCGGCACGCAAAGGCATATTTCTGCCGAAGAATGTACGAGCGCATCGACTCGCCCACATATTTTCTGAACAACCGTTCCAGATACACGGGATTGAACCCAAAATGCGCAGACACTTCCGCAGGTGTGGGCAACGGACATTTATACAAAATCCAGCACAAAATACTGTCGATCAGTTTCGGATATTTTTGCACCGCTTCACTGCGGCGAACGCGCAAAATTTCCGTAAGCAAAAAATACAAAATGCGCGATTGCTTGTAAAAGCCGTCCTGCGCGCCGATCTGTGCCATATATTGGTCAAAACAGTCCGTCACGGTTTTTTCGGGAAAGCCATGCAAAACATAATCCTGCTCCCGCTTTTCGAGAAAGGCACTGTATATGTCCTGCGTCTGCGCGCCCAGCACATGAAAATAAATGATTTCCAGTCCGTCTTCGGCGGGATAGAACACCGAATGCTCAGCAAGATGCAAAAAAGTAAGATCCCCCTTTCGCAGACGAAACTCTTTTCCGCCGGCACGCAGAACCCCTTCGCCGCGCAGAACATAGTTGATCATAAAAATATTGATCGCTTCGCGTTCAAGATAATAATCCGCGCGAAGACACTCCTTCCCCGCACTCGTCGCATAATAAAACAGAGTCTTTTCCTGCGGTACCGCCAGGTAATGTAAAGAAGTTGTCTTTTCTTCGTAAAACGAATATTTGCTTCGAATGACTGCCATGGTCCTCTCCCCACAAATAAAAGTTTGAAAAATAGAATTTTTGGTTTAAATATTCTATTGAATATATCTTTTTTTAAATTATAATGATAAAGGAACAAAAGTCAAGCGGCTTTGCAAAAAAGGAGGAAAACAAACCATGAAAAAATACAAAGCTTTTCTTTGCATGCTTTTCGCAGGCATTTTGGCTTGCACTGTAATGCTTGCGGGCTGTGCCGAAAAAGACACGGGCGACGACGGCGGACAACCGCAGCCGCAGGAAGCGATTGCAAAGAGCATCACCTTAGACGGCATGCGGACGGTATTTGCGTTCGGGGAGGCGTTTTCGGCGGAGGGGCTGATTGTTACGATCACCCTTTCAGACAGTACGACACGCGCCGCAGCGAAGAGTGAATATACCGTAGACTCCGATTTATACGACGCACAGACTGCCGGGACATATACAATAACAGTCAAACTGAACGATACCGACATTTCCGCCAGTTATACGGTCACGGTGCAAGAGCCAGAGAATGTGCCGGACCCGACCTGGGATGATGACGGCGCACTGAAGATCCTTACAATCGGAAACAGCTTTTCGGACGACATGATGGAATATGTATGGCAGATCGCAACCGATCTTGGCGTCGAAACGGTCGTGCTGGGCAATCTCTATATCGGCGGTTGCACACTCGATACGCACGCAAACAATGCACACGACAACGCGGCTGCTTACGCTTACCGCACCAATACGGCCGGAACCTGGAGCACAGCCCCCGACTACCGCATGGGCGATGCGATTGAGTCACAAGACTGGGATTTCATTTCCCTGCAACAAGCGAGCGGCAGCAGCGGGGTGGCGAGTACTTACGCGCGTCTGAACGAATTGGTTGAATACATACGAAGCAAAAACGATACCGCACAACTTGTTTGGCACATGACCTGGGCGTACCAGCAAGACAGCAATCATGACGAATTTTTCAAATACGAAAATAAACAGGAAAAGATGTACGAAGCGATCATAAACGCGGTGGACAGCGAAGTTCTGACCAACGAAGCGTTTACGAAATTCATTCCCAATACAACATCCATTCAAAACGCGCGCACGTCGTTCGTGGGCGACACGCTCACCCGTGACGGATATCACCTTAGCTACGACCTCGGCAGATACATTGCAGGACTTACCGCGGTACGCGCGCTGACCGGACTTTCCGTGAATGATGTTTCCTTTGCCCCTGCAAACATGAACGAGGACTATCGCAACATCGCGATCGAAGCTGCGGAAAACGCAATTGCGGAACCCTTTGCCGTGACCGATTCAGAGTACAAGGAAAGGCCCGTATTTGATCCGGAAGGTTACGTCCTCATCGATCCCGGATTTACGGCGCTCGCGTATTACAATTCAAGTGTTTCCGCAAACTACGACGTACTCATAAAATCAGCCAACAACAGCAACCAATTCTATGCGACCGAACGGCTGACCAAAACGCAACTGCCCGTAGGCAGCGTGATCATTCTGGAAGACGGCTGGCAGTACCGCCCCGAAGGCTGGACTTCCAACGCGCCGCAGGCAACGCGCCCCAATAACGTGACCACGTACCGCGTAGACGTTACCGAAGAATGGTGGGGCGACTACATTTACCGCGCCTTTAACCTCGCAAAATCGGGCACCCCGTCGCTCGAAGGCGAAGCCGAAGAGACTGTGAAAAACGCACTGAAGCTGTATGTACCCGAGGATCTGTACGTCGCCCCCACCGTGCCCGACCTCGAAAACGATTACGAGCTCATCGACATCGAACTGGCGAGCGGGTTCTACGATTCGACAAACGACGAGACCGAGACCAGTTTCAACACCCGTATCACCGACAATGAGTTCCTCAGCTCCAAGTTTTTTGCAAGCAAGCGCTTTACCAAAGATACTCTTCCCGTGGGCAGCGTGATCGTACTGGAAACGGGCTGGCAGTACCGCCCCGAAGCTTGGACATCCGATACCCTGCAAACTTCCCGTCCGAGCAACACCACAGCGCAGATCACGATCGTTACCGCAGAATGGTGGCACGGCCTGGAATTCAGAGCATTCAACCTCTCCAAACTCGGACAGCCCGTCCTCACAGGACAAGAAAACGAAGCAAAAGAAGCGTTAAAAATTTACATTCCTAAAAATTGAATCCGAAACGAAAACGCGGGCGCGATCTTTTCAG
>CABQND010000036.1 GCA_902465495.1 uncultured Eubacteriales bacterium
GCGTATGGGTTGTCTGAACTCATACGCTTATTTTGTGTCAATACTTCCTTTTTGCTGATAGTGTCCATAAAGATAGGTTACAACAGTAGGGCGAAACAAAGAGGCAATAAAGAAATATATAGCAAATCAATTGCAAGAGGATAGACTGTATGAACAAATAAGTATGAAAGAGTATATAGACCCGTTCACGGGAGAGCCGGTAAAAGAAAGCAAATAAAAAGCTAGCCACCGAGAGGTGGCCGCTGAAAAATTGTTGCGATTGTCAGGAACTTCAAGCACGAGTAGTGCCGCCGGTACCATGCGCTTGAAGCGCCTAATCAAGCCACCGGCTCAGCCGGTGGTACTTGACTAAAAATAAATTGAGTTTTTACATCGGGATTTTAATATCATGGTTAACGATATTTCGCTCCATTGCATCGACCATAGCGCGGACTGTCATTTCTGCCTTTTTTCTTACGTCTGAAACGATGAATGGTTTTATTGGCAGATCATCTCCATTGGATGAAGTGATGGGGAGTACATTTTTACTATCCGTAAGTAACAATGTGCAAAGAGTTAAATGTGTACCGATTGTAATATAGGGAGGCG
Organism: uncultured Eubacteriales bacterium; assembly: GCA_902465495.1. Taxonomy (GTDB): domain Bacteria; phylum Bacillota; class Clostridia; order Christensenellales; family Borkfalkiaceae; genus Borkfalkia. The sequence continues at coordinate 589 of CABQND010000036.1, forward strand.
GGCAGTGTCCTATAATGTTCGACAATTTTTTCATGTCGTTACAAAATTGAACGCGTTCTTCAAAGGTTTTGGTTATATATTCAGCAAGTTTTTCGTTGTTTGGTTTTTCGGTCAGTACAGTATATTGCGGCATATCTTGCAACTTGTTTTTCAACTGCAAATAATCGTCGTAGATTTGGAAGAAAAGATAATGATCGACGATCATGTCTGCGCAGACGATTGGAATGAGATAGTTATCGCTGAGGGAAAGGAATTGCTCATGCGGAAGATCGATGCAGATGATACCGTCAATATTGGGTTGTTGTTCAATGCAATTTTTTTCGATGGGGGGGAAGATCATCGTCTTATACCCTTTGGAGGCGAGTGCTGAAATTAGCTCATTGATAAAATCGATATGTTGCGTGTTTCTTGCGGAGGAAATTCCCGGCTGGATTCCGATAATGTTGCTTTTTCCGGTTGTGAGCAGTTTAGCCGCATAGGAAGGCGAGTATTGCAGCAGATTTGCAATTTGCAATACTTTCTTTTTGGTTTCCGGCGAAATTTTTTGATCTGAGCGGTTATTCAGTACATAAGAAACGGTCGCAACGGATACGCCTGCTTCGCGGGCAACGTCTCGAATGGTAACTTTTTTGTCCATATTTTTACCTCTTATCTTATGATAACAGTAACGGTGCAAAATGTCAATTAAAAAATTTTTCAATTTTTTTGATTTTTTTTCAAAAAGGGTATTGACAAATAAAATTTCTGTGATATAATCTACTTAACAGTTTAACTTAAACAGTTAAGTATTGAACAAATCAGTTTCACAGCTTATGGTTATTCATAGGCAAAACGGGTCATCCTAAGTGCCGGAGGGAAATGGACATGAACAAACATGCAATCTATCATGCGATAAAATCAAATTACAGTTTTCCTGTTTCCGATAAAGAATTGGTGGTTCGTTTGCGGGTTGCGAAAGGTGATGCAGAGTCGGTGGAATTGATTTATTCGATGAAATATGAATGGACGCTGCGCAGAGAAAGCTGTCCGATGCGCAAGGAATTTTCAGATGACTTGTTTGATTATTTCACGGTGCGGATGGAGCTTGCGGACACGCGGTTTGCCTATATTTTTCGGATTATTGCGGACGGGCGTGAGTACTACTATTCGGAAAACGGCGTAACAGAAACGTACGATTTCAGTTTAGGGTATTTTAATTTTTTTCAGTGTCCGTACATCAATCCGGCTGACGTACACAGGGAAGTTTCTTGGGTAAAAGATGCAATAGTTTATCAAATTTTTGTGGAGCGTTTTTTTGTAGGGGAAGGAGAAAAGAAAAAGTCTTATGTGAATTTAAAATGGGGCGATATTCCAAATCCGAAGAGCTTTGCCGGCGGGGATCTGAAAGGGATTGAGAAGAAGCTGGATTATTTACAAGATCTCGGAGTAAATACGCTCTATCTGACGCCTATTTTTGAATCCCGCTCCAATCATAAATATGATATACGCGATTATTTCCGCGTGGACGAGATGTTTGGCGGGGACGAAGCGTTTGCAAATCTTTCAAAGGCGGTGCAAGCGCGCGGGATGCGGATCATATTGGATGCGGTATTTAATCATTGCAGTTCGGAAAACGAAATTTTCCGTGATGTAGTGGAAAACGGTAAGAAATCCCGTTACTATGACTGGTTTTTTATACATGGCGACAAGCCTGATCCGACTGTCGGAAATTATGAACATTTTGCGGGATGCAAATACATGCCCAAGCTCAATACGAATGTATTGGCGGTTCAGGACTATTTAATTTCGATCGGCAAGTACTGGATTGAAAAGTATGGTATATCCGGTTGGCGATTGGACGTTGCGGACGAGGTTTCGGATGTATTTTGGAGAAGATTTCGGTTGGCGGTTAAAGCCGATCATCCGGACGTAATTCTGATTGCGGAAAACTGGCACGATGCATATCCTTGGCTGCGCGGGGATGAATACGACGGCGTAATGAACTATTCGCTGACCAAAGCTTGTTTGGATTATCTCGTGTACGGGGTATTCGATGCACAGGCGATGTCGGACCGACTTTCGCATATATTGATGCGAAACACAGATCAAGTCAATCAAATGATGCTCAATCTTTTGGACAGCCATGATACCGAACGATTTTTGACTTTGGCGAAAAAGAACGGCAAAGATGAACGGAGCCTCATGTGTGCACTGGCGATCGTGTTTTTCTCGTACGGAATGCCTTGCATTTATTATGGTACGGAAATCGGTATGGAAGGCGGTTATGATCCCGATTGCCGGCGTACGTTTGATTGGAACAGCGAGCATTGGAATATGCGCGTATATGAAACGGTGAAAAAACTGATCGGTATGCGCAAGGAAATTCAAGGCAATATTTCTTACGCGGCAAAAAACGGAATCCTTACAATACGAAGGGGAGATTTGTTGCTTGCGGTAAATAATTGCAATACAACAAGAACGTTGGAAGCAGCGGGGAAAACGTATTGCATAAAAACTTATGATTATCAAATTATAAATCTTATAGATGGAGGGGTATTATGAAGAAACTTTTTGCAGTGATCCTTGCAACAGTGATGTCTCTCGCCCTGTTTGCCGCTTGCGGCGGCGGGGAAAGCGAAGGTTCGTATTCGTACGAACAGATCATGGCAAAGTTTGAAGGCGAGCCCGAGAGAAATGTGACCATCAAAGTGCTGGAAAACGACATTGCCGTGGATGAAGGGTATTTTGACGAGTTGATCGCAGCATTCAACGCCAAATATGCCGAATACGGCATCAAGGCGGAAGATGCGAACATGAGCCAGTACACCGATTTGGAGAAGAACGGTCCTCTCGGCTATGGTCCGGACGTTTTGTACGATGCAAACGACAAGATCATGCGGTATGCGGAAAACGGGCATGTTCTTCCTCTTCCCACCGAGAAACTGGACGTTTACGGGGAAGGCAAACTGGAAAAATCGGTCGCGGACACGTACAAGATGAACAAATACGAAATGGATCTGCAGTTCGGCGTTCCGGTGAACGTGCAGACGCTCGTGATGTTCTATCTGGCGGACACGTTCAAGGACGAAGCGGATGCGAATCAGAACGGCGTTCCCGACGTACTGGAAACGTACAACGCGCTGTACGAATACAGCAAGGGGATCCGCGCGACGAGCACCAACGACAATCCCGTATTCGGGTACGTGCAGTCGCTCAACAACGAATATTTCAATTTCGGGTATCTGCTTTCCTACGGCGGCTATATTTTCGGCGATACGACGAGCGATATCGGGCTTGCGGCGGGCGAATCCTATAAAGGATTGCAGGTGATGCAGGATCTTGCAAGCATCATGGACAAAGACGCTTCGACCGACGCTTACACCGTGCAGGCGTACAACAGCCTCGCGAGCGGCAAATACCGCGCGACGATCACCACGCCGGACGTGTATGTCAAATTCTACAATTCGCTCGTGGATAAATACGTAAAGACGGACAAAATGGAACAGTCCGCGGCGGAAGCAAAGGCGAAAGAAAACCTGAAAGTGGCGGACGTTCCGCGCCTGCCGAAATCGGGAGATCTGACCGAAAAGATCACGAATGCCGCCGAACAGACCTTTGCGACGACGATGATGGGCGGCGTGAACGGCTATGCGATCAGCTCGTACACCAAATCGCCCAAGGCGTGCCTGCTGTTTTTGGATTTCGCTTCGCAGTATGAGCAGGTCGTTTCGAGGGCAGCCAAGCTGGGTGTCGTGCCTGCGCGCAACGATGCGGCAAAGGCGGAAGGCACCAACGCATACAGCGAAATGGTGTACAGCCGCGTGGAAGAAGGGCGCGTCGTAATGATGCCGTCCGTGCGTGATCTGACGTATGTGTGGTCGAGCGTCGGTTCCACCTTTGCATTGGTTACGGACGATGTGACCATCAAAGGAAACGGAAGCCCGAAAGACTATGCGACCGTCGATTCCCTGAAAGCGCTTCTCACCAAAGCGGTGGAAGACATCAAGAAGGTCATGCAGATCGCGTAACGGAAGGGGAGGGAAAATATGAGCGGAACCAATATTCTGCATAAATGCGGAACTCCCTTTCGCAAGCTCGACCATTTTCTCAAAAACTGTACCGCTTCCGCGAAATGCTCCATGCTCCTGATGGGGCTGGGGCAGATCCGGAATAAGCAGGTCGGAAAAGGGATCCTTCTGATTCTGGCGGAGATCGCGTTCATCGCGTACTTTGCGCTCATCGGCGTGACGGATTTTATCGGTCTGTTCACGCTGGGCACGAAGGCGGGCGATCCGATCCTCGGCATCGCGGGCGATAATTCCATCACGATGCTGATCCGCGGCGTTCTGGCTGTGGTCGTGCTGCTGTTCCTCGCTTTTCTGTATTATGTCAACGTGCGGGATGCGAACGACGTCGCGCTGCGCCGCGGCGAGAACAAGCCCGTCAACGATTTCAAACAATCCCTGCGTTCCTTGCTGGACGAAAAATTTTATATGGTCACCCTTGCGCTTCCGGTCGTCGGCGTGATCATGTTCAACGTCCTGCCCATCGTCTTCACCATTCTGACGGCATTCACCAATTACAGCAGTGACATTGCGCCGCCCAAGCTGGTGGACTGGATCGGATTCGGCAACTTCGTGACGCTGTTCACGGTGTCCGAATACATCGGCACGATCGGCAAGATCTTTGTCTGGAACATACTCTGGGCGGTACTCGCCACTTTCTGCAGCTATTTCGGAGGCCTGTGCCTGGCGCTCCTGATCAACAAGAACTGTGTCAAGGGCAGGGCTTTCTGGCGGGCGTTCCCCATTCTCGCGTACGCCGTTCCGGGCTTCATCACGATGATCGGTTTCCGCTACATGTTCAGCGGCATGGGTCCGATCAACTGGCTGTTCGTCAAGATGTGGGGCGAAGGCGCGAGCGTCGATTTTCTCGGCATCAATTCGGTATGGGCGGCGCGCATTGTCTGCCTGCTTGTGAACACATGGGTCACCATTCCCGCGTCCATGCTCCTGTCGACGAGCGTGCTTTCAAACATGAACAAGGACATGTACGAGGCTGCGGATTTGGACGGCGCGAGCCAGATGGAACAGTTCATTTACCTGACGTTGCCTTTTGTGTTCTTTGCGACGATGCCCATACTCATTACGCAGTTCATCGGCAATTTCAATAATTTCGGCATTTCCTTCTTCCTGCGCGGCGGACTGATGAACACGAGCGAATATTTCAACGCAAACAGCACCGACCTTCTCATCAACTGGCTGTACAACCTGGCTTTGGGCGGGAGCAACAACTATTACGGACTTGCGTCCGCCGTCAGCATTCTCATCTTTATCCTTACGGGCACGTTCTCGCTGATCGCGTACGTCACGTCGCCGTCGTATAAGAGGGAGGATACGTATAAATGATGAGCAGTAAAAGTATTCGAACCAAGCGCATATTGGACTCGGCATGGTCGTATGTCCTGCTTGTGATCATTGCATTTATCTTTTTCTTTCCGTGTTTGTGGTTGGTGACGTCGTCGTTCAGTTCCACGGGGTCGATTTACGATTATGTCGGTTTCTTCCCGAAATCGTTCAGTTTTTCGACGTGGGTGGATCTGTTCACGAAGAAGACGCCTTCCTGCAACTATCCCGTATGGTTGGGAAATACGTTCTACGTGGCGATCTTAAGCTGTATATTTTCTACCATACTCGTCATACTTACGGCGTACACGATGTCGCGTTTCCGCTTCAAGAGCCGCAAGACGATGATGAAGATGACGCTTTTGTTCGGCATTTTCCCGAACTTCATGAACATGACGGCGCTGTTCGTCATCATGACGCAACTGCACCTGTTCAACAACCTCAACGGACTGATCGTCCTGTATTCTTGCAGTGCGCCGATCGGATATCTCACGCAGAAGGGTTTCTTCGATACCATTCCGAACAGCATTTATGATGCGGCGCGCATTGACGGCGCGAACAACTTCCAGGTGTTCGTCAAAATGACGCTTCCGCTTTCCAAAGCGATGATCGTCTATACGGCGCTCACCTCCTTTACCTTCCCGTGGAGCGACTTCATTCTTCCGCAGATGCTTTTGGGCGGCAACAAGGACAACTATACCGTTGCCATCGGGCTGAACGAAATGACGGACGACATGTTCTCGCTGTTTGCGGCAGGTTCGGTGTTCATCGCGGTGCCGATCGTTATACTTTATTTCAGCCTTGCCAAATTCCTGGTTTCGGGTGTTGCGGCAGGTGCTGTCAAAGATTAAGGAGTGTAAAAGTGAAAGAACAGATTCTGAAAAATATCGGAGCAATCGAAACGGCGGGCAAGAGCACGGTCGAATTGTACAACGAGATCTCCTCTGCGGTCATGCGCGAGCTTGTTTTTACCGCACCCGCGCCCGAAAAAAAATCGGCGTACTATCTTTCCATCGAATTTCTGATCGGCAGGATGTTTTACAACAACCTGCTCGAACTGGGGATCCTGGACGAGGTGCGTTCGATCCTGAAAGGGAAGGGCGTAGATCCGGCGGCGTTCGAAGAAATCGAAGATGCGGCGCTCGGCAATGGCGGTCTTGGCAGACTTGCGGCTTGCTTCATTGATTCGGCGGCAGGGCTGGATCTGCCCGTATACGGGAGGGGCATCCGCTATAAGTACGGCCTGTTCAGACAGAAATTCGAAAACGGGTTCCAGGAAGAGCTTCCCGACGACTGGCAGTCTTTCGGCGATCCGTGGGGCGTGCGTCGCGAGAGCGAGGCGCGTACGGTGCATTTCGCGGACGGGGACGTCCGCGCAGTGCCGTACGACGTTCCGATCATCGGCAAAAACCGCGTGAACGCGTTGCGCCTGTACCAGGCAGAAGGCAGTGAAAACGCAGAGAAAATCAGCGAATATTTGTATCCCGCAGATGATACCGAAGAAGGAAAACTTCTTCGCTTGCGACAGGAATATTTCTTGTCGGCGGCGGCAATCGGCGAGCTGATCGACGCATATGTCGCTGAACACGGATTGAATTTTTCAAATTTTTCTCTTTACAACGCCATACAGCTCAATGATACCCATCCGGTACTTGCGATCGCTGAATTTATTCGTGTTCTGACGAGCGAGTATTCAGTATCTTTTGCGAAAGCGGTGCGCATTGCGGGCAAGTCCTTCAATTATACAAACCATACCATTCTCCCCGAAGCATTGGAATGCTGGCCAAAAGAATACATCCGTAAAATTTTGCCCGGTATTTATGACATTTTAAACAAGTTAGACGCGAAACAGCACCGGGAATTGAAACGCAATGGCGTTGCGAAAGAGGATGAAGCGGCAATGCGGATTGTACGTGGCGGAGCGTTTTCAATGGCAAACACCGCTGTCTATGTCGCTCGTCGCGTCAACGGAGTGGCGCGCATTCATTCGGGCATTTTAAAAGAGTCTCTGTTCAATGCGGCTTACAGATACACACCCGAAAAATTTGTAAATGTGACAAATGGGATCACCCAGCGCCGCTGGCTGATGTTGTGCAACGAGGAACTTTCCGGACTGATTGATCGTTGTATCGGAAAGGGTTGGCGAGAAGATGTCGAATTGCTTTCAAACATGAAAAAGTTTGAAAATGACGATGACGTCCTTGCGGAATTTGCACAGATCAAGTCGGATAAGAAAGGACAGCTTGCCGATACTGTTTTTCAGAAAGAGGGTATCCGTTTGCTGCCTGGCGCAATCGTATATGCGCAGGTCAAGCGTTTGCACGAGTATAAGCGGCAGCTGATGACGGCGTTTGCGATTTTCGAGATTTACGAAAAACTCAAAAACGGAGAACTTGAAAATTTTAAGCCCAGTGTATTTTTGTTCGGCGCGAAAAGCGCTCCCGCGTATTTCCGTGCAAAGGGTATCATTAAATTTATCAACGAGATCGCAAAAAAAATCGATGCGGATGAGACAGTTAACAAAAAATTGCAGATCGTTTTTGTGACCGATTATAAAGTTTCTTATGCGGAAAAGATCGTAGCGGGTGCGGACGTATCGTTGCAGGTCTCCACGGCGGGGTTGGAAGCGAGCGGTACGGGCAACATGAAGTTCATGATGAACGGTGCTGTGACTTGCGGCACGATGGACGGCGCGAATATTGAAATCGTGGAGCAGGCGGGCCGCGAAAACAATTATATCTTTGGTGCAGAAGTGGATGAGATTGACGCGCTGCGCCGCGGCGGCTACGACCCCAACGAGTATATGTCGCGCGACGCGGCAATGAAGCGCGCGGTGTGCTCGCTGACGGACGGCACGTTCGACGACGGCGGAAAAGGGTATTTCCGCGAGCTGTTCGATTCGCTCACCGTCGGCGCAAGCTGGCACAAGCCCGATCATTACTTTATCATGCGCGATCTTGCGGATTATGTTGAAAAAATATTGAAAATCAATGAAGATTTCGGAACGCATGAATTTACGAAAAAGCAATTTGTGAATGCAGCGTCGGCGGCGTATTTTTCATCAGACCGCTCCATTCGCGAATATGCGCAAAACATTTGGGAACTCGAATAAATTTTAAACCGGCAAGACCGGAAAAAAAATATTTCCACAAGGAGGGAAATTATGAAAAAGATCTTGATGCTTTTGGCGTTGGCGGCGCTCGTGGCGCTGACTTGCGTCGGGCTCGTCGCTTGCGGCGGGGGTGAAGAGGAAGGAGCCAAATACAAGGTCACGTTCTACGACGCGGACAAGACGACCGTTCTCAAAACGGAAGAGGTTGCCGAAGGCGGCAAAGCGACGAACTGGACGCCCGAAGACAAAGCGGACTCCGAATTTTTGGGATGGTATGCGACGCCCGATCTGGCTTTCGAATTTGACTTCGATGCTGCGATCACGAAAGATACGCCCGTGTATTCGTCATGGGGGTCCAATGCCGAGGATACGCGTACATGGATGATCGCGGGGCAGTTCTCGAGTCCCGATCTGAAAGACAACAACTGGGGCGAGGACGGCAGGCTGCATCCCGAAAAATACGCGTTCGAACCGGTCGAGGGAAAAACCAACACCTTTACGCTGACCGTCGATCTTTATGAAGGCGACGTGTTCCAGTTCGGCGTGTTTGAATATCCGGAAACGGCGGAAGGCGTATACGGCAGGGAATGGTTGGCGCAGAAAGGCTATGGCTTTATCACCAACAAAGACGAAGAGTTTTTCATCGATAAAGGGAATTATCTTGCGTCTTCCGAATATAAGCACGATATCGGCGTTGCGACGAGCGGCGAATACAAATTCACGATGACGACCGACCTTTATAACGATTCGATCGGCGGGATCACTTGGGAAAGATTGGGCGATGCGCCCGAGCTGACGGTCACATTCACCCCGACAGTCATGGGTACGCTCAACGGCTATCAGATCGGTACAAACGCGTCTCAGGAAATGTATTTTGCATCCACGGAGAATCCGCTGGTCTGGACATTGGAAATTTCGTTGAATCGTGGTGAATTGTTCTTTGTTCTTCCGTTCAACAACTACAACGTGCAGCTGAACAAAGACTGCGTGGATTACGATAACAGCGACAACCTCAAAGAGAATGCGGCGAACGAGATCGAAACGTTGGATTCCGGGAAATTCCTGATCACGCTCACCATCGACGAGGCGGCTGCGGACGATATGACGGTCGCAAACTCCAAAGAATCGTATTCCGTGACGGCGGAGAGGATCGGCGATTATGTGAAAGGGAACGGCGAAAACGTATACACCGTGACCTATCGCGATGCGGATGAAGGCACGAATTATACGGTCTGGCTGAAAAACGGCGCGCGTTTCCCGAATTTCACGGCTCCCGTATTGGATGAAGGCGTGCTGATGGGCTGGCACTTTGTCGGCACGGGCGAGAACGTCGGTATTGCGAATGAAAGCGCATATAAAGCGGACGGTTCTACGGGTACGATCAGCTACGGAGTGACGACAGAAAATGAGCGCGACACGCGCGCGTACTGGTTCAAGGGCCAGGGCGGTACTGTCAACGGGGAAGAACTCGGTTCTTGGAATAAACAAATTTATTTGAATCATCTGGAAGGCGAGGAGAATAATCATATTTACACAGCGACGCTGGTATTGACCGAAGAAATTCGCACGATGCAGATTTGTGAAGATTACCTCGGCGTTAAGACGGGTACCTATTATCGCGGTGTACATATTGAAGGGTTCGGAACATTGGATTTCATTGACGCTACGAAAGCGAATATGGCAAATATCGCATTCAGCAAGACGGGTATCTATGAGTTGCAGCTCAATTCTTTAACGGGTAAGATCACAGTTACCCGTACGGGCGACGTTCCTGCAACCGAAGAATAATCATTAATATGCTTTGAACTGCTGAATGGTCGCTAAAAAGAATTTCATTTTTACACAGCTTGTTTTTAAAGCAAAGTAGGCATAGACAAGGATCGCCGCAGTCTGTACGAGTGCGGTAAGCAAAAAGCTGAATCGCCGCGGAAGTTTAACTTCCGCGGCGATTTTGGTTATCGTGGCGATGCAGATGGATGAGGAAAGCAAAGAGATACGCAATAAATATTTTATAGAGGCAGGTCGGTGTGCTATAATGCATATAACCGAAAGGTATACAGGCCAGCCGTTATGCAAGTGGCGGTATGCACCGTTGACAAATAAAATCGAGGAGTGATAGACCATGGACAGAATTGATCGTTGTGAAGAAAAATTCGGTAAACTTTTTGGCGGAAAGCCGGTAACAAACGATGGAAATGATCCCGAGTTTATGCGGATATTGCAGCGTTTTATTTTCGGAGAAGTTTGTTTTACGGGCTCGCTGGATGATCGTGCCCGTGAACTTGTGACAATCACGGTTCTGACAGCAGAACAGACGCTTCCGCAATTGCGTGCGCATATCGGTGCGTGTTTGCGTATCGGGGTAAGCGCAGAAGAGGTTCGCGAAGCGATTTATCAATGCGCGCCTTTTATAGGATTTCCGAAAACGTTGAACGCCATTTCTGTAATGGATGAAGTTTTTACAGAAAAAGGTATATCCCTTCCGCTTGAAAGCAGTGAACGGGTGACCGAGCAAAACCGCCTTTCGGCAGGGCACGCATTGCAGGCTCCCGTTTATGGAGAGGAGATCGAGAAGCGGTATAGCTGGTTGCCGGGCGGATTTGCGGAAGCGGTGCCTCGGTATCTGACAGAGCTTTGCTTCGGCGATTTTGCTTCGCGCGGCGGGTTGGATACAAAAATGCGTGAGCTTTTGATCGTTGTTCTTCTCGCGGCGATGGGCGGAGTGGAAATGCAGATTCGGTCGCATGTCGCGGGTGCGCTGAAAGTCGGAAACACGAAAGAAGAGATCGTGTGCGCACTTGTGCATGCAATGCCGTATATGGGTATGCCGCGCCTTTTTAATGCGCTCAACAGTGCGAAAGACTTTCTAAACTGAAATAGATTGTATTTATTTTAAAACAAGTCATTGCATGATTTTTACATCGATAGTGCAAGATAATAGTATGAATAAAATTACTATTTGGAAATTTGGATTTTTAGCGTTGATATGCACAGCGATCGCAGTCCTTTTCCTGTTCGGGAATTTGGCGATGAATCGCAGTGTGCGATGTGATGCTGTTGAGCGCGAGGCGCTGAGTATCGATGTGGACGAAGAGCATTTTCCGGACGATGTGTTCCGTGGGTGGATTTTGGACCCGGCGAATTTAAACGGCGCAGGCAGTGACGGGGTGCTTACGGCAGAGGAGCTGGAAGGGATCACCGAAATTCAAAGGCGCGGAAGTTCGGACTCAATGATTTCTGACTTGACCGGCATTGAGTATTTCACTGCGTTACAGAGTCTGAATGTTCCGTATAACTCATTGACGTCGCTCGATCTTCGTGCCAATACGGAGCTTATGTATGTCAATTGTTCGTATAACCGCCTGACCGATTTAAAGGTAAGCGGTCTTGCAAAAATACGTGCTCTCTGGTGTGAATTTAATTATTTACCCTCATTGGACCTTTCCGGGATCGACGCGCTGGAAACGATATATTGCAGACATAATTTGCTTACTGCTATTGATTTCAGTCAAAATACGAACCTGATTTTTATCGAAACGTTTGATAATCTGCTTACGGAGATCGATGTTTCGATGCTGAAAAATCTGGAATTTCTGCATATAGATCTTAATCGCCTTACGCGGTTGGATATGAGCGGAAATCTCAACCTGAAAGGGGGAGGATTTGTCGTAAGAAACAATGATATGCGTGAGCTGATTCTTCCGTCAATTCCGGGATTTACCGTGTTTTACGATGATTTTGCGGAACAAGATCCGATCACGGGATATGATACCGTGGAATGGTTTTCGGATGATGGATACACACAGCCGGTAACGGGCGATGTAGAGGCACAGGGACAAACTCTGTATGCGCGGCGTGTGGTGAATGATTATTCGATTGTGTTTTCGGCGAACGGCGGGTCAGATGCTCCTGCCACGATTGCGGCGAAATATGACCAAACGGTTTCACTTCCGGAACAAGAGCCTACACGCAGGGGATATACCTTCAAAGGCTGGCGCGAGGATATCTATGGTGATTCTACCGTATACACGGCAGGACAAGAAGTTAAGAATTTGGCCGGGAAAACGCAGGGCGAAAAAATTACTTTGTACGCACAGTGGGAAGCGAACAAATATTCCGTTCGTTTTGAAAAGGGGGCAGATGATGCAAGCGGCTCAATGGAAGCCTTGCAGACGCAATACGGGAAATCGACTCCGTTACCGGAAAACGGATTTACACGTACCGATTATGATTTTGTAGGCTGGTCGCTGACGCAGGACGGAGAAGTGTATCTTTCCGATCGTCAATCGGTGTATAATCTGACAGATGAGGATGGCGGTGAAATAGTCCTATATGCTGTTTGGGAACGTTCGGCGGAATTTATTCGAAGACCGTATAAACAACAGCTTGATGAGGCGTTTGCAGGCTTTTCGGAAGAACAGTATTTTGCGGAAGACTGGGATTCTTTGGTTTCCGTTTATCAGAGTGCCGATCGCAAATTGATTTCTGCGGGAAAAAGCGAGTTGACGATGGAGCGCGTTTTGTCAAACGGAAAAGAGGAAATGAAGGCGATTAAAGACGAAGCCGCACGCGTGGAAGAGGTCCGAGAAGGTTGGAATAACGAATTTTCCGAGGTGTTGCAAGCCATAAATGCTCCTCCCATAGCTTTTGGTCAGGGAGAAAGAATGTACAACGCCGCAAAAAGCGGGCTGGAAAAGTCTTTGCCGCAAATGTTAGAAAGTTATTCAATTCTTACGAACGAAGATAGTCGCGCGCAAGCGGCTTATCAGGCAGGACAGCTTATACAAGAGCAAACCGCGAAATTGAATGAGTTTATTGTAGCGGGTGAATGGCTTGTACGTGCAGATAAGTATGCTTCGGCGGCTTTGCGCGATGTACGTTCTGCGTTGTTGAGTGAGTATCAATCGGTTTTGCGGGATTATGCGCTTTTGTCAGAAGAAGATCAATCCTACATTTCCAAAGACGTGTTGGAGGCTCTTGGGGAACGTCTGCGTATTTCGGAAGCAAAGGCGAATGCTGTTGCGGCTCTGAATGAGCAGTTTGAACAGTATTCCGAGCAGGATTATTCGCCCGCACAATGGGAAAAGCTGTCGCAAGTCTTGGCCGCAAACATTGCCGCTGCGGAGAGTGCCGACAATGAGGCTGTCCTTAATAAAATAATAGTGGATAATTCCGAGCAAATGGATAATGTTCCTACGAAAGAAGAGGAGGCCGCGCAAAATCCCGATGGGCCGTCCGACGGTGACGGCGATTCTTCGGATGGAGAAATTCTCCCGCCGGACGGAGGAATAAATCCTCCGAGTGAACCTTCGGAACCGTCACCTTCCAAAAAAGGCGTTTGGATTGCGGTATCGATTGGTGCGGCGGTTGTTGTAATTGCGGCAATAGTGGTTGCAGTGCTTGTGATCCGAAAGAAACGTAGATAAACAAAGAGTATTCGGTTAAGAGTAATGAAAAAAGCGGCGCATTTGCGCCGCTTTTTTTGTGAACTGATTACTTTGTCATACCTTCTTGTACAGCGACTGCACAAGCAACGGTCAAAGAATAGACCATGTTGCTTGTGCTATTCGTCGCAAAAAAAATGGCTCCCAAACGGAAGCCATTTAAAAATTACTTTGTCATACCTTCTTGTACAGCGACTGCACAAGCAACGGTCATACCGACCATCGGGTTGTTGCCGGCGCCGATCAGGCCCATCATTTCGACGTGTGCAGGAACGGAAGAAGAGCCTGCGAACTGTGCATCCGAGTGCATTCTGCCGAGGGTATCCGTCATGCCGTAGCTTGCGGGACCTGCAGCCATGTTGTCGGGGTGAAGCGTTCTGCCCGTGCCGCCGCCGGATGCGACCGAGAAATACTTTTTGCCGTTTTCGACAGCCCATTTCTTATAGGTGCCTGCAACGGGGTGCTGGAAGCGGGTCGGGTTGGTGGAGTTTCCGGTAATGGAAACGTCAACTTTTTCCATGATCATGATTGCAACGCCTTCGTTCACGTCGTCGGTACCGTAGCAGCGCACTTTTGCACGTTCGCCGTCCGAGTAGGGGGTCTCTTTCACGATCGTGACCTTGCCGGTATAATAATCATACTTGGTCTGCACATAGGTGAAGCCGTTGATGCGGGAGATGATATAAGCCGCATCTTTGCCGAGACCGTTGAGGATAACGCGCAGCGGATTTTTGCGGACTTTGTTTGCGTTTTTCGCGATACCGATTGCGCCTTCTGCGGCAGCAAAGGATTCGTGGCCTGCGAGGAAGCAGAAGCATTCTGTCTCTTCGCGCAGGAGCATTGCGGCGAGGTTGCCGTGTCCGAGACCGACTTTACGCTGATCAGCGACCGAACCGGGGATGCAGAATGCCTGCAAGCCTTCGCCGATGGCTTCGGCGGCGTCGGCGGCTTTGGTGCAGCCTTTTTTGATTGCGATTGCGGCGCCGAGGGTGTAAGCCCAGCCGGCGTTTTCGAACGCGATAGGCTGAACGCTTTTTACGATATCATAAGCGTCGAAGCCTTTCTCGTTGCAGATCTTTTTTGCGTCTTCAAAATCTTTGATGCCGTACTTGTCCATTACGGGACGGATCTGTTTGATTCTTCTCTCGTATCCTTCAAAAGTAATGCTCATAGTTTTCAGACCTCCTTACTGTTTGCGGGGGTCGATGTATTTGACCGCCCCGTCGGCTTCGGTGAATCTGCCGTAGTGACCCTGCGCTTTTTTGAACGCGTCGTCGGCGCTCATGCCGCTCTTGATGAAGTCCATCATTTTGCCGAAGTTTACGAACTCATAGCCGATCACTTCGTTGTTTTTGTCCAGTGCCATGCGGGTGACGTAGCCGTCCGTCATTTCGAGGTAGCGGACGCCCTTTTCGGCGGTGGAGTACATGGTACCGACCTGCGAGCGGTTGCCTTTGCCGAGGTCTTCAAGTCCTGCGCCGATGACGAGACCGTCGTCGGAGAATGCGGATTGGCTGCGCCCGTAAACGATCTGCAGGAACAATTCGCGCATTGCGGTGTTGATCGCGTCGCAAACGAGGTCAGTATTGAGGGCTTCGAGGATAGTCTTTTTCGGCAGGATCTCCGCAGCCATTGCGGCCGAGTGAGTCATACCCGAGCAGCCGATGGTCTCGACGAGAGCTTCCTGAATGACGCCCTGTTTAATGTTCAGGGTAAGTTTGCAGGTACCCTGCTGGGGAGCGCACCAGCCGACGCCGTGGGTAAGGCCGGAGATGTCTTTGATCTCTTTTGCCTGGACCCATTTACCCTCTTCGGGGATGGGAGCGGGGCCGTGGTAGGGGCCTTTTGTAACGCAAATCATCTCTTCAACTTCGCGTGAAAATTGCATTTTACTTCCTCCGATAGAATTTTAGCGATTTAATTTTGGATTTACCAAAATGAATTATACCACAACGCAAAAAAATTTTCAATATTTTCGATTATTATTTCGCGGGGTATGCTTAATTTTTTTTGCAAATTACGAATGCGGCATTCTTTATGTTTACAAATTTTTCGGATTGTGTTAAAATAATCAGCATAGAACGATAAAAAACGAACGGAGTATTACTATGGCGACGAATGTAATGGACACCCTCCGCGCGAGGGGTTTTATTAAACAGACGGTTTACGAAGAGGACCTCTACGAGTTGTTGGGCAAGGAGAGTGTTCCTTTTTACATCGGCTTTGATCCGACGGCGGATTCTCTGCACGTCGGGCATTTCATGCAGCTGATTGCGATGAAGCACATGCAGATGGCAGGGCATAAGCCCATCATTCTGATCGGCGGCGGCACGGGCATGATCGGCGATCCTTCGGGAAGGACGGACATGCGTTCGATGATGACGCGCGAAACAGTGGATTATCATTGCGAGTGTTTCCGCAAGCAGATGGCGCGCTTCATCGATTTTGAAGGCGAGAACGGCGCGATCATGGTCAACAATGCAGACTGGCTCGCCAATCTCAACTATATCGATTTTCTGCGCGATATCGGCGTGCATTTCTCGGTCAACAAGATGTTGACGGCGGAATGTTTCAAATCGCGGTATGAGAGGGGGCTTTCTTTCCTTGAATTTAACTATATGCTCATGCAGGCGTACGATTTTCTGGTGCTGTTCCAGAAATACGGCTGCCGTTTGGAGCTGGGCGGCGACGATCAATGGAGCAATATACTTGCGGGTGCGGACCTTATACGCCGCAAAGAACAGCAGCCCGCATTTGCGATGACGTTCACGCTTCTCACTACTTCCGACGGGCGCAAAATGGGTAAGACGGCGAAGGGCGCCGTATGGTTGGACGAGAATAAAACCAGCCCGTACGAATTTTACCAGTACTGGCGCAACACGGACGACGCAGACGTGGAGAAATGTCTTAAACTTCTTACGTTCCTGCCGCTTGATGAGATCGCAAGTCTCTGTGCGCACAAAGACGAGCGCATTAACGCGGCGAAAGAAACGCTTGCTTATGAACTGACCAAAATGGTGCATGGCGAAGAGAAGGCGAAGGCTGCGCAGGCACAGGCGAAAGCGGCGTTCGGCGGAGATGCGGAAAATATGCCGACGGCGGAAATTCCTGCGGATACGGCGACGGTTGCGGACGTATTGGTCGCCGCCAATGCGGCAAAATCCAAGAGCGAAGCGCGCAGGCTGATTGAAGGCGGCGGCGTGAAAATCGACGAAGAAAAGATCGACGACGTAAATGCCCTGATCCCCGCGGCGGCGAGATCGAAAAGGGAGTTTGTCCTGCACAAAGGGAAGAAGGTGCATATAAGAATTGTGTTCACGAAATAAGTTTTTTGCTGAAAAAACTTATTTTCGTGATCTGAGGGGAACCCCGAACGGTTTTCCCCTCGCCGCGCGATGATTGAGAGCACGCATATATAAAAATCGCACGGCTTCACCCTTTCCGTAAGGCAAGGAATTGCCAAATTGAGTGCAAAAGCAAAAAGCGTGGTTTTTGCTTTTGCGAGCAATGAAAAAAGGATTGTGTTCACGAAATAAGTTTTTAGTTGAAAAAACTTATTTCCGTGATCTGAGGAGAAACCCGAACGGTTTTCCCCTCGCCGCGCGATGATCGGGGGCACGCATAAATAAAAATCGCGCGGCTTCACCCTTTCCGTAAGGCAAGGGATTGCCAAATTGAGTGCAAAAGCAAAAAGCGTGGTTTTTGCTTTTGCGAGCAATGAAAAAAGGATTGTGTTCACGAAATAAGTTTACTTATTTCCGTGATTTGAGGGGAAACCCGAATGGTTTTCTCTCTTGTTAAATATAGTTTTGTACTTGTATTGCGCGGCTTTTTTTCGCGCGGGTTGCGATCTGATCTGAAACAATGAAGAGTTATCTTTCCGTATATACGCAGACAACTTATGAGAAGGTGATCGAGCGATCCCGTTTTATTGCGAACGTTGCGCATGCGGAGAGCGAAGAGGAGGCGCGCGCTTTTATTTCGAAGATCCGTGCCGAACATTCTCTCGCGACGCATAATTGTTTTGCGTTTGTGGCAGACGACTGCGGCAATCTTTTGCGTTTTTCGGACGACGGTGAACCGCAGGGCACGGCGGGCATGCCCATGCTGGAAGTGTTAAAAAGCAAGAAGCTTTTCCAAACGGTTGCGGTCGTGACCCGCTATTTTGGCGGTATTAAATTGGGTGCAGGCGGACTGGTGCGCGCATATGCGGGTACGGTCGCGGACGCTCTTGCAAGTGCGGATATTCGAGAATACCGACTTTGCCGAGAATATTATGTGACGGTCGGTTATGAAAATTTTGACGCGCTAAAAAAATTTTTGGACCGAAATGCCTGTGACGTGCACGATATTTCGTATACGAATGCGGTAACGGTGCGCGTAGCGGTGGTCGAAGAGGCTGCGGTCGGTTTTTTTGCGGAGCTCACCGATTATCTGGCGGGCAGGGCCCAAGTACGCGAGGGAGATGCATTTGTGTTTCCTTTCCGTGTTCGGGAATGAAAAACAATCGAAAAAACTGATTGATTCAATCAAAGAAATCTCTTTTATAAATTATTTACTTTCGCGGATTGCGGTGGTATAATAGAGGTCGAAAAAAACGGCGGCGTACCGTCGAAAGGGGTATCCTTATGAAAATCATCAAAGCGGAAAAACTAAAAGCAAAACCCGCGGACCAGAGCAAGCTGGGATTTGGTAAAATCTTTACCGATTACATGCTCACGATGCGGTATAAAGACGGAAAGTGGCAGGAAATGCAAATCGAGCCGTATGGTCCGGTCGCATTTGATCTTGCAACGACGGTGTTTCATTATGCGCAGGGTATTTTTGAGGGGCTGAAAGCATTCCGAAACGAAAAGGGCGAAGTACGCGTGTTCCGTCCCGAGGAGAATTTTAAACGCATGAATCGTTCGGCGGAGCGCATGTGCATTCCGAAGATCGATGAAAAGCAGGCTTTGGAAGGTTTGTTTGAGCTTCTGAAACTGGAAAAGGATTGGATCCCTACGGCACCCGGTACGGCGCTGTATATTCGTCCTTCCATTATAGCGACCAACGTTATGTTAGGCGTGCATGCAAGCAGTGAATATCTGTTTTTCATCATCCTTTCGCCGGTGGGGAGTTATTATGCGCACGGGCTTGCGCCTACGCGCCTTCTTGTTGAGGATTATTATACCCGCGCTACGGTCGGCGGAACGGGAGAAGCCAAGTGCATCGCGAACTATGCGGTTTCTTTAAAAGCGGGCGAAGAAGCGGAGAAAAAGGGCTTTGATCAGGTTCTTTGGTTGGATGCGAACGAGAAAAAGTATGTCGAAGAAGTCGGTTCGATGAATATGTTCTTCGTCATTGACGGTGAAGTTGTAACGCCGGAGCTTGTCGGTTCCATTTTGCCGGGGATCACGCGCAAGAGCAGCATTGAGCTTCTGCGCGCACACGGGTATAAAGTTTCCGAACGCCGTGTTTCCATTGATGAGGTGATCGAAGCGCAGAAGGCGGGTAAACTGAACGAAGCATTCGGCACGGGAACGGCAGCGGTCATTTCGCCGGTAGGCATGATGGAATATAAGGGCGTGGACTATGTCGTTAACGGCGGAGAGATGGGCGAGATCACCAAGTGGTTGTATGATACCATTACGGGCATTCAGAGCGGCAGACTGGAAGACAAATACGGTTGGGTCGTGAAACTCTGATGTTCGGAAAATTGTTTGCGAAAAAGCCCAATGATAAAGCGATCCGAAAGTTCTGGAAAGAATTTGAAGAGCGCATCGATTTGTATGCGGATATCCTGGAAAACGAAACCGAGGATTCCGAGGATTTTGATTGGCTGAAACAAAAGATCGGGAAATCTCTCAAACTTTGTTGTCTGGATACGACGGTCGGTTACGATTTTCGACTGGAAACGACGCGTTCACCGGCGCGGCTCGTATTTTTGCACAAAAATAATGATTATCTGAAAGCGGTCGGGGAACGTATGCTGGCGCTGTATCCCGATCAATTGGCAAATAAGATCGCGTTCGCCGTGGCGGAATAGGCAACGACGCAAGCGAAAACGGACATAGAATTCCGCACCTGTTTCGGGTGCGGAATTTTTAGGATATGCGCAGCAGGCGCGGAGGTGCGTATGGCGGAAATTACGGCGATCACGCCGCAGGTAAAAGATAAAGAACGTTGCAATGTGTATGTCGACGGAAAATTTTACTGCGGGTTGAAGCTGGAAACGGCAATCGCGTTTCGATTGAAGGCGGGAGAGCCGATCGATCTTGCTCGTTTGGATGAGATCCAGTTCGAAAATGAGAAATCGCAGGCACTGGATAAGGCAATGACTCACCTTTCGGTCACGATGAAGACGGAAAAGCAAATGCGCGATTTTCTCAAAAAGAAGGGGTATGTTGAATCTGTATGTGAGTATGTGCTGGAAAAGCTCATCGGGTACGGGTTTGTGGATGATGCGGAATATTGCGCGCAGTATGTGCGCACGGCCGGAAAGAATAAGGGCGCCCGGCTGATTGCATTGGAATTGAAAAAACGCGGCGCGCGCGAAGATTGCATTGAAGCTGCGCTTGCGGACACGGAAGGGGAAAGCGAGGCCGCAAAAGAAGTTCTTGCCAAATACATGAAAAACCGAGAATTTACGCGTGAAAATCTGTATAAAGGATACAGGCATCTGCTATCCAAAGGATTTGATTATGACGCGGCAAAGGAAGCCATGCAATCGCTCGGTGCGGATGAAGAGGAATAAACGCGGCAAAGGAGGAAGGAAAGATGAGAGCGGTCGTGACTTGCGCGCAGATGCGCGCGGCGGATAAATACACGATCGAAACGCTGGGCACGTCGTCGCAGGAACTAATGGAGCGTGCGGGTGCAGCGATTGCGGAAGAAACGGAAAACCTGCTCAGAGAAACGGAAGGTAAGTCCGTTTTGGCGGTGTGCGGCGGCGGCAACAACGGCGGAGACGGC
>CABQND010000037.1 GCA_902465495.1 uncultured Eubacteriales bacterium
CGGCGCCCGCCGCGGGAAAACCTGACACATACACTGCTCAGAGCATCTTCTCGCCCATATTTTGCCCGCCAAGGATATGAATGTGCAGATGATGCACCGTTTGCCCTGCGGCTTCGCCCTGGTTCACAATGAGGCGATATCCGTCCGAAAGGCCGAGTGACTCGGCGATAGACGGGATCTTTTTCATGCATTTTTTGACCAGCTCCGCCTGCATATCGTCCATTTCCGCGAGCGTTGCAAAATGCGATTTGGGCACGACGAGAACGTGCACTTTCGCCTGCGGATTGATGTCGCGAAACGCGAGCATATCTTCGTCTTCATACACTTTTGCGGAAGGGATCTCTCCCGCGATGATCTTACAGAAAATACAGTCAGCCATTTTGGTTCTCCTTTTTATTTTCCGCGCATACCGATGCGCATTTATTTTTCTTTCAAAGTTCCGCCAGCAAACCGTCGCAAAACTCCCCGACTGCGCGCACCCTCTGCCGCGACAGAACTTCTCCCTTCACATACAAGCGAATATAATTTTCGGAATATCCTACGGTATAGCCGTCCTTTTGCTCTTCGGGTACAAGTTCGAGCGTTTTGCCGATAAATTTTCTCTCGTATTCCGTCCGCAATTCTTCGGCCAGTACCATCAGCCTGTGCAAGCGCTCTTTCTTAACCTGCGGCGCCAAATCTTTGAGCTTTGCCGCGTTGGTACCCGTGCGCCGGCTGTACGGAAAACAATGTATATGCGAAAATCCCGCGCGCCGTGCAAGGTCGAGCGTGTCCGCAAAATCCGCTTCCGTTTCGGTCGGAAACCCCACGATAATGTCCGTCGTGATCGCGGCAGACGGAAAATAGCGGCGAATGAGTGCGACTTTCGCCAAATACTCTTCGCGCGTATAATGGCGGTTCATTTTTCTGAGCACCGCGTCCGCACCGCTCTGCAATGACAAATGGAATTGCGGCGCAAAATCGCGCACACGCTGCGCCGATTCCAGCAACCTTTCGTTGATCACACCTACTTCCAAAGAGCCTAAACGAATGCGGCATTTTGCATCTTTCACAGCCTCCAAAAGCTCGGCAAGCCCCGCTTCCCCGTCTCGGTACGAAGAAATATCGATGCCCGTGATGACCGCCTCTTCCGCAGTAGATGACAAAATTTCCGAAGCGGCACTTTCGATCGTGCGCGAACGGCTCCTGCCGCGCAAATAGGGAATGATGCAATAGGAACAGAAATTATTGCAACCGTCCTGGATCTTGATAAACGCGCGTGTTTTTAAAGATACGGGCGGCAGCATATCATCATAAGCATTGTCCGTATCATCGATTTGTATTTGCCCCGCCGCATCTGCGCTCACTGTATCGAGCAGCTCCAAAATTTTGCTCTTTTGCCGCGCTCCTGTTACGAGAAACACACCCTCGCGCGCAGAAAATGCCTCAGGCGCTTTCTCTGCCGCACAACCGCACACGACGATCGCCGCATGCGGATTGACCGCGCGCACCCGTGCAATTGCCTGACGGGATTTCTTTTCCGCTTCGCCCGTAACGGCGCAGGTATTGAGAATATACAGATCGGCAAAGACGAGTTCGTCCGAAACCTCCCAGCCCCGCTCGCGAAGCCCTGCGATCAGCGAGCCGCTCTCCACTCCGTTGACCTTGCACCCGAGCGTAAACACCACTGCCTTCATTGCCATTCTCCCAGCAAAAACATGACCGCCGACGTGAATGCGATCGCGGCAGTTTCCGCACGCAGAATGCGCTTGCCCAAGGTGACTCCCGCAAAACCGGTCGCTTTCGCCGCCGCAAATTCTTCTTCCGAAAATCCGCCTTCGCTCCCTACGACCAGCGCGCACGGACCGTGCAACGAATAAAGGTCGATATCCGAGCTCTTTGCAAACTCGCAGGCAAAGAGTTTGTTTTCAAAGTCTGCGCAAGTCTTGAGTGCCTCTTCCAGCGAATCGCAATACTCCACCGTAGGCACAGTCGCACGCAGGCACTGTTTCGCCGCCTCCCGCGCCACTTTGCGCAAACGTTCCAGTTTGTTTTCGTTCATATATGCCGCACAAAAACGGGATGAAAAAACACAGATTTGCGCCACACCCAGCTCTGTCGCCTTTTGCACGACCAATTCGGTCTTGTCACCTTTGAGCGCACCGATCAAAAGACGCACACAGGTTTTGCATTCCTTGTCGGAAGGGCGTTCGCCCACGACGTTGCACAGCATTTCACCTTTGCAAACTTTGCTGATGACCGCATCGTATTCCTTGCCGCTTCCGTCTAAAAGTACGATCTCGTCCCCCACACCGAGGCGCAAAACATTCTTGGCGTGAGAAAATTCGTCGCCCGACAGAATTGTTTCTCTTGCGACGTTTTGTACAAAAAATCTCCGCATTGTAGCCATGATCTTATTCCCGGTATCCAATGTCCTTGGCGTATTTTTTCTAAGAAATGAAATAGCAACTATGAATCACTTTTTAAATGCCAATGCAAACCATTCGCCCTTGCGCTTCTGACAAATCTTTTTCAGTCCCAACCCTTCATATGTTTGGATGACCTGCGCAAGTTTGGGCTCGATAATGCCGCTTAGAATGAGAGTGCCTCCCTCTTTGAGGTTTTTCGGAATGCTGTCTGCTAAGCGGCACAATATGTCTGCCGTAATATTTGCCGTCATGATTTCGCCGCGAACGTCTGCATTCTCCAAAAGGTCGGAAAGGTCCACCTTGACCTTTTCCTGTACACCGTTCAAAGCGGCGTTGTGCATCGCGCTTTTCACAGCTACGTAATCGATGTCGGTCAGATACGCAAATTTCGCACCCAGCTTGACGCCTGCGATGCCGAGAATCCCGCTCCCGCAACCGACGTCGATCATGGTGTCGCCCTCTTTCATGGTTTCCTGCAAGAGTTCCAGGCACATCGAAGTAGTTTCATGCTCGCCCGTACCGAACGCCATATTGGAATCAAGTTTTATGACCACTTCGTCCGCCGCGGGTTCGTACGCGATCCACTCCGGACATACGACCACCCGTCCGCCGATATGAATGGGACGGAAATGCTTCTTCCATACATCGATCCAATCGTCCCCGTCGATCTCGCGGCAGGTACTTTCCAAAGACCCGAGCTCCACAAAACCTGCACTGCGTTCGCGAAGCATCTCCAGATCGGCGCGGATACTACGCACATTTTCTTCGGCAATGTCCAACGGCAGAAAACATTTGACAAGCACATCGCTCCCTTCCGCCGTAAGATCGTCGTCCATATAATCCCAAAATGTGCGCTTATCATTCTGTAAAGCGATGATGTCGTTCACGTCGCAGACTGTTACACCGTAATTGGTATAATTCCAGAAAATATCGGCGACCAGTTCACTGCCCTCGCTGGTCGTATGCACTGTAAGTTCGATAAATTTCATTTGTTCTCTCCTTGTTCTTTGCCTGCCGAAGTTTCTTCTTGTTTGTTTTCATTTCCCTCAGCTTTCTGCGGCTCTTCGACGATCGTTTCGCTCTGTTTTTCGATTACAATGCTGCGGAACTGTTTTTCGGTCAGAATAACTTTCTTTACAAACCAATTGGGCTTGCGGCGCATACCGATATATGCGACGATGCAAACGACAAGACAACCCAAGACGTTCATGATCATATCGGTCATGGTATCTTTGAGCCCGCTTCCATACGCCGGAGATGTGACATAGGAACCATCGGGAAGCTGCGTGATCCCGTCCTGCCAGCGCTGCATATTCGCGCCGAACAGCCTGTCAACGCCAAACTCGACGAGTTCCCAGACGTATTCTACCGTCATCGTAAAACAGAAAGTAAACAGGACAATAAAGAAGGGCGAAAGTTTGATCTTTTTGCTCTCCGAATTGTTTAAAAGCCAGATAACGGAAAAACTGAGAATCGCAAATATTACCCCGCCGGTGGTGTGAAGGATCTTATCATACAAAAACACATGATCGTACGCACGATATATTTCGCCGAGCACAAAATGAGCAAAAGCGAAAATATACAGAGTGATCGTTATAAAGTTCGGAATATAACAGCGAAACTTTTTGGATATGATCATGGGAATATTTAAAACGACGAGGGCTCCGACACACTGAAAAATATGGTTAATGGTGATATCAAGCCCGCGCGAATCGTCCACAAAAAAGACGATGAGCGAAGCGATCGCCGTAAGAAGAGTGAGTGTCTGCAAAATATAGTTCAGAATGAGCGTGCGCCTGCCTTTTTTGCGCAGATCAATGAGGACCTTTTCTTCTTCGGGTGTTAAATTTGTCTGCATTTCGTTTTTATCCATAGACATTCTCCGAATTTTTATTGATATTCATTGTACCTGTTTTTTTGCATTCCGTCAACTTTTTTGCCAAAAATACAAGCGGCGCCCGCGTAATTTCCTGCGCAAACGCCGCTACTTATATTCTTTATGATTTCCGCCGCTTTCAGCTCTTATACGGGTCGACGCCGTACATCGCCTGCATATTGTCTTTAAATGCACGCATCTTCGACGTCTGCTTGATGTCGACGGAAGCATTTAGATCTTCCAACGCCTTTTTCTGTTCGCGGGTAAGTTTGGAAGGAACTTCTACCTGTACAGTGATGTACATATTGCCCGTACCCGTGCGCGTTTTGATGCCCTTGCCGCGCACACAGAACACCGTTCCGCTCTGCGTGCCTTCGGGGATAAGGTATTCAAATGCCTCATCGATGCCGGGCACTTTGATTTTTCCGCCCAAAGCCGCCGTCATAAAGGAAACCGGCAGCTCAATGTACAGATCTTTATCCTTCCGTTTAAAGATCTTGTGCGGTTCGACACGGAACACAACGATCAGATCGCCGGGCGCACCGCCGCGCGCAGAGGCATGCCCGAATCCCTTTTTGCGGATGTAACTGTTCGTATCCGCGCCTGCCGGAATGTTGAGAGTAACGACCGTTTCTTTGCGAGTATAGCCCTTCCCTTTGCAATCGGGACAGGCATCGGTGATCTTTTTGCCCGTGCCGCCGCATTCGGGGCAGACAGCTGTACGGATCGTAGTCCCCAAAATGGTATCCTGACGATAGCGCACCTGTCCGCTGCCGCCGCACTTGTCGCACGTCTTATATGCGGTACCGTTCTTTGCGCCCGTGCCTTTACATGAAGCGCAGGGCTCGTTGCGCATATAGCGGATCTCTTTGGTACAGCCCTTTGCCGCATCGAGGAAAGAAAGCACAACTTCGCGCTGAACGTCCTCTCCCTGCGCTTCCGCTGCACGCGCCGAACCGCCTCCGCCAAATCCGGAGAAAAATTCGCTGAAAATATCGCCAAACCCACCGAATCCCGAAAAACCGGAAAAACCCGCGCCGCCGAAACCACTCGCGCCGCCGCGCATTCCGGGA
Source organism: uncultured Eubacteriales bacterium (assembly GCA_902465495.1). GTDB lineage: Bacteria > Bacillota > Clostridia > Christensenellales > Borkfalkiaceae > Borkfalkia. The sequence continues at coordinate 5,358 of CABQND010000037.1, forward strand.
TGATCGAGTTCATAATCGTATTGCTGGCGTTTCTGCGGATCGGAGAGAGTCTCGTTCGCCTCGTTTACTTCCTTGAATTTTGCCGCCGCATTCGCGTCGTTGGGGTGCAGATCGGGGTGATACATCTTGACCAGTTTTCGGTACGCCGCCTTGATCTCTGCATCCGTCGCCTTGCGATCGACGCCCAATATTTCGTAATAATTCTTATCTGCCATAATAAAACCTTTCCGTTTTCGCATGCGCCGAATCTTTTCCCGCGCAAGGAAAATCACACTTTTCCGATACGCCGCAACAAAACAAATTTCTTGCGCGTGCCAAAATCACATTTTGGTTAAGCGCCCCTAATTTATTATTCCGCGCAAGGAAAATCACACTTTTTCGCCGCGCGCCCCTATCTGCGCGCAAGCGCTTATGCGAAAAGAGTGAATGCGCGTGACTTTTTTGACAATAGAGCCTTAAAGGTCACGCGCAGAGAGAAAACCCGACACGAAACTCAAGTGTTTGTCGGGTTGTCTCTCAATTCAAGCGATTTTTTCATCTCTTTTGAAAAAATCGCGCGAAGTCAGTTATTGATGAAATTCTTCGCCGCCGTCAGCGCCGTTTGCGCCGCCCATGTCGGGTCCGCCCTGTGCGCCGCCTGCCTGCTGATAAACCTTAGCAAAGATCTGCTGGCTCTCGCTCGTAAGTTTGTCGGTTGCCGCTTTGATACGGTCATCGTCGTCCGAAGCGAGTTCTTCCTTTGCGTGCTTGACGCTCTCTTCGAGCGAAGCTTTGTCTTCCGCCGACAGTTTATCACCCAGCTCGTTCATGGATTTTTCGACCGCAAAGATCATGCCGTCCAACTTGTTCTTGTTGTCCACTTTTTCTTTGCGTTTCTTATCTTCTTCGGCGTACTGTTCCGCTTCTTTCACCGCTTTATCGATGTCCGCTTCGGACAGATTTGTCGAAGACGTGATCGTGATATCCGTACTCTTCTGCGTACCGAGGTCTTTCGCCGTAACGTGCACGATACCGTTCGCGTCTACGTCGAAAGTGACTTCGATCTGCGGAATGCCGCGCGGTGCCGGAGGAATGCCGGTCAATTCGAAACGGCCAAGCGTCTTGTTGTCCTTTGCAAATTCGCGTTCGCCCTGCAAAATATGAATGTCGACCTGCGTCTGGTTATCCGCCGCGGTGGAGAACACCTGCGACTTCTTGGCAGGGATGGTCGTATTGCGTTCGATGAGCTTCGTGAACACGCCGCCCAACGTTTCGATACCCAAAGACAGAGGCATGACATCGAGCAGCAGCACGTCTTTGACTTCGCCCGAAAGCACGCCGCCCTGGATGGCTGCGCCGATCGCGACGCACTCGTCGGGGTTGATGCCCTTGAACGGTTCTTTGCCCGTGATCTGTTTGACTTTTTCCACAACGGCAGGGATACGCGTCGAGCCGCCGACAAGAATAACTTTGTCGATATCGCTGTACGAAAGGCCCGCGTCCTTCATTGCAAGGCGCATAGGTTCGCCCGTCTTTTCGACGAGGTCTGCCGTAAGCGCATCGAATTTCTGACGGGTAAGGTCTACATCGAGGTGTTTCGGGCCCTCCGCCGTCGCCGTGATGAACGGCAGGTTAATATTTGTGGTGGTCATGCCCGAAAGTTCGATCTTCGCCTTTTCCGCCGCCTCTTTCAGACGCTGCATTGCCATTTTATCCTTGGATAGGTCAATGCCCTCTTTGCTCTTGAATTCGTCGACCAGATAATCCATGATGCGCTTATCGAAGTCATCACCGCCCAGCATGTTGTTGCCGTTGGTCGCGAGCACTTCAAAGACGCCGTCGCCGATTTCAAGGATGGACACATCGAATGTGCCGCCGCCGAGGTCGTAGATCATGACCTTGTGATTGCTGTTGTCTTTATCCAAACCATACGCGAGCGCTGCCGCCGTCGGTTCGTTGATGATACGCAAAACGTTCAGCCCTGCGATCTTGCCCGCGTCCTTTGTCGCCTGACGCTGGCTGTCCGTAAAGTAAGCCGGGCAGGTGATAACGGCATCGGTGACCTTGCTGCCGAGATAGCTCTCCGCATCCGCTTTGAGTTTCGCAAGGATCATTGCCGAGATTTCCTGCGGCGAATATTTTTTGCCATCAATATCTACTTTATAATCACTTCCCATGTGGCGCTTAATGGAGATGACCGTGCGGTCGGGGTTCGCAACAGCCTGACGCTTTGCAACCTGCCCGACGATCCTCTGCCCGTCCTTCTGGAACGCAACGACGGAAGGCGTCGTGCGCGCACCCTCGGGGTTGGGAATTACAACTGCTTCGCCGCCTTCCATGACAGCTACACAGGAGTTTGTCGTACCTAAGTCAATTCCGATTACTTTTCCCATAATATACGCTCCTTCTATCCGAAAAAGATATTACCAATTTATTTTTATATTTTATACAAAAAGCTTTCGCTCGTTGTTGTCTTGAATTTTGTCCGTTTTTGTTTCGCGCCGAAAAATTTTCCTGCGCGTTTGAGATTCACACTTCGTCAGCTCGTGACTTTGACCTGCGCGAACCGCAGGACCTTGTCGCCGCGCTTATATCCTTTCAGAAAAACCTCTTTGACATACCCCGCTTCCACGCCGTCTGCGGCAGGTTCGCTCATGATCGCCTCGCAGAACGTCGGGTCAAACTCTTCGTCTACGGGATTGATCTCCTCGATACCCTCGTCCTCCAAAAGTTTTTTGAAGGAACGAAGTACCATTTCGATGCCTTTTGCCGTTTTTTCGTCGCACATACCGAGCGCGCGTTCAAGATTATCGCCGATCGGGAAAATCTTTAACAGGATCTCGCCCTTTCCGTCCAAGTAAGCGTTGCGGCGCGTGGATTCATTGCGTTTGCGGAAATTATCGAACTCAGCTACACTGCGCATCCATTTATCTTTGAAATCCGCCGCTTCCGCTTTTGCAGCTTCCAGCTCTTCCTTGCATTTTTCATGCTTGTTTTTCTTTTCACAGCCGTGCGGCTCGGCGGTTTTTTCAGCGGTTTCCGCGGCAGCTTCCTGCGCGGGAAGCTCTTTTTCCGCCTCTTTCGCAGGTTCCGCCTGCACGTTTTTTTCTTCACTCATGATTCGTATCGTCCTTTTTGTCTTTCAATTTATTGCCGACCAGCTCTTCCAGAGCTTTGCCGACATTTTCCAATACTGTGATCACCTTCGTGTAATCCATGCGTATAGGCCCGATGACACCGTACGTGCCGAGATTCTTACCGCCCGCCGAATAGGTCGCCGTAACGACCGAACAATCGTCCGGAACTTCCGCATCCCCCGTCGAGCCGATCTTGACGTTGATCTGGATCTCATCGTCTTCGTCACCGATGATCTCCGCAAGACGATCTTTGCTGGAAATGACGGTCAAAAAATTCTTGACGTTGTCGATATCTTCGTATTCCGGATGCTTGAAAATTTTATCCGCGCCCGTCAAAACGACATCTTCGTCGCGCGGACGGGTATAACTTTTCAGAGCATCGATCACTTCGCTCATGACCTGGCGGTACTGCGTAAATTCATTCAGAACCTCCGCCTCTACCTCCTTCACTTCGGAAAGCGCCTTACCCTCGAACAGTTTGGAAATCACATGAGATGCGTTCGCCAACTCGTCGTCACTCATAGATTCGGGAATATCAATAAAAGAATCGCGGAGAATACGCGAACCTGTCACGATCACAAGGAGTGCCTTGCCGTCGCCGCAGGCTAAAAGCGCAAGATTGCGGATCTTTTCTTCATCCGTATGCGGTCCGATCGCGACCGAAGTATAATCGGTCAGCTCACTGATGACTCGCGAAACGTTTTTGATGAGATGCTCCACATCCCCCGACTTTTCGCTGAACGCACGCTCGATATAATCGAGATCGTTTTCGGACAAATTTCCCTTCTCCATCAGCTCTTCGATATAAAACCGATACGCCTGCGGAGAAGGCACTCTGCCGCCCGAAGTATGAAACTGCGTCAGATACCCCAGTTCTTCCAAAGATGCGAGCTCGTTGCGCACTGTCGCCGAACTTACGTCCGTAAGATGCTTTTCGGCAATGCTTTTGCTCGACACGGGAACCGCGGTGTTGATATACTCATCCACCACGATCTGCAAAATTTTCTTTTTCCGGTCGGACATTTTCATTGCCGCGTCACCCCTCTTTGAAACTTGGCACTTACGCTTTGCTAATGTTAGCACTCTCTTTGTTCAAGTGCTAACGCTATTATATATTTATTGTTTGGGAAAGTCAAGGGTTTTATGCCAAAATTTAAAAAATTTTTTTATATAGAAAAATGCTTATAGGCATGAAATAAAAAAGTCAACAGCGCCGCTCCCCGCTGGGAACGGCGCTGTTGATATCGGTAGGTTATTACAACAGTATAAGCATGATTAAGCCTGAATGGTTGCGTTTCACCGGAAGATCTGTGTAAGAGTCTCTCCGCACGCAAGGCGGCGTACAATTCCTTCGCCGCATCGTTTGTACCGTGCAAACAAAATGCGTTTTTTTTCGGGTTCAGCGTACACTTTCCAAGCTCCGCAGTACAAGCATGCGGCGGGGTCACGCATATATCCGCACACGTCTTCCAGCGCATACCCGAGAAATACCCCGACTTCATGCGGAAAAGCATCTCCACGCAGACGCAATTTCAAATACCGCAGGCAGCCTTCAAAATTTCCGGCAGGATACCCGAACTGCGCGAGAAATTCGGCATTTTCGGCAAGCGCAAGCTGTTCGCGCAATTTCGCCTCACGGAACACGAGATAGGTAATTTTTTCGCCGTTTGTCGCCAAAACTTCGAAACGTATCCCCTTTTTCGGAAACACCGCACGACAATTTTCAAATTCAGAGCGCTCACAGGCATCGCATACAGCAAGCGCCGCGGGACGGATCCCTGCCATTGCCGCTCCGCAAAGCACCGCGACGCTTCGCTCAAAACGACTCACCGCCCTATTCTCCTTTTAATTGTTAACCAAGGTTTATTTTTTATTATTATATACCATTTTATGCGCTATGTCAAATAAAATTAACCATGATTAACAATAAATTTTGAAACAAGATGCGGTCAACTTTTTGCTGAGCATTTGACAGTTGAATGCGTGTATGGTATCATAGAGCGGACGAAATAAGACGGTGAAAGCTATGCAGGGTGATTTAGCAAAAAAATTTGGAAAATATGCGAGCCTGAACATTTTAGGAATGATCGGGTTGTCCCTGTATATTCTGGCGGACACTTATTTTATATCGGCGAAGATAGGCTCGAACGGACTTGCCGCGCTCAACATCACCATCCCCGCATATGCGCTGATCAATGCGTGCGGGCTGATGCTCGGCACCGGCGGCGCGACAAAATACTCGATCTATCATTCGCAGAGCGACGAACGCAAAGAAGGACTGTTTACGCATACCCTTCTGACCGGGATCGGGCTTGGCCTCCTTTTTCTGTTTGCCGGTCTTTTCTTTTCAAAACCGATCACAACAGTGCTCGGAGCAAACCGGGAGATCATCGGACTTACGAACGAATATTTGCGCACACTCATGTTGATGTCTCCGTTTTTTATCTGTAACGGATTACTCAATGCGTACGTTCGCAACGACGGTTCACCCAACCTTTCCATGGCAGGCATGTTGGTGGGAAGCCTGTCCAACATCGTACTTGACTATGTGTTCATGTATCCGCTGAATATGGGTATGTTCGGCGCGGCACTGGCGACCGGATGCGCGCCTGTCTTGGGGATTCTGACACTGAGTCTGCATTTTATCCGCCGCAAAAACTCGTTCGGGATACGCTTTCGCAAAGGCTGGGCGGAAAACGTGCGAAGCGCCATCAAACTCGGCATTCCTTCGTTTATTAACGAAATTTCAACAGGTATCGTGCTATTGACTTTTAACTATATCATACTCGGACTTACAGGAAATACCGGCGTGGCGGCGTACGGAGTCGTGGCGAACATTTCCATTGTCTGCATCGCGATCTTCACAGGACTGGCACAGGGAATGCAACCGCTCGTGAGCCGTTTTTATGCGATCGGCGATGAGAAAAGCGTACGTACACTGCACTGCTATTCGATGGCCACTGCCCTGCTACTTGGAATTTTGTTTTTCCTTTGCGGATTTTTTCTTGCCGAACAGCTCACCGCAGTATTTAACAGCGAGGGAGATGTGCGACTTGCCGAACTTGCCGAATACGGCATGCGCCTGTACAGCATCGGATTTATATTTGCGGGACTGAACATCGTATCGGCGCTGTATTTTACTGCACGCGAACGTGCCATTCAAGCCTTTTTAGTCGCCCTATTGCGCGGACTTGCGGCGATCATTGCGTTCTCTCTGCTTTTCTCCATGTTTTGGGGCATGACGGGCGTATGGCTTGCCTTCCCCGCCGCAGAGGCAGTAACACTCGCCGTTACCGGCATACTCACGCTTTCTCTGCATAAGCATAATCCCGTTTTATGCAAACAAACCAAATAAATGTAAGCTCACTTTTTACTATGAACATACCGCCCGTCCCGCAAAATGTTGCGGGACGGGCGGTATGTTTTATCAAAATACCTATATAAAAGCACTTACAAACGCCCGCCCCTTTCGCTAAGGCGAAAGGGGCGGGCGTTTAAAAATCAAATCATATTTTTGCTGTTGATTCGGGATCGATCAGCCGCAGAATCTTATTCTTTTTCGCGCAATGATTTTGCGATTTCTTTTCCCGCACTGGTACCGATGCGGTCGGCGCCGGCGTCGATCATCGCACAGAACTGTTCCGCAGTGCGTATTCCGCCCGATGCCTTGACACAGCATTTGCCTGCAACCGTCTGTTTAAGAAGCTTGACGTCCTCGATCTTTGCACCTTCGCCAAAATACCCTGTGCTGGTCTTGACGAATGCCGCGCCCGCATCGCGCGCGCAGACTGCCGCACGCACCATTTCATCGCGCGTGAGAAGGGAAGTTTCGATGATAACTTTGACGGGGTTCCCTTTTGCCGCCTTAACGACCTGTTTGATCTCCTTTTTTACATAGGAGAAGTTCCCGTTTTTGACAGCGGAAATGCAGATGACCATATCGATCTCATCCGCACCGTCGGCGATGGCGCGTTTGGTTTCAAACACTTTGGTTTCCGTCGTATTTTCGCCCATAGGGAAACCTACCACGCAAGCGATCTTGACCGAAGGCGCATCGTGAAGGATATCACAGCACAAACCGACATATACAGGTTGCACGCATACGGAGTAAAAGCCAAATTCGCGCGCTTCCTCGCACAATTTTTTTACATCCTCGCGCGTTGCCGTCTGTTTGAGCAGAGTATGATCGATCATGCGCAGCATACGCCTTAGTTCCAGCGCCTTTTTCTGGCGGCGAAACTCTTCGAATTCGCGCATTTCATCCGGCGATATACTCTCGCCCTGCACTGTTTTGGGCGCACTTTGACCGGATTTCGCTGTATTATCTGCAACGATCTCTTCCCTCTTTTCCTCTTCTTCCGCCTTTTCAGCCGCTGCGGCTTCTGCGGCAATGAGTTCTTCTTCGTTTGCGTTTTTCTTTTTAAATTTAAACATTGTCGGAATCCTCCCCGAAAAATTGGTAAACGAGCGGCTTTTGAAAATACTTTTCCGAAAAGCCGAATGCACCATCTGCAAGAGCAAACGCGTCCTCATTCACCTTATTATAATAAATTTCCGCGAGCGTATCGCCTGTTTTCACTGCGTCGCCTGCGCGTTTTTTCAAAATGATCGCGACAGTATGATCGATCTGATCTCCTTCGCGCTTTCTGCCGCCGCCGAGCTCTACGCACGCCCTGCCGAGAGCCAGCGCGGAAATATGCAGAAATCCTGCACTCTTTGCGCGCACCGTGCGGCAGTTTTTTGCGAGCGGGAGAGCGTTTTCGTCTTGCAGGGCGGCATCGTCCCCGCCCTGTGCGCGCACGATCTCACCCAGTTTCGCAAGCGCCGCTCCCGAACGGATGCTCTCCTGCGCGCGGCGCTCTGCCTCCGTTTCGGAAATTTTCAGCGCGCGCGCCGCCAGCTTTTTACAATGATACAAAGACAGCGTCGCGAGGTCGTTCTGCTTGCCTTTGAGCACTTCGATTGCCTCGCGCACCTCGGCATTGCACCCGATATGATCGCCCAACGGCTGATCCATGCAGGTAACTGCGGCGCAGGTATCCCTGCCCGCCGCCCTGCCGATGGACACCATCAACCGCGCCAATGCCGCCGCATCTTTCGCATCGCGCATGAACGCGCCGTCTCCATACTTCACATCCAGCAAAATTACGTCCGCAAAAGACGCAAGTTTTTTACTCATCACGGAAGACGCGATCAGCGGAATGCTGTCCACCGTCGCCGTCACGTCCCGAACGGCATACATCCGTTTGTCCGCAGGCACCGTATGCTCGGTCTGCCCGGCGATCGCCGCGCCGACCAAACGCACCTGCCGCTCAAATTGCTGCGCCGAAAGGGAAACATTGAAACCCGCAAAACTCTCCAGCTTATCCAGCGTGCCGCCCGTATGACCGAGCCCCCTGCCCGAATATTTGGCACATTTTACGCCCAGCGACGCAAGCACGGGTACAAGCACGAGCGTCGTCGAATCGGACACGCCGCCCGTCGAATGTTTGTCCGCAAATACACCTTCCGCAGACGGGCGGCGGCAAAGTTCGCCGCTCTTTGCCATCGCATCGGTCAAAACAAAACATTCCTCGTCCGTCATGCCGCGCAGAAGCGTCGCCATGCAAAACGCGGCGATCTGCGCGTCGGACGCCTGATTGCTCGCCACTGCCCGCACAAAAAAACGGATCTGCGCTTCGCTGAGCGCGTTCCCTCGTTTTTTGGCATCGATTATGTCGTAAACCGTCATTCGACAAAACCCCCGTTGCTGCGGCAAAAGCCGCCCTGAAATCTCCTTACGCCTGTGATACAATATACTTCGTATCATAAAAGGCGGTGAAACCATGAATCTTCTCGCAAGCACGCTCTTCGGCGGACTGTATCTTTTTCTGTTGTTTGGTATTTGTTTCGGATGCGTCGCGGGCGCAAAAGCGTTACGGCGCGAAATGCGCAAACGAGATGCCGAACGCACAAAACAAACCAAGGAAATCGAGCCCCCTACGGCCGATCAAAGCGAAAAGAATGAAAAAAAACAGCCGCAGACTGTATACTACATTGTTGAAAAAAAGCGCGCACGCCCGAAAAACAATTACGGCGAACCCAAAGAAATTAAATTTCGATGATTCAAACGCGCATATCCGCGGCGGAAATACAAACGCCGAATTCTAAAAAAACCTTCTCCGCGGCGGGCAGAATAGCCCGCCGCGGTTTTTGTCAATCCTCGAAGCGGCGGACGTTGTCGCCTTCACCCCACAACCGTTCCAGATGATAGAACAGTCGGGATTCGTCGTTGAAAATGTGCACGATCGCATCGCCGTAATCAAGCACCCCCCAACGCCCTTCGCGCACCCCTTCCGTACGGCGGGGCTCGACGCCCTGTTTGGAAAGGTATTCTTCCAGATTTTCGCAAAGCGCTTTGACCTGCGTCGTGTTGCGCCCGCTCGCGATCACAAAATAATCGCACAGCGACGTCTTTTCTCGCACGTCGATGATCAGAATATCCTCCGCTTTTTTAGAGGACAAAAGTTTGCAGATCTCCTGCGTAAGTTGTTCGGATTGCATATCGTTCTCCTTATCGTTTTTCTTCGGTGCGGGCAGCTTTGCCCGCAAATTCTAAGCGGCTTCGACGTCAGCCGCGCTTGACGAGTTCTTCATAATACGCAAAGGCGCTTTCGGTTAAAGGATAAATCGTGCCTCGTTGTTTTTTGAGATAGCGCAGTTCATATTTCAGACTCTTATACATACATTCGTTGAGGTCTTCATAAAACAGACGCCGCAATTTTTCAATGCCCGGAAAATCCCTGCCCTGTTCGAGCATATCCGATAAAAACACGATCTTTTCCAAATTGCTCATGTTCGGCCGCCCCGACGTGTGGAAACGGATGGCATTGAGCACGTCCTCATCTTCCACCCCGAATGTGTGTTCGGCAAGATATGCCCCGGCATACTGGTGCATCACGGGTTGGGGCACGTCTTCGGGCGCAACGAATCCCGCAAGTTCGGGAGCGGAAAGATCGAGATTTTTCGCACAGTCGTGCAGTGCCGCAGCCAAAATCGCAGTATTTTCCGGAATTTTGTATTTGCCGGCGACACTCACCGCCATGAGCGCCACGCGCAGAGAATGCTTACGGCGCGCAGGTTTCAAATAGCGAAGCGCATCCTTGACCCGCTCCACGCGATACAGCTCATTTGCCTCAATGTAATCGATCACATCCTGCGTAAGATAGGGTCTGAGGTCCTCGCCGAACGCGCACAGCACGCGCGCCTTGGTCGAGGAAATGTCCCTGCCCGTATATTCAAGGGTTCGGAAAAATTTGTGGAACTTCGCAAAAAAACGAAGTTGTTCCGCCTTGACGTTGAGCTTTTCCCCTTCCCGGCCCGCCGCGACCAATTCGGCGTTGGCAAGAATGTTTTCAGGTTCCTTCCATGTATAAAAATCTTTGAGCATATCCGCGCCGACAAGCAGGTAAAAGGTCGCCTGCGGGTATTTTTCACGAAAATACTGCAATGTGCGATAGGTATAGCTCGTTCCGCCTGCGCTGATCTCAAAAGAACTGACCTCGCAGTTTTTGATCTGACCGAATGCCAGCTTCGCCATATTCAGCCGATCCTGCGCAGAAGCAAGGCTCTTGCCCTGCTTGTGCGGAGGAATGTATGCGGGGATCACAATGATCTTGTCCGTTTCCAGCTTTTCCGCCGCCGCTTTTACGATATTGATATGTTCCGCATGCACGGGATCAAACGATCCCCCGAAAATCGCTATCTTCATTTCCTTCATTCAAGGTATGGGAATTGTACGGTCAGGTTATACCCCTTTCGCCAAATATTCCCTTTTTTCTTTTCAGTATACCACATCTTTTTCGGCGTTGCAAGGTTTGAAAGCGCGAAAAAAAGGGAAAAATCACGGAAAACTTTCGAGAGAGGTTTTTCTTTGAAAAAATTTGACTTACCGCTTTGGTCGGACACTGTTTTTCTGTTTTTGGTGTTTTTTTTGTTTATGTTTTGTTTGCTTCGCCGCGCAGCAGGACTATGGGGCGCTTTTGCCGCCGCCCTCGCCGCCGCCGGTGCGGCATCGGTACTCTTTTTTCTCTGGCGGCGCGCCGCACACGGCAAGCGCAGCGCAGGGAAAGCACAAAACGCTCAAATTGCAAAACTAGCCTTTCACATGGCAATGTGTTCCCCGAAAGAGAACGCAAGTCTGATCGCGCAATGCCTCAATGCAAAGAGCGAAGATACGAATGCGCGCGCCGAAAATGAACTTGTGCACACGGACATAGGCTGCTGGCACATGCTTTTCCGCTTTGAAAAAGTCAATGCAGACGAAATTGCCGCAATTATACGCACAAACGACAAAGAGCAGAAAAACGTCTCGGAAACAATCGTAGCCGCAAACGATTTTACAGACGAGGCAAAAAAACTGGCAACAGCATTCGGGGTTACCCTAAAAGGAGCTGACGAAATATACACTCTGATCAAAGAAAGCGGCAATATGCCGGAGCATCTCATCGAGCCGCCTTCCCCAAAAAACGGATTTGCCGAAAAACTTCGTTTTCATGTGCGGCGCGAAGCCTGGCGAGGCTATCTGTTTTCGGGTGCATTTTTACTGCTGTTTTCACTTATCACCGTTTTTCCCGTATATTATATTATTGCGGGAAGTATTCTTTTGTTCGTCGCCGTTTTTGTCCGTTTTTTCGGCAAAAAAACCTCATAAATCTATCGTATAAAATCCGACGCGCCGCGGGCTTTGTTTTTAGCCCGCGGCGCGCTTGCGTTCGCTGTTTCACGACAACGCCTTTTCGATCAGCGTCCAGATCACAACAAGAAGAGCAATCCCCGCTGCCGTGATGAGTCCGCCGATAAATTTCCCCTTCCATTTTGAAGTAGCCTGCTTTTTCCGCTTCATCTCGCGCCACCGCTCCAAAATAAGAGGCGAAAGGCTCCGCGGCAGTTCTTCCCCTTCCAACGGTTCGCCGAACGCCATCGAAAAGTCGGGACAGCGGCGGCATTTTGCAAGATCTGCCGACGGATCATACGCCCTGTCCCTGCCGCACCGCGCCGCAATCAGAAGCTCCCACGCCCTCGCACAGGCAGCAAACTTTGCACACATCACTGCGCCGTATCGTTCGGCATCTTCGTACGCCTGCGCCTCAACCAATCGCATACCCTCTCCGATCTCTCGAGCAATGCGCGCGTTTTCTGCGCACACCTCCGCAATCCGCGCATAAACGCGCCTCTGTTCATGATCCGCCAGCGCAAGGACGCGCTCGAAATGCAATGTCTTGTGCAGATTTCCCGCCCAATAAGAGAGCTCCGCTTCGTCCTTTGCCCCGATTGCCGCGAGCAGACGCAGCCGTTCGGCTGCAAATACCGTATCGGGCACGCCGCGAAGCGCCTCGTTTACCGCATACGCCTTTCCGCTCTGCAAAAAGCGTGCCGCCTGACGGATCTGCCCGTTTATGGCTTCGGTCGCTCCTTCGAACACACGGTATCCGGTCCCGAAATCGAACGCAAATGCACTCTTTCGCTTTTGCAGTTCCCGCTCAAACTCCTCCGCGCCGATCACTTCCGCGCCCGTTTCAACGGACGCATCCAAAACGCTGAGCACCCTCGCGCCGCAATGTTTGCAGACGTATTCACCGCCCTGTTTTTCCAGCGGCGCGCCGCAATTTTTGCAGTTCATTTGTACAAGCGACATATTCTCCCCCTTTCATTTACATGCGCACAGCAAAACACGGCGACAGTCCGAATTCCCTTTCCAACGCGGGTGCGCATAAAAGCGGCGTGCATTCCGCCGAAAGATCATATCCCTCTTCGAGCGGAAATCGGACGGATTTTTCCCGCTCTTTCGCGCAATATGCACACGCAACGTCCCGCACGAACGATTCTAAAAGCCGCGCCGAAACTGCCATGCGCCTCCGGCTTTCGGTAAAAATTCCGATGCGAGCAAAACTTTCTGCCGCCGTCGGTACGCGCACGTTGGCAAATACGGTTTTGGGCGACGCTCCCAATTCGTTTGCCGCACGCTTAACGCGCGAAACGTAATCGGGCACAAAATATGTACGCGGCACCGCTTTCTCAAAGAGCGACACGTACCGCTTTGCGCTGTACTTCAACACCGCAAACGATGATTGTGCTGCATTTTGCGGCATACGTCTCTTCAAAAATTTGTCAAAGCCCAGACATGCAAAGCGTGGATACTTTTGCAAGGTGAGCAAAAACGACGCCGAAACGCAAAAAAGCTTTTCGCGCGAAATCGCTCCTTTGCGGCACAATGTTCTGAGCTCTTCGGTCAACCTTTCAAAAAGAGACACGTCGTGCTCCGTTCCCGAAAACAGCGCGTCTGTGCGCAATTCTTCCGCGCACAATGCGCAAAGTGCCGTTTCTGCGAGCGACCTACCTTCGTTGCGGCACATTTCATTCGTATTCAATGCGATCAAATCGGGAAACCGAAGCGGATAGCCCGCAAAGGGAGGCGGAGCTTCCCTTTCGAAACAGCCGTCCGCTGACGGAGAATCGGGCAGCGCGACACAGATCCCGCCCCGCAAAGTGGTAAAAAAACGCGTCGCCGTGATCGCCCGCGCGCCCACACCCACCGTGGCACGCACGTCGTCGGGCAATGAAAACAGGCTCATCACGTTCCCCTCCCCCAGCATGACAGCGCGGGGCGAAAACCCGGAAAGCATGTCCAAAAAACGCCGAATACGTTCGGGCGGCTCACCCTCGGAAAACAACAGCGCCGCATGGCATCCCGTGGGAACATTTTTGCGGAAAAAAGCGGCAAGATCCTCGCTCTTTTCAATTTTCGTCTGCGCTCCGCAATCGCGCAGAAATTGTTTTGTAATGCTTTCGCACATAGAAAAACTCCTGAAAAATCTTCTTTTGTCTTCATTCGTGCGTCGGCAAAATTTTCCGCGCGCCTAAAAATATTCTTCCTTATTTACTTAAAAAATCATCGAGTGCGGCTAAAAGTGCATCGTTTTCTTCGGCGGACCCCACGGTGATGCGGCAAAATTCCGATATGCGCGGCTTTGCAAAATAGCGCACCAACACTCCCCTCGCGCGGAGCGCTTCATACACTTCCCTGCCCCCCTTCTGTTCGTGCTTTGCAAACACAAAATTCGCTTTCGAGGGCAAAACAAAAAAACCGCGGGCGCGCAATCCGTCTGACAGGCGTTCGCGCTCGGACACCACCAGCGAAGTCATCGCCGCAAAATATTCCGCGTCCGCGATCGATGCGGCGCATACCGCCTGGCAGATGCGATCGACGGGATAGGAATTGAAACAATCCTTGCAACGTTCCAGCCCCGCAATGAGCTCCTCGTCACCGATCGCATACCCGCAACGGATCCCCGCGAGCGAATAGCCCTTGGAAAAAGTCTTCACAATGAGCAGATTCTTATATTTTTTTGTGAGCGGTACGGCGCTTTCTCCGAAGAACGGCATATATGCTTCGTCGATAATGACGACGCGGCGCCCATTCTGCGCCACAAACGCTTCCATTTCGCAAAGCGGAATGCCGATACCCGTCGGAGCATTGGGATTTGCAACGATCAGACCCTGCGCATCCGTCGCAGTCAGTTTAGACAGATCGAGTGTAAAGTCCTCTTCCAGAGGAACAACGGTGTGCGGAATGCCGAAAAACGCGGCAAATACCGGATAAAAACTGTACGTCACGTCCGCAAATGCCGCGCCCGTTCCGTCCGCATCGAAAAATGCAGGAAAACAGAGAGCGAGAATCTCGTCGCTCCCGTTTCCGCAAAAGACATTTTCGGGGCGTACCCCTTCCGCCGCGGCGATCGCTTCACGAAGTGCAAAGGAGTCAGGGGCGGGATACAGTTTCAGGCTGTCCGCTTCAAACGCCCTGAGTGCTTGGACCGCTTTCGGGCTGGGCGGGTACGGATTTTCGTTGGTGTTGAGTTTGACGTACTTTTTATCTTTGGGCTGTTCTCCCGCAACGTACGGGGCGATTCCCTGCGCTTTTTTGCTGAGAAATGCGTTCATCTTCGTACCTCTTTTGTTCGCTACCATGATATATTTTTTCACGCCAAAAGTCAAGAGCTTGCAAGCCTTCGCCGCAAAGCCGCTTTTTTTCGACAAAAAAAGCGGGCTTACGCCCGCCCGCACGCGGTTTCCCGCGCGAAAGTTATCGGCACTTTCCCTCCGCACACATTTTTTTGAGGGCGGCAAACACCCCGTGCGCAGAACAGCTTTCCGCCGAAATGAAATGCTCCGCTTCCGAAATGTCCCAAAGATAATGCGCATCCGAATCGGTGATCTGCGGAAGTTCTACCCCCGAATCAACGGTGCACTCGACCATTTCAAAACCCAAACCGTAATCGAACGCGCCCAACACCCCGATCAGTCCGTTGGATTGTTTGTCGATGTGCGCGGGTACGGCGATCCCGCCGAACCCCTTGACGAGCGCCGCGGCTTCCTGCACGGATACGCCCGAACTCACGATCAAAAGATCCTCTTCTTCGCCGATCACTTCGTCGTTTTCGTTCAGAATTCGCTGATGCCCGAAAATTTCGGGCTTGTTGCGGATACGCAGGCGCGACGACTGAATATGATCTTCCAGTTTTTTCAGGTCTTCGTATTTTTCAAACAGGCAGAGGATATGAATATCTTCACTGGTCGTAAGCTCCATGGCGGGCAGGACAACGAGCCCGTTCTTTTTGCCGACGGCGATCGCGGCGGGACAGTTTTTGCCCGTATTGTGATCGGACAGCGCGATGACATTCAGTCCCTTAATGAGCGCCATATTCACAATGTTGTTGGGAGTGCTGTCCTCATCCCCGCAAGGTGAGAGGCAGGAATGAATATGAAGATCGTAATACAGTTTCATTTCGATCGCTCCTCTCCTCTTGCACGTCGTCCCCGAACATTCCGTGAACTTTGTCCGCTCAAAAAAGCATGATAGAAAAAGTGTAACCCGAATAATTCATTCGCGCAAGGAAAATCACACTTTTCCGCCGCGCATTCCTGTTTGCGCGTAAGCGCCTCGGCGGGTGAAGCCGCG
>CABQND010000038.1 GCA_902465495.1 uncultured Eubacteriales bacterium
GCTTTGCCTTCGGGGCGCGGGTCTTTTAAATATCCGATCAAATTTTTTTAATCGTTCTTATATTTCTGTTGAATCAATGAATCAGCGAGCCGATCTCTGCATCTTCGGCGGCAAACAAAACACGGCAAGTGCCATCTTCGTTCGTGCTCGCAAGCAGCATTCCGTTCGAATACTCGTTCCCGAATTTATGCGGTTTGAGGTTGACGAGAACAACGATCTTCTTACCGACAAGCTGCTCAGGCTCATACTGATCTGCTATGGAAGATACGATCACTCGCTCGCCCATACCATCGTGCAGAGTCAACTTCATCAGCTTATTGGTTTTGCGCATGGGCTTTGCCGAAAGGATCTTGCAGACCCGCAAATCATTTTTCGCAAAGTCTTCCAATTCGATTTGCGCTTTGACAGGCGCAGGCGCCGAAACATATTTATCTTCGACAGGAACTGCTTCCTTTGTAATTTCAACAGGCGCAACAATTTCTTCTTTCGCATCAGGATCGTCCTCTTCGGAAAGAGAAAAATCAAGCAAATTCAAATATCTGTCTGCGTCCACTGCAAACAAATATAAATACAAGCGAGGCCCCTTATCTCGGGAAAGGAGCAGATTATATACGTCTTTGAAGAACTTGCTCTGTACTTCTTTCAGAGCATTCTTATCATCCGCCTTATCGGGATATACGCGCTTAGGAATCGCGTACAACTCGCTCTGCAAGGACTCCAGGGTGTAACCGCCTTTCTCCACATACTCTTTGAGCTGTTTTACGCAGGCGCGTTCCTCCTCGTTCATTGTTTTATAATACTGCCAGTTGCGCTTTTTCAAAAGAACGTTTTCGCTTTCGGGCGAACAGGTACGAAGCCAAAATTTTGCTTTTTCGAAACGCTCTTCAAATTCATCTGCCGTATAAGGAGTACCGATCTTTGCAAAGAGTTTTTCCATCATCTCCGCGTTGAAATCGACAACAGAGCCCAATTCGACAAGCTGCCCCATCGGAACAGGCACAACCGTGCGGCCCGCAACCATACAATTTTCCATAACGCGCGCGGTCGCTTCATTGGCCGTTCCGTCGCGATATGCGGTGAGCATTTTATCGAACTCGAAATACTGGCGCAGAATTTCATCCGAAAGGCAGAAATCAAAGGCTTTCAGCGGTTCGGTTTTGGCATACAGCCACAAAATCACTTCGGGCTGATACAGTTTCAAAAGGAAATCGGGGGTCATGTTGAAGCCCGAAGAGCCGCTCATCTTTCCGACACTCCCCTTGATCCCGATAAATTCATACCCCTGAAAAAGCGGCGCAGGATATCCGAATACTTCACGCGAAACATCCTTTGCGGTGTCATAACTGCCGTTTTTGGAAGCATGATCTTTGCCGCCCGGTTCAAAATCGACACCCTCGGCGAGCCAGCGCATCGGCCAGTCCACCTTCCACTGCAACTTGCAGTTGAAATCTTTTGTAAAATCAAAATCCCCTTCATGACCGCATTCGCACAAATAATGCGCCTTTGTGCAATCCTCGGAAAGCGACACGATTTTTGTACTGTCTTTATGGCAATGCGGGCAGAAAATAGAAACAGGGTAGTAATTTTCGCGTTCTTCCTCGGTCGAATCCTGCGTGCGGTGCTTGTCCAGGATGTCAAATATCTTTTTGCGATTTTGCAAAGCAAATATAACGTGCTTCGCATATCTTCCCGAACGATATTCCTGCGCCTGGAAACGGAACTCCATTTCTATCCCGAATTTTTTCAGCGACGCCATAAATTCCTTTTCAAAATGCTCGGCATAGCTCTTGCAGCAACCGAACGGATCGGGAATGTCCGCATACGGATATCCGATGTATTTTTCAAAAGAATTGTTCCTCAAATAATCGGATACATTTTTAGGCACCTTGCGAAGCCGATCGTATTCGTCCCACGAAAACAAAAGTTTCGCTTTTTTGCCCATCTTCAAAAGGGCACGATACACAAAATAACTGGTTGCAATATCGCGGAAATTTCCTATGTGCACCGATCCTGACGGCGAAATACCCGCCGCGCATACATATTCTTCTTTGTTCGGATTCCTGCGGACAATCTCTTCCGCAAGCTTGTCTGCCCAATACATTTGGCTGAACCTCTCCTTCACTGCTTTCTTCTGTTTTATTATTATAGCATATCGGACGCCTTAAATCAAACCGTAAAAGGCAAATTGTTGAATTTTATGCTGTATTTTCGTTCCCTTTGCGTATGTTTTGTGTTATAATAAAGTCCCGCTGCAAAGCGGCACAGATTTTACTCACAGGTTATACTTATGCGATTCTCACGCGGTTTAAAAGACGGGCTGCCCATTGCGCTCGGTTATGTACCGGTTGCGTTTGCTTACGCAATACGCGCAATCGATGAAGGGTTCCCGCCTTGGTTTCCCATACTCGTTTCAGCAACGAACTTTACCGGTACCGGACAATTTATCGGAACCGACCTCATTGCAGCAGGCGCATCTCTCGCTGTCCTTCTCGCGACCATGCTCATCATCAATATCCGTTATCTGCTGATGTCTATTTCGCTGGCGCAAAAACTGGGCGGAAAAACACCGCTCTGGCAAAGGATCGTCCTTTCTTTCGGCGTCACTGACGAAAACTATGCCGTTGCAGTGCGCCAACCGCAAAAACTGACTTTTTCGTATCTGATCGGCGTCATGAGCTGTTCGTTCTGCGGCTGGCTGGGCGGAACAGCCCTCGGTGCCGCTTGCAGTTCTCTTCTATCCGCCGTTCTCACAGGCGAAACAGGCGCCTTGTACTACGAGATCATAATGAGTGCGTTCAACATATCTCTGTATGCCATGTTCGTGGCAATCATTGTCCCGCCTTCACGCGACGATCTTCACGTACTCCTGCTCGTTGTTTCCTCGGTAGCACTCAGTTGTGTATTTTATTTTATCCCGATCTTGCAAAAGCTTCCCGATGGTCTGGATATTATTATCTGTTCCGTCGTCTGCACGGTCATCGTTGCTCTTTTATTCCCGCATGTTCCCGAAGAATTTCGCGATAAACAGGAAACCGATGAAAAAGTTTCCGATTTGCACAGCGATGGCAAAGGAGGGATCCAATGACTCTCTCCGATATGCTGATCGGCTGCGCCGTTATGTTCGCTGTTACCTATATCTGTAAAGCCCTCGGTCTTCTGTTTGTCAAAAAACAGATCAAAAGCACATTTGTTCAGTCATTTCTTTATTATCTGCCATACAGTGTGCTTGCCGTGATGGTGTTCCCTGCCATTCTGTTCTCCACCACTTATATTTGGTCAGGTATCGCAGGAACACTGGTTGCGCTAGTACTCGCCTATTTCCGCCGAGGATTGCTTGTCGTTTCGTTCGCTTCCATAGCGACCGTTTTTCTTGTCGAACAAATTATTGTTCTGCTGTAATCACTACCCTACGATCAAAATTGTAGCTACAGAGGATAAAAAAATGCCGATCACGAAAAGACGATTGCCGGAAATCTTGATAGCGATGATCTTTTTTATTGTCGCTGTTTGGAATTTTTTTACCGCAAACGTCATGGAACAATTTTTACGCTTTCATTCGTTTGCGTCCATACTGGGCGGGATTTCTCGATGGATCGGAATGTGCGGGTTTGTCATTTTGCCCGTCGCACTGATTTACCGTGAAGAACGTTGCCGGATCCTTGCTATAACGGCTGTCCTTCCGGCGATACTTATCGGGCTATGTCTTCCGCACCCCTATTTCGCAGTACACGAAAATACGCATATAGAAATTGCGGCTTATATTTCCTACAACATCGCATCCTTTATTGCTTGCCTGTATATCCTTTGCAGTATTTTGTACGAACGCCTTGCTTTTCGTCCCACACCGTTGCAAACTCATCAAGTTTCCGTTAAAAGCGTTTTTGTTCTCTTTGTATTGCTTGCCGCCGGATGTGCGCCGTTGAATTTTTTTATGCAATTCCGTTCTCTTATGAAGATTGAATGGTTACGGTTCCGTATCTTCGGGGCTTGGCATATCTTGTTTGTTTTATTATGTGCCGCCGCAACCTTTGCTCTTGCTTCCTATCTTAAAAACAAAAGCAAAAAACAACGTTTTTTTGCTATGCTTTTCCTTTCAGGAGTACTTTTATACCAGCTGGCTGTTCGCTTTTCTTTTGTGCGTTTGCATGATTATCAAACCGCTCACGGAATCATCGGTGCTCTTCCCTTGTACGTTTGCAGTTTCGGGATTATGCTTCTTCCCTTCGCTGTACTTTCGCATTCTTCTTTTTTCCGAAGCGCACTGTTTTTGATCAACACACCGGGCGCAATTATTGCATTTGTCAATCCCACAATCGGCCATTCGTGCGTGTTGCATTATAATACAACTTATTTTGTTTTTTCGCATGTCTTGCTCTTTGCCGTTACTGCAAACCTGGTTCTTCGCTTGGGCGCAAGACCAAACGCATCACACTTAAAAGCCCTTGCATGTCTGATACCCTGTTATTATACGATGATGTTTGCTCTTAACGTTGCAGCGGTACTTTCAAACCCCTCCTACGACCCAAACTTTTCTTTTGTTTCAACATCCCCTCTTCCCATTCGGTTTGAAAAAATTTTGCCTGTTTCCCTCGGCCCTATTTCTTTTTCTCCATTTTATCTCCTGCTGCTTTGTGCGATTCAGTTTGCTCTCGCTTTCATTACGTACGCTGTTTATCGCCTCATTGCAGATAAATTCAAAAGACGGAAAAATTTTGATTCAAAAGAACCATAATACGCTTATAATAATTGATTCAACGTCTTTCTTAATCAAATCTTTTCTTAAAGCATAAAAAATCGGCTCTGTAATTCAGAGCCGATTTTTTTATTCGAAATAATTTTACAAATTACCGATTATTCCTTGGGTTTTTCTTGCCCGCAAGCAGCCTCGGTTTCTTCTTGCTCCTCTTCCAGTTTCTCCAACTCAATGTCCGCAGCCGAAGGCGCAAGATTAACAATCGCTTTTTCTTCCGCTTTCTCCTGTTCTTCCGTAGGCTGTTTGGAATTGGGAATGACCAAATTCAAAACAATTGCACTGATCGTCGCGATCGCAAGCGGAGAAATTTCCACATCGCCGATCATAACTTTGTAAATGGTGTTACCCGTAACGTCACCGATCAAGCTCATTGCGCCCATACCCAAACCAATGGCGAGCGTAACCGAAACAACGATAAGATTTTTCGTATTATTGAAATCAACCTTGGAATCGACAAGAGTACGAAGACCGGAAGCCGAAATCATGCCATACAATACGATGGATGCACCGCCGATGACAGGCGCAGGAATCGTTGCCAAAAAGTCAGCGAACACCGACAACATACCAAAGATAACCGCAAGGCAGGCCGCAAAGAAAATATTGCGAGGATTGTAGTTTTTCGTGATCGCAAGCACAGCTGTATTTTCGCCGTACGTCGTGTTCGCAGGTCCACCCAAAAGACCGCTGACCGCCGTTGCGATACCGTCACCCATAACTGTGCGATGCAGACCGGGATCAACCATGAAATCTTTTCCGCAAACCGTGCTGTTTGCACTGATGTCACCCAAATGTTCCATGAACGTGACGATAGCAAGCGGAACAATCATTAAAATTGCAGACACAAGGGTTGTCCCAAATGTAGAAGAAGCAAAGCCTTTATAGAAAGAAAATTCTTCCGCGATGTGCTGGAAAATCACGATACGGCCTGCACTGAATGCCTTAGAACCGTCAAAGTGACTGAATACGCCGTTCTCCTGCACAATATAGCTCAACAGACTTCCGCCAGGCGCAAAGCTGATGCAGAATGCATACACATATCCAACGCCAAACCCGAGCAAAATAGGAATGACTTTCAGGAAAGACTTGGGTTTCGCATACGCGTTCACGAGGATCATTGTGAGCGCCGTTACGATCGCTGTCGTCCAGGACTTCCATGCTTCGACGCCACTCACTCCGATAATATTGCTTTGGAAAGCTTTCGGTGCCAAAATCATACCGATGATGAGTACAACAGGACCTACAACAATCGCCGGGAAAAGTTTGCGGACCTTCTGTACACCGACATATTTGATAATGATCGAAAAAATAACGTATACAAGACCGGCAAGAACGAGCGAAACCGCAACAGCGGCTACTGCTTCCTGCCACGCCGCACTATACATTTCTTTATCCGGCCCGACTACCGCGATCAGCGCAGGCAGGAAAGCAAAGCTGGACCCCAAAAACACGGGCACCTTTTTCTGCGAAATGAAATAGAAAATAATCGTACCGATACCAGCCGCGATCATCGCCATGGCAATGCTCATATTCGCGAGGATCGGGACGGTAATGGTTGCGCCCAGCATTGCAAACATATGCTGGAAACTGAGCGCTGCGTCCTTTGCCGTAAGCGGCAGTTTCTTGAGCTTGGTCATAACCCCTCCGCAATTATGTAATTATTTCGAGCGGTTCTCTACCGAACCGTCAAAATCCGCTATCTTTTTTATTGTACTATAAACGCAGAAGAATTGCAATCGAATCAGCACATTCCTGTCACATTTCCTTCACAAATTTTGCTTTCTCTTTTCCCGCGTTCTCTTTTTATCGTTACATAAATCGTAACTGAGCATAAACAACTTTTCTAATTCTTCCTCATCCACGGCATGTAAACGCACGGTGATCCAGTTGCGTTTATTCATATGCCAAGCCGGATAAATTCCGGTGCGGCTTTCGCGCAGAAAAATTGAAAGCTCGGGCGGGCATTTCAAATTTAAACAAAATTCGCTTCCCTCTCTTTCTCCAAAATACTTTTTCGGTACGCCAAGATAAATCCCAAACCATTTTCGATTGTCCTTACGACGAAACACTGCCGTCTCAAAATCATTTTCAAAAGGATAATCGATACACCCGTCTCCAATCCTCAAACCAATCTTAAAAAGCTGCTCTTTTTCCATATTTTCATTATAACGCTATTGCCAAAACAAATCAACACTTTTTGCGAATCAGTCGAAGTTTATAAAATTCCCGACGATGTATTGCAATTTCCTGCATTCTGTGATAAAATAGTGATACTAAATTTGCTAGGAGGATAATTATGGCAAAAAAGAAAAGTTTCAGCTATTATATTGCTGGGGGAATTGCACTCTTGTTCGGCATCGCAGCTTTCTGCATGATGTTCCTCGACTGCGTTTCTTATGAAGGAAAAGTTCTTGGCTCAAGTTTTTCTTTCACGGGTATGGAGCTCGCTTTCGGCAGCAAAATTGAAGGCGGCGGATTTTCTGTGGAGACCCTCAAATTCAACATCATGACGACGCTCGGCTTTTGCCTGCCGTTAGTCGGCGGATTGCTCGCGCTGGTATTCAAAAACGGCCTCATCACAAAAATTGTAACGACGGCTTGCTTTGTTGTCGGTGCCGTCTTCCTGTTCAGCACCACCGGCTTTACGGCAATCAGCCTCGGCGGCTCTGAGACAAAAGACGTCATTACGGCGCTTTATACCGAAAAGCTCGGCATTGGCGCGATCCTCGGCGGCGTTTTCGCCGTAATCGGTGCCGTTGTGTGCTTCTTCAAAGGTACAATCGCCAAGAAAATCGGTTAAAACGGAACAAACAACTCTTCTACCAATCATAAAGATGCCGACGGATATTTCCGTCGGCATCTTTTTATACTTTCATGCAAAACAGAGATGGCTGCGCAGGAAACCCTGCAATGCCATCTCTGTTTGATTTGAACAAAACTCCGCAAGCAGTAACCGCAGAACTCTTATAAAGGTTTATGCTTTCGGTACGATCAGTTCCATATCTGAATCGGGGTAAGAACAACAGGTATGGAAATAACCGAATTTATCATCTGCCAATCGGCGCTTATCCGCGCCCGCGATGGAAAATTTGCCTGAAACGAGTTTGCTATGGCAGAAACCGCATCCGCCCGCGCGGCATTTGGAAGGAACACGCAATCCTGCGCGCTCCAGCGCCGTAAGGACAGTTTCCCGTGCTTGCGCCTTGACCGTATACGTTTCAAACCCGATGTGCACTGTCAGCGTATATTCTGCATCCTTAACATCGCGCTCGCCCACACAGTTCGCCTCTTTCTTTACCCTCTTCAAAGGCAGGTTAAATTCCTTGATCTCTTTATCTACAAACGCATACATGGCGCCCGGCCCGCACATCATAACGGTAAAATCGCCGGAAATATACTTTTTAATCAGTTCCGCCGTAATAAAACCGTGTTCAAAGCCCTCTTTTTGCTCATCGCTCAAAACATATGCCACTTTGATTTTATCCGAAGCCAGGGCATCCAGTTCGTTACGGAAAATAATATCCTTTTCCGTCTTTACGCCGTAAAGAATTGTCAATGAGAAATCTTCCGTACCGTCAGCGATCGCCTGTGCCATACTGTAAAAAGGCGTGATGCCGCTCCCGCCTGCAATTGCAAGGATCTGCCGACTGTCTTTCAAAGGCTCAAAGCAGAACTCGCCCGAAGGATCGCCGAGCGTGAACATATCCCCTACTTTCGCTTCATCAAACAAATACCCGCTGAAAAAGCCGCATTTCTTTACCGTAATACTTACTCTTTTCGCTAACCCTGCTTTGGGAGCGGATGAAATCGCATACGGGCGAGCCACCAAACTTTCTCCCGCTTTACATCCGAGTGTAAGGTATTGTCCTGCACGGAAATACAGCGGGCGTTCTGTTTCAAAATGATAGGTTTTCGTATCCGGTGTGTTCAGATCGATTTTTACAAGCTTTGCGCTCTGATATCCGGGGTGCAGTATTTTAGCGGTTTCATTCACCCGATACGTTTTAGGCAAAGCTGCAGCCGAGCCTTCCGCAAGTTTTTCGCGACGTTTCGGAACGAGTTTTTTGAAACGCAGAAGATCCATGAATCCGAAAATCTGTTTTTTAAATACGAATGCCATAGTTTCAGCCCTCCCTCTTGATATCGCCGACTGTCTGCCGACCTACTATTTCGCCGGAGAAATATGCGCTCGAATAGCCCGAAAGCCGCATGGAATATCCGCCTGCAAACCGCAAACCGCGGACTTTGTGATCTTCCGCCATCATCAGAAGACGAGGCATCAAACCGTCCCAATACTGCGATTCATACCCATAAATTACGCCTTCCGGATGTCCGCAATAACGCGCATACGTCATCGGCGTCGCGATCGAAATCTCTTCGATACTATCGCGTATCTTCGCACCGGTATCTTGTTCAAAACGATCGATCATTTTGTTCGCTACATAATTTTTCGTCTTGTAGTAATCTTCCGCCTTGACATTGCCCCAATCATCCGACATATACAATGTTGTAAAATACATCATGCAGGTGCCTTTCGGCGAGCAATCCGGATATGCGCGATTCAAACATACCGTCGCCTGTACATTGTTATCCTTGATGGTACGCATATTCTCGTACTGAGCAACCGTATCCATCGTATCGTATAAGAAATAATTGTGATTTTCAACACCCAGCTCATCCGCACTCTTATTGAGTCCCAAGAACATCGTAAAGCCTCTGCCCGCAAATTTACGAGCATTCGTAGCGCGCACTTCCGCTTCGGGTACCTTGTCCATCATTCTTCCGAACACCACATGCGGCGCACAGTTCGCAACAACGTGCCGCGTTTGAATTTGCGTACCGTCATCGAGAATCACCCCGGAAACGCCGCCGTCCTTTTCATCTGTCAGAATCTTCACTGCCTCCGTGTTGAACAGAACATCTCCGCCCAATTCACGAATACGCTCCACGAACGCCAGCGAAATTTCATGCGAACGCATTTTCGGCATACTCGCACCGCGCTTCATATAACGATTGACCATCGATGCATAGTGTACAAAGCTCAGATCATCGCAATGCGCGCCCAAATAGCACCAGTAGGCATTGAGGATATCCTGTGCCTTTTTGGGCATTTTCAAAGCTTTCAGAACTTCATTGACAGAATACGAACCGCTGCGCACAAAATTACCGTACTGTCCGACCATGATCTTGGAATCCGTCTTTCCGTTTACCGATGAACTGTACGCCTGCGCCAGCCGTACCTCTTCTGCAAGATCGAAGAATTTCGTCACCGATGCACGGCTTCCCGGAACGTACTCTTCCACTTTGTCGATGAACGCTTTTACCCCGAACGGCAATGTCGCATCCAATTTTTCCGCACGCGAAATCACACGATACGCCTCGGGTATCTGCATCCATTCGATTTTATCCGTTACACCTAACTGATCAAACAATTCACGCACATCACCTGCATTATCCGCCGTTCCGAAGTCGTTGAGTTCATGCAAAGAAGCCTCAAACTCAAACCTTCCGCGACGGAAACTGGTCGCAAATCCGCCGGGAATATTGTGCTTTTCCACCAACAGCACGCGCGCACCGCCCTGCAACAGCCGCACCGCCGCCGTCAGCCCGCCGTTTCCCGCGCCGATCACGACCGCATCGTATTTTTTCATGTTTGCCTCCTTTATTGTTCTGCGGCTACCCGCCGCACATTATTTCTTTCTAAATTTTTGCCGCAATATACCAATCGGCCGTTCGCTATGCCTTTCTATTGCGCAAATTCATCATCAGCCCGCTGTAAACATCATGCAGTATCCTGCGGATCTGCTCTTCCGAAAACTGCGCGGTGCCTGTAGCAATCATCGTCGCAATTCCGTGCGACAGCATCCACATCTCTTCATACACCCTCTGCGCATCTTCACCCGATATATGTTCTGTTTTTTCGATCACATCCAATACATACGGCATCTCTTTGTGCGCATTCAGTATATCTTCCCAATTTTCACTCATAAACAATAGTTTAAAAAACTCTCGTTCTTCGATCGCAAACCGTATATAATTTAACCCTACCGCCAGATATGGAGACGCACTCTCCTGCGGCATCCGCAAATACTCACCGAAGCGCGCAAGAGCTTCGTCGCGGACCATCTGCCGCACTTCTTCCATGTTTTCACATACCCAGAAAATCGGCTGCGTCGAACAATGCAGCCGCCCTGCCAGTGCTTTCGCCGTCAGCTTGCCCGCACCGCGCGATCGTACAACCTCTGCCGCACATCTTTGAATATCATCTCTTGTCACTTTTGCTTTCGGAGGCATGTTGGCACTTCCCTTTCATAAGTTATATAACGTGCGTTATATTACGTATATTATATTATAAAAACCCAAATTTGTCAATAGGCAAACTCAAAAAGCTTTTCAAAATCATTGTAAAAACAAGTAAGATTATGTATAATTATACTGAAATGACCGATTCGCATACGAGCAAAGGGATACTATGAAAAAAGACTGCACCTATATCGTGACGGGCTGTACAGGTTTTGTGGGAAACGTCCTTGCAAAAAAGTTACTTGACGAAGGCTGTAACGTCATAGGATTGGCACGCAATCCGAAAAAAGCAGAACAGGTTTTCGGAGAACGCAAACCGTATCTCATATACGGCGACATAACAAAAAAAGAAGATGTTGAAGCACTTTTTAAGGAAAATGGTCCGTTTATTGTCATTCATACCGTCGCAAAAGTTTCCATCGGCGAAAGTTCGCAGAAAGAATTATACGATGTGACCGTCACCGGGACAAAAAATGTCGTTGAAGCTTGTTGCAGGCATCACGCAAAAAAACTCCTGCACATCTCCTCAACAGAAGCCCTGCCGCGCGGGATTGCTCTCAAAGAAGATTTGAGCAATTATCATCCGGACCCGAAGCGCTCCCGCAAGGGGTATCCGCGCGTCAAAGCAGAAGCGGATGCGGAAGTACTTCGGGCGGTACGGGAATACGGGCTGGATGCGTCTATCCTGTTGTTTGCCAGCGTGATCGGCCCCGGCGATTATGGCAACGGCCACATGGCACAGATGTTTATCGATTATCTCGAAGGGCGGCTCCCCGCTTCCGTTCGAGCGGGATACAATGATTTTGATATTCGCGACGTTGCGGACGTACTCCCCGCGATCGTGGAACACGCAAAAAAAGGCGAAAGCTACATATTCGCGAACAAGCCTGACCGCATCGATGAAATTCTCAGCTACGCAGCCGAATATACAGGCAAAAAACGCCTGCCCGCATTGCCTATGTGGACCGCTTACCTTGGGTTGCCGTTTTTATTCCTCTATGCAAAATTGCGAAAAAAACGCCCGCTGTATACTCGTGCAGCGCTCGCTGCCCTGCGGGAAAACACCAATTTTCCCCTTCGCAAGACAAAAGAAACATTTGGATACTCTCCCCGTCCCCTGCGGCAGACTGTCGCTGACGAGATCGACTTCCTCATTCAAACGGGAAAGGCAAAGCCATGAAAATTCTGTTGATTTATTATACAGGCACTTATAATACGCGCTATCTGACCGATCGTGCCGAAGAAGAGCTCACTGCCCGCGGACATACCGTAACGCGCGTAGAGATCCGCCGCGGCACGCCCGTCGCCGATATGCAAGGATTTGACCTTATCGGGTTCGGCTATCCCATCTATGGTTTCAATTCACCTCTCCCCTTCAATCGGTACGTAAAAAAACTGAAAATAACAAAA
Organism: uncultured Eubacteriales bacterium; assembly: GCA_902465495.1. Classification (GTDB taxonomy): domain Bacteria; phylum Bacillota; class Clostridia; order Christensenellales; family Borkfalkiaceae; genus Borkfalkia. Next base: position 12,464 of record CABQND010000038.1, read on the forward strand.
GGACAGAAATTTTTTATATATAAAAACAGCGGCGAAACATTTGCCATCAACAACGCTTCCAGCCGCATTCTTCTGCGACGAATGAAGAAAAAAGGCGCAGTTTTCGCTGGCGAATACCATTTCATAATGCCCTACAATATTCACTTCGCCTATGACAGAACGTTCGTGCGCGAGATTTTAGATAAAGACAAAAAGCTGATGCGCATCATGATTTATCGGCTGGAAACAGGTTCTGCCCCAAAAATTCAAAGCAATTTTTGGTACAATGTTGCTTCCGCAGCCGTATCGGTACAGAAAATCGGCGGAACGATCAATTCCTTTTTTTATCGGACCGACATGCAAAAGTGCGTGCAATGTATGCGGTGTGTGCGCGAATGTCCCGAAAACAATATCCGTTTCGAAAAAGGAAAGATCCGATTCGGGCATCGCTGCGATATGTGTATGCGCTGTTCCTTTTTTTGCCCCACTGATGCTATAAAAATCGGATTTTTGCAGGGTTGGAAAGTCAACGGAGATTATCATCTCGATGAAATAGCCAAAGATCCTTTACCCCAAAAACCATACATCGATCAAAACAGCCGTGGCTTTTTTAAATGCTTTGTCCGCAGTTTTTCAATCATCGACAAAGAATATGCGGCTCTTTTCCCAGAGGCAAAAAAAGAATTTCCTTTCGACGCTCCAACGCAATAACGCAAACATTTATTGATCAGTATTTTGCAAAAAAAAGACGGCTTCGATAGGAAAACCGTCTTTTTATAATTTTTTTTAATAAATTCATTGCACAAACCAAAGCCAAATGTCATGCAAGCTCAAATTAATTTAATTTTCAAGACTGCGCATGATTGCGCGCGCAATGAGCATTGCACCGATATTACCTGGATGAACCCTGTCCCACGATATACTCAGCCCCGAACTTGACTTCATATATTCGTCGAATACAGGCTGCAATTCAAGCACGCGCACCCCGCACGCGCGCGCTGTACGGCGTACGATCTCCGCATACCGCAAAGTCATCTGCAACATTTCATCACTTTGATTGCGCTCAATAAAATAAGGCGGCATCAACGTGAAATCTTTGCACAATTTTCCGCGTTCACAGATCGATTTAATATTTCTCTCGAATTCCTCTTCATAAACCAAGGGTTTTTCGGGATCCAATTTATCGAAATGCCGCCATACATCGTTGATACCGATCATACAGAACAAAACATCCGGCGCAAATGCAGAAACATCGCGATCCCAACGCGCAAGCAAGTCGCGTGAGTTGTCCCCGCTGATTCCTGAATTGATCACCCGAAAACGCTTTTGGGGATAAAATGCCGCCAGTGCATCCCGAATCAGACGAACATAACCGTTTCCGATCTTGTCCCAACTTGAATTTTTGTCCGCATCTGTTACGGAATCCCCCGCAAAAACAATTGTCGCCGCATCCTGCAATCTCATTTTTCTGCCTCCATTCCGATAAAATACGCAGGTCTGTGAAAGCTCTCACAAAAAGTCGGGCTGAGCGCATACAAAAGCTGACTCCTATCTGCCTTTTTATCTAACCAATACGCATTAAATTTCATCTTTTTTATATCTGAGCTGCCGAGCGTCGTAAACGAAACAAAAATACGTACACAATACCCTGCAGATGTCCACTCTACATGTGCTTCAAATGCCGGAGTGATTTTACAAATCTGCGGCGTTTTTCCGTCTTCGTTCGTAACATCGGCAAAAAAGCGGATTCCATACGGAGATACTTCCATCTCTTTATAAGACGTAAGTTTGCCGTCCGCGGAAAGGAACACTACTACCGCATCCGCCTGCCAGATATCTTCATTGTCCTTTTCAAACGGACTGATAATATCCTTGTCATTAACCGTAAAGTAAAAGGTCAAACCTTCTTTCCCCACTTCAAAACGAAAAGAACACGAGCGGCTTTCCGCACCATACACATTCTCGCGAAGATAATAGATTTGATTCTCGCAAGCAAGCATAAATCAATACCTCTTTACAGCCTCCGACATGCGATCCATGACCGAAAGCATATCGTCCACCAACTTGAACTGCGTGTGCGCGCGATCTAAATTCTGTTTCGGACGATGAGTGCGGAAATATACGTCTCCTTCCAGATAATCCGTCAAGAAACGCATGCCGCATTCATACGTCATCAATACCGCACCGACCGGAAGCATTTTTCGCTCTTCCTCCGTAATCGACTCTCTGACCGCGGAAAGATAACCTTTCAGATAGCTTTCATACAGATCGAAACGGAAATTGACTTTGGTAATGTCGGGTTCGTCTTCCGCTGCGGGATTGCAGCCGAATCGGATGCTGTCTCCGAAATCATAGCACAGGGAACCGGGCATGACGGTATCCAGATCGATAACCGCAAGCCCTTTGCCCGTCGCATCATCGAGCATGACGTTGTTGAGCTTTGTATCGTTATGCGTCACGCGCAGCGGTATCTCGCCCGATTCGATCCGATCGACGATCTCTCCGCATAAATATTTATGATCAAGTACCCAGCCGATCTCTTTCTCAACTTCCGCCTTCCTGCCAAAAGCATCCGCCTCCACCGCTTTCATAAAATTATCAAAGCGTACTTTCGTGTTATGGAAATTCGGCAAAACCTCATACAGCTGTGAAGCATCAAATTCTGCCAAAAGATTGGCAAAGTTTCCGAATGCGACCGCACTTTCGTAAAAATCGCGCGGATCGCGAACAATTTGATACGTTGTCGCATTTTCGATGAATACGTATACGCGAAAATAGTTCACGCCGTCAAAATAATAGCTCTTGCCATCCTTCGTCGGCACGACATTTAAACATTCACGCATGGGATCCCCGCCCCGTTTTTCCACACTTTTGCGGCAAAACGATGTCACAAGCTCGATGTTACGCATAAGCTTGTCCACCTCGGTAAACAGACGGTTGTTGATGCGCTGCAATATGTAACGAACCTCTTTTCCCGCGTCATTTACAGTCAGTTTGAAGGTATCGTTGATATGTCCCTCCCCGTACCGCACGCACTCGACAAAGTCGCCGTTGATCGAAAAATGCTCATAAATCCCCTGAAAATCAAATTCCTGTTCCATCCCTTTTATCTCCGTTAAAAATTCGTACCGTAATCAATCCTTCGCCCTTGGCCGACAGGCAGTATTTTATGGGAAGTTTCGGGCCGCAAGAATTTGTGCCGACGCCGCTCATACCGCAGTCAAGTGTAAGATATGTCCCATCGGAAGCGGGCAACTCGTCGTCATGCTTTGCCGAGGCAAGCATCTCCTGCGAATATCCGATCGCGCAAAACGATTGCATTCCTTCCGCCAAAACCGTCGTCTGTCCATCCGAAACGGACACAAAATCCGCACCGAAATGACTTCCCGATTCCTGCGGTTTGATGTATTTATGTTCGTACTGCGACGCAACATCCCCCTCAAAAACGTCTTTATATGCCCCCAGCCGTTTGTCAATGTAGCTCTCGCCGGGGCCGAAAGCACAGTAGCGCAGGCGCGAAAATTCGGCGGGAAGTTTCATGCACAACCCAAACCGCGGAATATAGTCGCCGTAATGCGAACATTCCCAGCTTGCTTCCACATTGAAACCTTCTTCCCCAAAGGTATAGCGCATTGTATACACAAGCAAAGGCTTTTTCCCGCCATAGATAAACCTGCCTTTAACCACAACGGCATTGCCTTCCGTTTCAATAGAGCGAGCCTCATTATCGGCTTCGCGGATCATTTTATTGACGCTCCAATCATTGTCTGTCGGTGCACGGAAGATCGAAAGCCGTGCTCCGCCGAAACTTCTCCCGCAAGCACATATTTCTGCGATCTCTCCCGTCGTCCCGTCAAAGATGTACTCCGATTTCCCCGCTTTTACTCGAATGCCACGACCTTCTTTGAAAAAAACAGGCTCCCCTTCCACCTTTTCGGGATCAAACACCTCTTCAAAAAAGCTTTCAAACGCGAGCTCTTCACCCGCGGGCACGCCAAATTTCTCTTCCTCCGTAAAAAATCGCACAAGAACCGTCTGGGCACACTTACAAGGCACTTCCGCAATCTCACGAGCACCGACTGCCAGCGTAAATTCTTCACTTCCCAGCGCTTTCCCATAGTTTTTATATGTAAAAACTATCTTGCCTGCAATGGGTTCAAAATAATTTTTATTGAATACCGCTACACCTTTTTCCGTCTTTTCAAACACAAGCGGCTGATATACCTTTTTCATTTCCAGCGTGCCGCTCTTGATCTTTCGGTCAGGCGTCACGAGCCCGTCCACACAGAAATTGTTATCGTGCTGACGTTCGCCGAAATCCCCGCCGTAACGATACGGTGCACAGCGGTAAGAGATACCGTGATCCGCCCACTCCCAAATGCAGCCGCCCATGAACCGCTCGTCCGATTCCATAAGATCCCAATACTCTTTCAGACCGCCCGGGCTGTTCCCCATCGCGTGCGCATATTCGCACAGAAAGAGAGGCCGCTTTTCACGCGTATCCGAAAGATATTCATTCTGCATCCATTCCACTGAGGGATACATACGGCTCGCCACGTCCACAACGTCCGAATAATACTCATCGTCGCGCGCGGGACGTTCAACATAGATCGCAGATTCGTAATGCACGGGACGGTTGTCCCTTTTTTTGACTTCTTTGCTCGCCGCTACAATATTTTTTCCGTATCCCGATTCATTGCCCAGCGACCACATCACTACGCTCGGACGGTTTTTATTTACTTCAACATTTGCAATCTGTCGATCGATGTATGCCTGCAAAAAACGTTCATCGTCGGACAAAAGCCCGAACCGCCGCTCCCATGAAAGTCCATCCGTTTCGCCGCCCAATTCAATTACACCATGCGATTCAAGATCCGATTCGGCAATGACGTACAGACCGTATCTGTCACACAGCCTGTAAAACTCGGGCGCATTCGGATAATGTGACGTGCGAACTGCATTCACGTTCAATCGTTTCATGAGCCGCAGATCATTTTCCATATCTTCCATAGATACCGCCGCACCCTTGTCAGGATGAAAATCGTGACGGTTTACGCCGTAAAACTTGATCGGCTTACCGTTCAAAAGAAAACGGCCGCCTTGCACACAGACCGTACGGACGCCGATTTCTTCAACAATCTTTTCCCCCGCACAGGCAATCTCCATTTCGTAAAGATACGGTGATTCCGCACTCCATAACCTTGCGTCTTTTAAATGAAAGAGAACACTCTCACCCGGTTTCACACGCTGTGTCTTCCCGCAAAGCGTTACCTTCGCTTCCGCGCCGCCTTCGCGATATAAAAAGGTCACTTCCGCATCCTTTTCAAATATGCTTGTCTCGATTTTATAATCAACTAAATGGCCTGCGGGACGGGACAAGAGATATACGTCGCGAAAAATCCCCGTAAAACGCCACTTGTCCTGATCCTCAAAATATGTACCCGCGCACCACTTCTGCACCAATACATCGAGGCGATTTTCTCCGCCGACAATATATCCCGTGATGTCAAATTCACTCATGCGGTGCGAAATTTGGGAAAATCCGACAAACTTTCCGTTCACGTACACATAAAAACAAGAATCCACTCCTTCGAACACAAGGTACAGCTTTTCTCCTTGCGGAGCGCAAAAACTGCGGCTGTAATGGTAAGTCGGATTTTTAATAGGAACATATGGCGGATCGTACGGAATAGGATAGCGGGTGTTCACATACTGAAACTCGTCGTACCCTGCATATTGCACGCAGGATGGCACCAAAATCTTATCCGTAACATTTTGCGTACAAAAATCATCCGCGATATCCTCGATTTTTTCATAGGCACGAATTGACCATTCGCCGTTCAGAGAAACAAAATGCTCGCTTTCCTCACGCCTTCCGTTCTTTTGTTTTGTTCCGAACGGTATGTAATAACTGCGCGCTGCGCACAGCCCGTAAGTTTCCAGCTGTTCACTCAAATTTTTAATCATATACCACTCCATTTCATTGCTTTTGAAACAATGTGTACGGCATTTTAGACGTACGCAAACAGTATAGCAAAACTTTTTATGTGCGTCAATAAAACGTTAAAAATAACTGATTTTTTTGACGAAATTAAAATCACTGATCTTGTGCGGCACGTTTTTCAAAAACAATGCCTGTAAAAAGCCGCGCGCCTTGGCGCGCGGCTGAATGCCTTTGATCTGATATTCACTTTGTAAATAAACTTTTACAGAGCAAAGCGCAGATATGCCCCGGGCAGCCATTCGCCCTTTACAAAATCCCTGCCTCGGAAGATAACTTCTCCTTCATATACATATACGAGCCAGCCCTGATGCGAATTGGATGTATCCGAATATTCATCGCCGATATACGCAGTCCCTGCCGTCTGTAAAATATGATTATGCTGTTCGGTAGATGCAAAATATGTTACACGGTATGCAGTCAGCTCTTTATGATTGTGACCGTTGAGCATGAACGCCTGCGGATGTTCGTCCATGATCTTTTTCAGGCGCACCTCGCCCCAAGTCTCGTCTCCTGTTAAAACATGGTTCCAGCCCTGCCCGGGAAGCGTTCCCGCCGTCGTGTCCGTCATCGGCTGATGCAGATACACAAACACGGGCGTCGACGGATCCTCCGCCGCAATGCGATCCAGTTCGCTTTCCAGCCAATCCAGCTGATCTTGTCTCAATTCCGTGCTGACTTTATCGCCGTACGAGCCCTGACTTCCCAACACGATCTGCCAGACTCCGCCTGTCTTCACGCTGTACCATACCGTTCCGCCCGTAAGCCCCATAAGGTCCTGATACGGCTTTACGACGGTCGCCCAATCGCCCGGATTGTTGTTTTTATACAGATCATGATTGCCGAGAGCATAGTATACTTCGCCCAATCCTTCCACACTGCCGACAAGCTGTTCGATATAATTCCATTCTACGACGGGGCCGATCGTGCCGTCTTCCGCATCGGGAGCCGTTCCGTCGATGCAATCGCCCGCAATGATGATATCCCCTCCGGGAAGGACCGAGGCAATATCCGCAAGCGTCGCTTGGAAATTTGCCGTAAAGGCTGGCTGGGTGGGCGAAACGTGCGTATCGCTCAGTACCGCAAACGCCGCAATTTCTTCACCGGGCGCTTTGTAACTGCATCCCTCGGGAAGATCGAAACGGTAATACGTGCTTCCTTGCCCGTTTACGTTTTTACCGTAAAAACGGATATTGGTCGCACCTTCGGGGATCATCACGTTTTCAAGCCCGTAAAATTGCATGCGGCTGCCCGTAACACGCTGGGTCGCGATCGCGGCATATCCTGCAAGAACACCGCTTTCGTTTGCCCAATATGCGACCACTTCGTCCGCATTGTATTTGTTGGGCGCAAACATCAACGTCAGACCGCCGCTCGCCGTCCCGTTTGTAAAGCTGTCGGGATTATAACTCACTGCTGAGGGCGCCTCCGCCTCCCCGACCGCACCGCCTGCGACGGTAAATTCTGCTTTTGCGACGGGCGTATACCCTTCCGAAAACAGAACCAGTTCGTAATCGCCCGCATCCAACGATTTTATGTACAGTTCCTCTTGCAGGCTATATCCCACACCGCAGACATATCCGCGCCAGCAACAAGTATATTTATAGGCATTGTTTACGTAATCGGAACCATATGTGCGGTCTTCTTCACCGTTCGATTTGTACAGCGCATACCACATCTTATTACTGACAGTGACATCTGCAAAGAATCGGAATATCACATCTTCATTCTGCTTATACACCGTTTTATTGGTGTAGATCGCATCCTCTACAACAGATACAGAAACGCTTGCGCGGGGCGATCCCGCCCCCTGCGCAAACAAGGCGATCGTATATTCACCGACCCCGAGCTCTGCTGCGGGAAGCGTATACCGCACCCCCGCGTTTTCCGCCGCATAGACATTGTATTCTTTCAGGGGAGTCTCATAACTCGTATCGCTCTTCGCGTATACTCCCACCCAGGCATCTTCGTCCTGCGCCCCGGCCGTAATATAAATTTTCTGCGTATCGCGGCGGTAAATATCGCCGTCCGTACGAATATACCAGTTTTCCGCCGTACTGACGGGTGTCTGCGCCGCGCTTTCGCCAGACTCGATATCGTCAGACATATCCGGAACCGACGTTTCTGACTTGTCTTGCAAATTGCTTTCTACCTCTTGCAAATTCAGCGAATTTTTACTGTCTTCTAAGCTTCCCGCGCTCGCATTTCCCGTTGCCGCCGTGCTTGCGGAACACCCCGCAAGCACGACAGGACATACCATTGTCAATGCCATAAATACTGAACAAAACAACTTCATAGTCTTTTTCATTATTTCACCTGTCAGCGATCTTTTCTGCGTTTCAAAGCCGTAACCGCTGCGGCCGCCACAAGAATTCCCGCCGCCGCGATTACCGCGCCGCCATACGTTATTGTGCCGCTGCAACCGCCTTCATCCTCTGCCACGTAATCGGGATCCTCCGCGCCGCAAACCGTGCAGACGCCGTTTTCGTATTTATGCCCCGTTGCAGGCACAACCATGTTTTCCGCCGAAGTAGCGTTCTGCGCATCCGGATCGGACCAACAGCCGCCGCATTCTTCGCAGGTGTAGTACGCTCCGTTGCCCGCTTCCGTACAGGTCGGGGCTTTCGCATCCACTTTTACGACCGTATGTCCGTGCGCTTCAATCGTCTCCGTCTTGGTCGCCGTATACGTTTCGCCGTCAAATGTGACCGTCGCAGTATACGTCTTCACGCCCGTTTCCGTGCAGGTCGCTTCTTTCGTCACCGCGCTCG
>CABQND010000039.1 GCA_902465495.1 uncultured Eubacteriales bacterium
AACTCATTTCCGTACAATCTAATAATTCTTTGTCCAAACTTTGGGGTTCACTTCAAAATGCCGCCTCTTTTATATTGTACGCGCGAAAAAATTTGGTGAAGTGCGGAAAAATGGGTAAATGGGTTGCCGTGGCGCAAAAAATGTGATAAAATACTTTATAACAGTATTTCAGCAAAAGATGGCCGCAAGGGCCGAAGAGGGGAAGCAAAATGCAGCAGATGTTCAGTCCCGAAATTGAAACAATGAGTCGCAAAGAGATCGCGCAGATGCAGCTTGAACGAATGAAGCACATCGTCGCATACGCATACGAGCGCGTCCCGATGTATAAAAAGCGTTTTGATGCAATCGGATTAAAACCCGAGCACATCAAGACTCTTAAAGATGTGGAACTTATTCCGTATACGACCAAGGACGATCTGCGCGACAATTATCCGTTCGGACTGTTTGCCGTGCCGATGAAACAGATCGTGCGCCTGCACGCATCGTCGGGCACGACGGGCAAACCCATCGTGGGCGGGTATACGCGCAAGGATCTCGACAACTGGTCGACGTGCATCGCGCGCCTTTTGACGGCGGCGGGCGCGACGGACGAAGATATCTTCCATGTCGCCTTCGGATACGGGCTGTTTACGGGCGGCTTCGGGTTGCATTACGGCGTGGAAAAATTGGGCGCGACGGTTGTTCCCGTGTCGTCGGGCAACACCGAGCGTCAGATCATGCTTTTGAAAGATTTCGGTGCTACGGCGCTGATCGCGACGCCGAGCTATGCAATGTATCTTGCGGAAACGGCGAAAAAGATGGGCGTTTTGGATGATCTGAAAGTGCGGCTTGTGTGTATGGGGGCAGAGGCTTCCACCGCCGAAACGCATCAGGCTCTGCAAGATCTTTTGGGCGCGTTCCCGACCGAAAATTACGGTCTGACCGAAGTGGGCGGCCCCGGAGTTTCGGGGGAATGCCGTGAAAAAGCGGGCATGCACATCAATGAGGACATGTTCTATCCCGAGATCGTCAACATCGAACAGAACAAGGTGTTAAAAGAGGGCGAGCAAGGCGAGCTTCTCATTACGACGCTGGTCAAGGAAGGCATGCCCATTCTGCGTTATCGCACGAAGGACATTACGTCGCTCACATACGAACCTTGCAAGTGCGGCAGGACTCTGGCGCGCATGGCGCGGGTCGTGGGCAGAACGGACGATATGCTGATCATTCGCGGTGTAAACGTATTCCCTTCGCAGATCGAAGGCGTTCTCATGGGCATGAAGGAGCTGGGCAAGACGTACGAGATCGTCGTAGATCGTGTCAATTACATGGACACCATCGAAGTGCGCGTGGAAGTGGGCGATGCAAATCTTCTTACCGATTACGGAAAGCTTGAAGAGCTTGTTGCAAAGATCAAGCATGCACTTCGCGTCGTGTTACAGATCGATGTCAAAGTGAAACTGGTCGAGCCGTTCTCGATCAAGCGCGCAGAGGGCAAGGTCAAACGCGTGACCGACCTGCGCAAGAAATAACATTCGAAAAAAACTTATAAGGTAAGGTTATCAGCATATGAAAAAATTGCTTTTGGGAGATTTTGCCGTTGCGCGCGGTGCATGGGAAGCGGGGGTAAAGGTTGCCGCCGCGTATCCGGGCACGCCGTCGACGGAGATCACGGAAGAGCTTGCGCGCTATGACGACGTGTATAGCGAATGGTCGCCGAACGAAAAAGTGGCGCTGGAAGTAGGGATCGGCGCGTCCATTCGCGGTGCGCGCACCATTGTTTCGATGAAGCACGTAGGATTAAACGTCGCTTGCGACCCGCTCTTTACGGCGTCGTATACGGGCGTGAACGGCGGGCTGGTCATTGCGGTTGCGGACGATCCGTCTGTATTTTCTTCGCAGAACGAACAGGACACGCGTCTGACGGCAGTCAGCGCGCAGGTGCCGGTATTGGAGCCTTCGGACAGCCAGGAAGCCAAAGATTTTGCAAAGCTTGCGTTCGAGCTTTCCGAAAAGTACGATACGCCCGTCATCCTGCGCATTACGACGCGCGTGGCGCATTCGCAAAGCCTTGTGGAGCTCTGCGATCGCGAAGTGCCGCAGGGAAAGCCGTATGAGCGAAACATTCCCAAGTATGTCATGATGCCCGCGAACGCGCGCGTAAAGCATACGGTCGTGGAAGAGCGCACCCGCAAACTTTCCGAGGATTCCAACGAATTTGCGATCAACCGCATCGAAGAAGGGAGCAAAGAGATCGGTATCATCTGTGCGGGCGGCGTGTACGAATATGTAAAAGAGGCTTTGCCCGATGCGAGCGTATTAAAGCTCGGCACGGTCTGGCCGCTTCCTTATAAACTCATCGAAAAATTTGCAAAGAGCGTCAAGCGCTGCATCGTAGCGGAAGAGCTGGCGCCTCACCTCGAAACGCAGATCAAAGCACATGGCATTGCCGTCGAAGGCAAAAATATTTTCCCGCTCTGCGGCGAATTTTCCGCGAAACTCATCCGCGAAAAGGTACTCGGTGAAACATGCGAGGTAAGAGCGGAAAACGTTCCCGCCCGTCCTCCTGTGCTCTGCGCGGGATGCCCGCACCGCGGCGTCTTTTACGTGCTGTCCAAACTGAAACTCAATGTTTTGGGTGATATCGGTTGTTACACCTTAGGCGCGGTGCCGCCGCTCGGTTCCATGGACGCGGTCGTGTGCATGGGCGCGAGCATCGGCATGGCGATCGGTTTTGACAAGGCGGATCCCGAAGCGCACAAACATTCGGTCGCGGTCATCGGTGATTCGACGTTTATTCACAGCGGCATCACGGGGCTGATCGACGCGGTTTACAATAAAGCGAAAGTAACCGTCGTGATTTTGGACAACCGCACGACGGGTATGACGGGGCACCAGAACCATCCCGCAACGGGCAAGACCATCAAAAACGAACCTACATATGAATTGGATTTGGCGCAGGTTTGCCGTGCGGTCGGGGTAGAGGATGTCGTGACGGTGGATCCGGGCAATCTTACGGCGCTCGAACAGGCGGTCAAATCGGCGCTTGCAAACGAAGGCGTATCCGTCGTCATTGCGAAAAAGCCGTGCGCGCTTTTGACAAAACGCCTTTATAAAGGGTTCAAAGTCAACGAGAAGTGCAAAAAGTGCAAGGCGTGCCTGAAACTGGGCTGTCCTGCAATCGTCAACGGCAAAGACGGCATCACGATCGACGTATCGCTGTGTACGGAATGCGGATTGTGCCAGGGCGTATGCAAATTCGGCGCGATCGACGGGGAGGTAAAATAATATGGATATTCTGATCGTCGGCGTCGGCGGGCAGGGAACACTGCTCGCGAGCCGTGTACTCGGGAAATATGCGTTGGATAAAGGATATGACGTGAAGCTGAGCGAAGTGCACGGCATGGCACAGCGCGGCGGGAGCGTTATGACGTATGTACGCATCGGGCAGAAAATTGCTTCGCCCATCATTGACGAGGGCAGTGCGGATTTTATCCTCGCGTTTGAAAAACTGGAAGCACTGCGGTATGCACATTATCTCAAACCGGACGGCAAGATCCTGTATTCGACGCAGGAGATCATGCCGATGCCTGTGGTGGCGGGTGCGGCCGAATACCCGCAGGGTATCGAGGAAAAACTTACGGGCACAGGCGTAGATGCGCTGTCTCTGGCATTGCAGGCCGGTAACTCCAAAGCGGCGAATTCGGTCATGCTGGGCGCACTGTGCAAAAAGCTGAATTTTGAAAAAGACGCGTTCGAGGCGGCGCTTTTGTCGAGCATCCCGCAAAAGACGATCGACATGAATAAGGCGGCGTTTGAACTCGGCTATGCGGCAGTTGAATAATTAGAGCGGAGAAAAAAGATGAAGGGAAAACTCAAAGATTATATTTATCAGCCCGAATACGAATGCCTTTCGCGTTCGGAAATGGAAAATTTGCAGAGCGAACGGCTGAAAAAGACAGTCAAATACGTCTATGAGAATTGTAAACCGTATCGTGCGAAGATGGACGAGTTTAAAATCAAGCCTTCGGACATTAAGAGCGTATCCGATCTTTGCAAATTGCCGTTCACGGTCAAACACGATCTGCGCGCCGCATACCCGTTCGGGTTTTATTCTGCGCCGCAAAGCGAGATCGTGGAAGTACACGCATCCAGCGGCACGACGGGCAAGCTCACAGTCGTGGGATATACACAAAATGATATTAACGTATGGTCGGAAGTTGCGGCGCGTTCGCTCGCAATGGCTGGTGTGACCAAAGATTCGCTCGTGCACGTCGCATACGGTTATGGCCTGTTTACGGGCGGCTTGGGTGCGCATTACGGTGCGCAGAAGATCGGTGCGAGCACAGTTCCCGCAAGCGCAGGGAACACCATCCGCCAGCTCACTCTGTTGCGCGATTTCGGTGCGACGCATTTGTGCTGTACCCCTTCGTATGCAATTTTTCTCGGCACCGAGATCCAGAAAGCGGGCATGGATATCAAGGATTTCAACCTCGAAGGCGGAGCGTTCGGCGCAGAGCCGTGGACGTATCAGATGCGCGAGGAAATTGAGCGGCTCTTGAATATCGACGCGCTGGACATTTACGGGCTTTCCGAGATCAGCGGACCCGGTGTTGCCATGGAATGCATGCAGAAAAGCGGGAGCCATGTGCAGGAAGACCATTTCATTCCCGAGATCATCGATCCCGAAACGCTGGAACCTCTGCCCTTCGGGAGCGAAGGCGAACTCGTATTCACGACGATCACCAAGACGGGGCAGCCGCTCATTCGTTACCGTACGCGCGACCTGTGCACGCTGACGGGCGGAAAGTGCGCCTGCGGCAGAACAACGGTCAAAATGAGCAAGGTCAAAGGCCGTTCAGACGATATGTTGATCATACGCGGAGTGAACGTGTTCCCGTCGCAGATCGAGGCGGCGATCATGAATGTTTCGGGCGTTTCGCCGCATTATATGATCTATGTTGACCGGATCAATAATCTCGACGTGATGGAGATCGACATCGAATTGGCGGGCAATATGACGCCCGACCGCGTTTCGGATATCGAATCGATCAAGAAGAAGGTGGAAACGGAAGTCAATTCGTACATTGGGCTGAGCGCAAAGATCAAACTCTGCGAGAGCGGATCCATTCAGCGCAGTGAAGGCAAAGCGGTACGCGTGATCGACCGCCGCGATAAATAATCGGGATAAGGAGGAATTGAATATGTTGGTGAAACAGCTTTCCGTTTTTATGGAAAACCGTCCGGGCAGACTCTATAAACTTACGCACGCGCTTGGACAAGAGGGGATCGATTTTGTTACACTTTCGATCGCGGACACCAAAGATTTCGGCATCGTGCGCTTTATCGCACGCGATAACGAAAAAGCGTATGAGATTTTGAAAAATGCGGGCTTTACCGTCGGGATCACCGAGCTGATCGGCGTGGAAGTGGGCGATCGTCCCAACGCGCTTGCAGAAGTGGTTGCATTGATGGAAGAAGCGAACATGAACATCGAATATCTGTATTCATTTGTTCTGACCAATCACAATACGGCAAAGATCCTGATGCGTGTAGAGGATACCGATCGCGCAGTCAAATTGCTTGAATCCAAGGGTATCAAAATTCTTTCCGAAAAAATTCTGTAATCATGAAAAAGCGCCCCCGCATCCGAGTAGGATGCGGGGGCGCTTTTTCTCCGTGATTATTGTGCTGAAGGAACGGATTGTCCTAAAACGTTATCGGCATTTTGTGTACAATCGTCCTGCGCCTTTGAAAGTGCTCCTTCGCCGCCGCTCGGCGTAAGCGGTAGAGCCTTATCGTTTTTGAAAAGAAGCTTTAAAAGAATAGGACAGAGAAGGGAGGAAATTACGACGAGCATAATTACGGGCACGACGGGATCGATCATTGTACCGGCGAAAAGTCCGCCTTCGATGCCTTTGTTGCATACGACAAGCGCAACTTCACCGCGCGCGATCATTCCGCAGCCGATCTGTGCCGATTCTTTCCATGTATGTTTATACAGTTTTGCGACAGTGCCGCAACCGATAATTTTTCCGGCAATACCTACAAGGACAAAACAAACACCGAATAGCAGAAGCATGGGAGAAAAGCCTTCAAAACTTGCACCGATTCCGATATTGGCAAAGAAAACGGGCGAGAAGATCATATAAGAATTGATATCGACTTTGCGATCTATGTAGGGGGTATTTCGCAGGGAAGAAAGAACAATTCCCGCGACATAGGCGCCGGTGATGTCCGCAATCCCAAACCATGCTTCGGCTGCATAGGCGTAAACAAAACATACAACCAAGCTTAGGATCGGGATACGGCGAGTGTGATCGTATTTTTCGGAAAGATATTTGAACAAGCGTTTGATGAAATATCCGACAATGATCGCTGCGACGAAAAATGCAACTGTCATTAAGATTGTCATCCAAGGATTTGCCGAAGGATCCTTAAATCCGATCACGACCGATAAAACGACGATCCCGATGACATCGTCGATGATGGCGGCAGAAAGAATCGTTGTTCCGACTTTGCCGCTGAGTTTTCCCATTTCTTTCAGAGTTTCGACGGTAATACCGACGCTTGTGGCGGTCAGGATAACTCCGATAAAAATCGCATCGAGCAGGATGGAAGAATCCGAGAGAGCGGAAAATCCGCCGAGGAAGGGAACAGCAACGAGAAAACCGAGTGCCATAGGTACGATCACACCGCCGAGCGCAATGAGCGTTGCGGGAAGGCCGGAGCGTTTGAGCTCTTTGGTATCCGTTTCCAATCCTGCGGAAAACAAGATGAGCACTACGCCGATTTCAGCGATTCCGTCGAGGAACTGCCCCTCTGCTTCGGTCGGTTGAATGGGGGACCACCAACCGAATTGTCCCCAGATGGCCGGTCCGATCAGAAGTCCTGCGATCACGGCGCCGACCACCTGCGGCAGACCGAGCTTGCGCATGAGCATTCCCAAAAGTTTTGTTGCGAGCAGAATGACAGCCAAATCCCAAAATATTTTCGTGATATCCATAATATCTCCTTTTCAGCCACATGAAATAATAATCTTTTTGCGGTAAAAAGTCAATAAAATCGTGAAGGAGGTGTGAATTTTCGGGGAAATATTGACGCAAAGTTTAAAAAGCAGTATAATGATAGAGACGTCGTAAATACGGCAGACAAAGGCATAGGGGCATACGATTATGTGGTTTGACGAAAGTACGTTTTATCAGATTTATCCGCTCGGTTATTGCGGTGCGGAGCGTGAAAATGATTTCGGGTCGGTGCGGCACCGTTTGCAATGTATTGAGGATGACATACCGCGCATTCGCGAACTCGGGTTTCGTGCGGTCTTGTTGAATCCCTTGTTCGAGAGCGAACGGCACGGCTACGATACGGTGGATTTTTTCAATATAGACCGGCGTTTGGGTGACAATGCCGACTTTAAACACTTGGTGAAAAAATTCCATGAGGCAGGAATCAAGGTCGTTTTGGACGGGGTATTTAACCATGTCGGAAGGAAATTTTTTGCATTTGAGGATGTGAAAAAGTATCGGGAAAATACGGATAAAAAAGATTGGTTTCATATCAATTTTGGCGGAAACAGCCCTTATAACGACGGTTTTTGGTACGAAGGTTGGGAAGGCCACATGGAGCTTGTAAAACTCAATCTTCAATGCGGCGGAGTGATGGATTATATTTCCCGCGCAGTGGAATTTTGGATGGATGAATTCGGCATTGACGGGCTTCGTCTGGATGTGGCGTATCTTTTGCCGGAGTGTTTTTTTGAGCATTTGCGCCGCGTTGTGCGGGCGAAACGAGCTGACTTTTTTTTGATGGGCGAAGTTATTCACATTCAGAATTTTGCAAAGAATATTACTCCGGAACGCCTCGATTCGGTCACGGACTACGAATGTTATAAGGGATTGACTTCTGCGCTCAATTCGGACAATTTTTTTGAGATTGCTCATTCCTTGGAGCGGCTGTTCGGTTCGCAGCAATGGTGTCTGTATACCGGAAAAAATCTTTTCAGTTTTGTAGATAATCATGACGTGACCCGCGCGTATACGGCGCTCAAAGATAAGCGTAAACTTGCATCGTTGTATGGAGTTCTCTATACGATGCCTGGCATTCCGTGCGTATATTATGGTTCGGAATACGGTGCAGAGGGAGATAAATCACAGGGAGATGACGCGCTTCGCCCTTCGTTTGCATCCATCGATCGGCAAAAAAACGGGGAATTGTGTGCGCTCATCGGGAAGCTGAATGCGATCCGAAGCAGGGAAAAAGCGCTTGCCTATGGCAATTTTGAGCGTTGCGTGTTGAATAATAAATACATGTGTTTCCGCCGCGAAAAGGATGGGGAGCGCATCTATTGCGCGTTCAATATTTCGGAAGGCGACGTGACTGTGCGGGTGGAAGAAGCGGAGGGGACCGATCTTCTCAGCGGTGAAGTGCGCAATCTCAACGATATTTATCTGCCGCCGTTCGCAGTTAAAATTTTTAAAAAGAACGGCTGATGCGGCAAGGAGAAAATGATGCGAAAAGGTCTTTGGATTGACAGCAATATATTTTTTTTGCTTTTGGTCGTGGCGTCTGTGTTGTTTATACCCGTGGCGTCATGCAGCGCAATCTATGACAGTGCGCGCGCGTCCTGCGAAGGAAACATTTTTGATGCCCTTCGGCAAGTTCATATCAATAAAAACGGTATCGATTTTTATATAAGAGGGGAAGATGCGCGCATCGTGCTGACGTTTTTGGCGGTAATCGGCGCTGTTATGTTCGGGGCTTTCAGAAAGGGAGCGGTTTTGAGCATTGTTTTGTACATCGCGGCACTTCTTCTTTTGGCAGAATGTGTTTTTATTGTCGAACAGTCCGTGCTGCATGCGGGGGAAGGAATGACCGGCTACACGGGTTACAGCTGGTTTGTTTTTGCGGATATCGCAGTATTTGCGCTCGTATTTACATTGCAGCGGCTATTGCTTCGCCGATCGGCAAAGCAGTAATTTTTAAGCGGGCGGGGCAAGTTTACTTGCCCCGCCCGCTTTGATAAAAAGTTTTTTCACAAAAAAATACGAAAATATCCTGCGTAAACGATAGACAAACGGCGTATTTCTTATTATAATGGGTCGGTCAAATCAAGCAATAAAATTCCCTATACGTAAAAGGTTTCGTATGAAAGGTTCAATGGATCTAACGACGGGCAGTCCCTGGAAAAGTATATTGCTGTTCTGTATCCCCATTCTGATCAGCAATGTTTTTCAGCAACTTTACAGCATGGTTGATACGATCATCGTCGGAAAAACTATTTCGCTGTCCGCGCTCGCCGCTGTCGGTTGTACCGGCTCGATCAGTTTTTTAGTGATCGGCTTTATATCCGGCATTACGAGCGGATTCGGGGTGCTTTTAGCTCAATTGTTCGGGGCAAAGGATGAGGAGAATTATAAATTTGCACTGGGTTCTTCTTGTGTCCTGAGCGTGATCATTGCCGTTGTTGTGACGGCGATCGCTGTCCCCACAGCAAAACCGCTCTTGCGCCTCATGCGCACCGGCGATGATATTATCGGCGATGCGCATTCATACATAGTTACAATCTATTGGGGTATCGCCGCAACCATCATTTATAATATGGCTGCGGCTATGCTTCGTTCGATCGGCGATAGTCGTTCGCCCCTGATATTTCTCATCCTTGCATCTATTCTTAATATCGGTTTTGACTTTTTGTGTATACTTGTATTTAAAATGGGAGTTATGGGGGCAGGCGTTGCAACGGTTGCTTCGCAGTTTCTTGCCGGCGCGGCGTGTCTGATATATGGTCTGAAAAAATATCCGGTTCTGCGTATCAGCAAGAGACATTTTCGGTGGAACGGAAACCTTGCGGCGAAACTGATCAAAGTCGGACTGCCGATGGCTTTGCAGTTTTCCATTACTGCAATCGGAATCATGGTCGTTCAAGCTGTGCTCAATTCTATGGGAACGTTGACTGTTGCCGCGTACACGGCGGCCTCCAAGATCGACAATTTCGCGCAGCAGCCGTTTATTGCATTGGGCGCGGCGATCGCAACGTATTGTGCGCAGAATTACGGCGCGCATAAGTTTGAGCGCATTCGAAAAGGCATGAATGTCGGGCTGATCTGTGCTGTCATTATCAGTGCTGTGGGATTTTTGCTCGTGTTTACATTGAAAATCCCGCTATTAAAACTCTTTTCGGATGATTACCAATCCATTGAAGATCTTGCGGTCCTGTATTTGTATATCAACTCGGGATGTTATCTGTTTTTGGGGCTTATTCATTTGTATCGCAACGGGATCCAGGGCATGGGGTTTTCGGCGGTTACGATGTTGTCGGGCCTTACGGAACTGGTAATGCGCGTAATTGCAGCCCTTGTGTTCGCGCGGTTTTTTGGTTATGTCGGCGTGTGTGTTGCCAGTCCGACAGCGTGGTTGGGCGCAGATATTATTCTAATCGTGTTATATTTGCGACTGTACCGTAAATTCATGCGCCCTGCGTTGACAAGAGAGCGGAAACTTCTGGAAGCTAAATAGTCGATATTTTCAATCCTGCGCTTTGCCGCGGGATTTTTTTTATTTTGCGCTCTAAGCGTTGTATGATTTTTTGCAAATATTTCAAAGAAAAAATTTCAGATTTCTGTATAAGACAGCGTAAAGCGGGAATACTGTATCATGAAAGGGAGGAAACAACAATGCAATTCAAAAACACGAAAACTTTCACCAATCTTGCCCGTTCGTTTGCGGGGGAAAGCCAGGCGGGTATGCGCTATCAACTGATTGCAAAGCTCGCGATGGCAGAAGAATATGTCGTACTTGCGGATACGGTACGTTCGATTGCTAAGAACGAAACATATCATGCAAAGACATTTTATAATTCTCTGATTCAACAGGCGGGAAACTGTGAAAATATCGATTTGGATGCAGGATATCCTTTTCGTTTCGGCACATTGGAAGAAGTTCTCGGGTTTGCCGCCGATGACGAGCGAGCAGAATTCGAAGAAGTTTACCCCAGATTTGCAAAGGAAGCCCGCGAAGAAGGATACGGCGAGATCGCCGCATTGTTTGAACGCGTAGCAGGTGTGGAAAAGGAACACAATATTGTATTTACCTATCTGCGCGACGCATTAAAAGAGGGATTCCTTTATAAAAGGGATAAACCTACTTTGTGGGTGTGCAGCGAATGCGGATTCCGTGCGACGACCAAAGAAGCGTGGAAGACTTGTCCGTTGTGCAGTGCGAAACAGGGGTATGTTGAAATTCCTTTGCCTTTCGATAATTAAAAGGAGATTTGTATGAAAAACAGCAAACAGCAGGGTACGTCTGCGCAGACGAAATCGGCGCAGAAAATGACGCAGAATAGCGGCGCAATGAACAGTGCTTCGCAGGGCGCGAAGAGTGCATCTTCGAACAAAATGAGCACCAAGGGCGCAAAATCGTGCAAGTAAAATCAAAGCAGGCAAAGAAAAAGAACAAAGTCATGCGTTCTCCGTTCGATGTGAACGGAAGTTACACGGGTACCCCGCAGGACGGGGAAATGCCGGTGCAGGATGCGGATGACCTTTAACAAACCTTGCGTCGCGGCGTGAAAACGTGCGCGCCGCAAAAGACGCTCCGCCGCGATCGGCGCGGGCGTCTTTTGCGTTTTCGGAATCCGCTCAATTGTAAAAAAACGGTAATATTTTTTGCTTTTTTTCAAGAAATATTGACGTATTTGAGAAACGCGTGGTATAATAAACAGGTACGGAGGAGCTATATGAAAATCGGAATTCTTACCAGTGGCGGCGATTGCGCAGGATTAAATGCTGTGATGCGCGCGATCGGGCTGTATCTCTATCGCAATATTAAAAATGTCGAGATCGTCGGCATTCCGGACGGATACGGCGGGTTGATCCGCGGGGAAAGCCAGCCCATGAAACGTTCAGATTTCGAGGGGATCCTCAATCTTGGAGGTACGATTCTCGGTACATCGCGCACGCCATTCAAGATGATGACCGCACAGGAGGAAGGGGGATCCCGTCTGCAAAAAATGTGCGCGAACTATAAAAAAATGGGGCTGGACTGCCTGTTCACGCTGGGGGGCGCCGGAACGCACAAGACAGCGGCGTTGCTTTGCGCCGAAGGTTGCAATGTCATCGGGCTTCCCAAAACCATTGACAATGATATTTACGGCACAGACGTCACGTTTGGGTTTCATACGGCTGTGGACGTTGCCGCAGAGGCGATCGATCGCGTTCGTACGACGGCGGCCAGTCACGGCAGGACCATGCTCGTTGAAGTCATGGGCAACAAAGCGGGTTGGCTCACTTTGCACGCAGGCATCGCGTCGGGCGCAGATATTATTCTTATACCGGAGATACCGTTCAACATCGACAAGGTTGCAGAAGCTGTGTCACGTTGCTACGCGGAAGGAAAACCTTGCTGTATCATAGCGGTTGCGGAAGGTGCCGTGCTTGACATCGAAGCAAATTATAAAAAGAAAGATCGTGCGTTCGTGCGCACCGATCGGGGGGAAACCACGGTGACGGCGCATCTTGCCGAGGAGATCGGGGCGCGTACGGGCGCGGAAACGCGCGGCACGGTTTTGGGGTATATTCAGCGCGGCGGGAACCCTTCGGCGTATGATCGGACCCTTTCCACGCGGCTGGGAAGTTATGCCGGCCGATTGGCGAAAGAGGGGCGATTTGGTGTTACGGTCGCGGTAAACGGCGCGAATATTACCTTTAATGCCTTGGCAGACGTCGCGGGGAAATATAAGTTTGTCGATCCCGCATCCGAAATCGTCCGTGCGGCAGAAGATATCGGGGTAAGCTTCGGCAGATAATTGACAGAGTACGGCAAACTCTGTGCCAAAGTTGAATGGAAGGAAGGTTTTTATGAAATATTCGGTCATTGATATCAGTTCAAGCAGTATTTCGATGGTGGTGGCGGAAGTGAACGACCGTGTCACCGAAATTGTGTTTAAAGACCGTGCGAGTCTGACTCTTTTGCATTACCTTGAAGGGCGGGATCTGAATGCGCGCGGTATTGAAAAGCTGACGGAAGCTGTCTCGATCATGAAAGACAAATGTGTCAGCCTGGATGTCGACGTATTGTATCTTATTGCGACGGCGGCGCTGCGCGTCATCGGCAATTTTGAAGAAGTTCGCGCGGCGATCTTACAGGGAACAGGGCTTCCCGTAAATCTGATCGAGGGCAAGACGGAAGCGTATTGCGACCTGATCGCCAATCAGTTTTTTAATTCCTATGACCGTGCCGTACTGCTCGACATCGGCGGTGCGAGTATCGAGATCTGTGATCTCGCGGGGGCAGGGCCTGAGGATATGTTTTGTCTGGATTTCGGGATCCTGAATCTGCGCAACAAATTTGTGGAAAAGATCCAGCCGGATGAAAATGAGGCGAAAGAGATCAAGAAATATATTTCCCGCAAATTCGATAAAGCCAATATTCCGGAAGAAGGCCGTTTTTCCACTGTTGTAGTGGTCGGCGCAACCGGGTTGGCTCTGTATGATCTGTATGCGGAATTTATCGGCGCGAAGGCAGAGGAAGGCCCGCGGAAAATGGAATATAAAAAATTCAAAAAGCTTGCAAAGCATCTTCTGTCGGGGTCGGCGCGTTCCAAACTGATCCTCGACGTTGCGCCGGAAAAATTGTATGCGGTCGGGATTGCTGCCGTGATTGCAAAGACGGTATTCAAGCGTTTTGGTGCGGACAATATCGTCGTGAGCGATCGGGGCGTCAAGGAAGGTTATCTGCGGCTGATCATTGACGGGCAACAGAGCGGCGCTTTCTATGATTTTTCGAAGGGCGGAAGTTTTGAACCCATTCCCGTGCAGGCGGATGAGGGCAAGGAAGAGGAAAACAAGGACAAAATCGAAAAAGAAAAATCGCCGACGGCTCCCGCAAAGAAAAAGTCTGCTACGGGAAAGACTTCTTCCGGGGGAAAAGCGGCAAAGCCCGCAGGAAATGCAAAAGATTCGGAAAATACAACGTCTGTAAAGCGGAGGGGAAGACCTTCCAAAACGGAAGAATAAAACTGAAAAAAATTCCGATATCCAAGGAGTAAAATCATTATGAAAGAAGGGTCCGCGATCGTAAAGGCAAAAAAACGCTTCGTGCGCGACATTTATATGAATCGCGAATATTCCTGGCTGCTTTTCAATGAGCGGGTGCTCGATCAGGCGAGCGATCTTACCAATCCGCTTTTAGAACGCTGTAAATTTTTGTCTATATTTTGTTCCAATTTGGACGAGTTTTTTATGGTGCGCGTGGGAAGCCTGTATAATGACAGCCTCGCCGCGCCCACAGCGTGCGATAATAAGACTTGTTTGACTGCCGCAAAACAGCTTGCGGGCATTCTCTCCGTTGTAGAAGAGCAATACAAGGCGCGTGCGGCAACTTACGCATCTCTGCGGAGAGAGTTGTCCAAGGCAGGGGTGCGGATTATGCGCGCGGCAGAACTCACTCCGCGCCAAAGCGAGGAGTGCCGCAGTTATTTTTTAAGCCGCGTGATGCCGCTGTTGTCATTGATGGTGTTGGACGCGAAACATCCGATGGTACAGTTCGAGAACAGAAAAAATTATATGATCTACGAACTCGAACGCAACGGCAGGCGGATGATCGGCGTATTATACGTCAATCCCGCGGTTGACCGCATGTATCGACTCAGCGGCGGGAAAAAGGCGAAGATCGTGCCCATCGAGGAGCTTTTGCGCGCATATGGGCATCTGGCTTTCAGCGGATATACTGTCAAAAATAAGATGATGTTGCGCGTGACTCGCAACGCCGATCTTGATACGAGCATCGATTCGGATGTGGAACGCGATTTTTCGGAGATCATGAAGCATAAGATCGAAACGCGCGCACGGCTGGGCGTCGTGCGGTTAGAAGTGGATGATCCTTCTTCTCCGTTGCGCGAATTTGTTCTCAAACTCCTCAAAATCGATGCGGCGAATTGTTTTGCGGATGAACGGTTTTTCGATTATAAATTCATGTTTTCGGTGGGGAATTATCTTCCGGCCGAAACGGCGAACGCCTTGCGCTATCCGCCGTTCAAAGGCGCAATAGCCGCGGAATTGGAAGAGTCGCCTTCCCTTGTGGATTACGCGCTGCAAAACAATATTTTCTTATCCTATCCCTATGACAGCATGCAGCCCGTCGTCGATCTTTTGGAGGCTTGCGCGAAGGATAAACGCGTGCTTTCCATCAAGATCACCATATATAGGCTTGCCAATCATTCGCGCATCGTGGACGCGCTGTGCAAGGCTTGCGAGCGCGGTAAGCAGGTTACGGTGGTCATCGAGCTGTGCGCGCGTTTCGACGAGGAGAGCAACCTTCACTATGCGCAGATGCTGCAAGAAGCAGGGTGTACCATCATATACGGCATGGAAAATTATAAAGTGCATTCGAAGATCATATCCGTTGTTCTCAAAGACGGCGAAACCATCCGCTATATCACTCATCTCGGTACAGGGAACTATAATGAATCCACTTCCAAACAGTATACCGACCTGAACATTATCACTGCGGATGAGGCGATCGGGGAGGATGCAGTTGCGTTTTTCCGCAACATAGCCATCTGCAATATCGATTACAAATATAAAAAACTTTTGGTTGCGCCCGAAACTTTGAAACCCGGTCTGATCGCGCAGATCGATCGCGAGATCGAAAAAGCAAGATCGGGCGGCGAAGGCAGGATCTTGGCAAAGATGAACAGCCTGACCGACAAACAGATCATAGACAAACTGGTGGAAGCGAGCTGTGCGGGTGTAAAGATCCAATTGATCGTGCGCGGCATTTGCTGTTTGATCCCCGGGATTGCGGGTAAGACCGAAAATATTCGAGTCATCTCTATTGTCGGCAGATTTTTGGAACATTCGCGCGTTTACTGTTTTGGCGGAGAAGAGGACCGCAGGATGTACATATCCAGCGCGGACCTCATGACGCGCAATACCGATAAGCGCGTGGAGATCGCCGCGCCCATTGAGGATAAAGGCATCGAAAAGAAAATTTACGCCTTTTTGCAGGCGCTGCTTTCGGATAACGTGAAAGCGCGCAAACTCTGCGCGGATGGCGTTTACCGCCCTGTGGAAACGCTCGGTGCGGCGTTCAACGCACAAGAAAGTCTTATCAAGGGCTGAAAAGTGAAAACCTGAAAAATTGCGCGCACCGTTGACAAACGGTGCGCGCCGTTGTATAATGATAATATCTTGAAATTCTTGAAGATAAGGAGGTAACATTATGGCAAAGCATGGAAAAGGGTATCTGAACGCCGGTCTTGGCTGGCTGATCAACCTGATTTTGGCGATCATTCCCGTAACAAGCTGGATCCTCGGCGGCATCACGCGTATTTCGCGCGGGCATTGGATTATGGGTATTTTGCAGCTTCTGCTCATCGGTGAAATCATTTTCTACTTTGTGGATCTGGTGACTGTGATCCTTTCCGGCGATCTGCGCATTTTCGCTTGATCGAAAATTTTATGTAAAATTATATACGGTATAAAATTTCGTAATAGTTTATATTTCGTAAAATTGTTTGACAAAAGCGAAACGATTGAATATAATAAAATCATGAAAACAGCAAAGGCGCTGCGGGTAATAGGAAATGTACCTTGCGGGGCCTTTCTTTATACCCGGATATTTTCAAGAGAGAGCCTCGAAGGCAAAGGAGTGCAATAATATGAAAGTACCTGAGTTATTCGGCGAAAACGTATTTAACTTGCAGGTAATGCAGGACAAATTACCCAAAGAAGTTTTCAAGTCGCTGAAAAAGACCATTGACGAGGGCACCCCGCTCGACGCGAGCGTAGCGAGCGTGGTTGCGAACGCCATGAAAGACTGGGCGGTGGAAAAAGGTGCAACCCATTATACCCATTGGTTCCAGCCGATGACGGGCATCACTGCCGAAAAGCACGACTCGTTCATCAATCCGACCAAAGACGGAAAAGTGATCATGGACTTTTCGGGCAAGGAACTTGTAGTGGGTGAGCCGGACGCATCCAGTTTCCCCAGCGGCGGTGTGCGCGCAACCTTTGAGGCACGCGGCTATACCGCATGGGATCCGACTTCGTTTGCTTTCATCAAGGACGGTACCCTCTGTATCCCGACTACATTTTTCTCGTATAGCGGAGAAGTTTTAGACAAAAAAACGCCTCTTCTGAAAAGTATGCGTGCGCTCAACAAACAGGCGCTGCGTATTTTGCGGTTGTTTGGCAATACCACGGCAAAGCGCGTCTATCCGACCGTCGGCGCGGAACAGGAATATTTCCTGATCGATCGCAAGATGTACGATGCGCGCAAGGACCTCGTGTTCTCCGGCAGAACGCTGTTCGGCGCAAAATCCCCCAAGGGGCAAGAGCTTGAAGATCATTATTTCGGGCCGATCAAAAAGCGCGTCAGCGATTTCATGCACGATCTGGACATTGAGCTTTGGAAATTGGGCATTCTCGCCAAAACCAAACACAATGAAGTGGCGCCCGCACAGCACGAGCTTGCGCCGATCTTCACCATTACCAACGTGGCGAGCGATCAGAACCAGCTCATCATGGAAACGATGAAGAAGGTTGCCGCAAAACATGGTCTGTACTGCCTGCTGCATGAAAAACCGTTTGCAGGCGTGAACGGCTCGGGCAAGCACAACAACTGGTCCATGAGCACGGATACGGGCATCAACCTGCTCGATCCCGGTTCCACGCCCGCCGAAAACGGACAGTTTATGCTCTTTTTCATGGCAGTCGTCAAAGCTGTGGATGAATACCAGGATCTTTTGCGCCTGTCCGTCGCGAGCGCGGGCAACGATCACCGTCTTGGTGCAAACGAAGCGCCTCCTGCGATCGTATCCATGTACATCGGTGAAGAGCTTGCGGGCGTTATCGATGCGCTCGAACACGAAGTCAAGTATAACGGAAAGGGCAAACAGGTCATGAAGCTGGGCGTCGATACGCTGCCCGATCTTCCCAAGGATACGACCGACCGCAACCGTACCTCGCCGTTTGCATTTACGGGCAATAAGTTTGAGTTCCGTATGCTCGGTTCTACATTCTCGATCGCCGGACCGAACATTATCGTCAATACGATCGTCGCCGACGAACTCAGACAGTTTGCGGACGAACTGGAAGGCGCAAAAGATTTTAATGCCGCCCTCCATGATGTGGTCGTCAAGACGATCAAAGAGCATAAGCGCATCATCTTTAACGGCAACAACTATACCGAAGAGTGGGCGAAAGAGGCGAAAAAGCGCGGACTTTTGAACTTGCGCAACAGTGCAGAAGCGCTCTCGCATTTTGCGGACAAGAAAAATATCGAGTTGTTTCAGCGCAATGAAGTGTTCACCGAACGTGAAGTCACTTCCCGTATGGACATCATGCTCGAAAACTACTGCAAGGTGCTTACGATCGAGGCTTTGACCATGATCGAAATGGGCAAGAAGGACATCTATCCCGCAGTGAATGCTTACATTTGCGATCTGTGTGCGACCGTGCAGGGCAAAAAGGCTGTGAGTGCAAACCTCGATGTTTCCGTCGAAGAGTCCCTCATCTCCAAGCTCTCTGCGGCGAACGGAGCAATGTACGCCAAGACCGGCGAGATCGAAAAACTGCTCATTGAAGCCAAGACATACGAGAATCCCGCAAAGGCGGCTAAGTTCTTCGCGGATAAGATCATTCCCGTCATGCAGGAGATGCGTGCTTACGCAGATGAGATGGAGATGAACACAGCGAAAAAATACTGGCCGTTCCCCACGTACGGCGATATTCTGTTCAGCGTGTAAAAGCCTTCCGCTTTTACCGCGGCAAATCAAAAAACTACGCAAAGGCGCGCAAAATAACGGCATCCGCGAAGTCGCAGAACATTGTTTCTGCGCTTCGCCTCTGCGGGAATTTCCCGCAGAGGCGGAAGAAAAATCTTCCGCAAACAGCCTGTTTTTTCTTGCAGCGCCTTTTTTGGTGTACAAAATATTACATTTTATCATATAGGAGGTAGAATATGGAAGGCATATTCGGTGTGACCGGAATATGGTTTCTGATCGGAGCGATTCTAGTCTGGTTTATGCAGGCAGGATTTGCGATGGTCGAAACGGGTTTCACGCGTGCGAAGAACGCGGGAAACATCATCATGAAAAACTTGATGGATTTTTGTATCGGCACGGTGGTATTTGTATTGCTCGGTGCCGGTCTGTTGTTGGGGGAGGATGCTCTGTTTGGGCTGATCGGTATACCGAATCTGGACATCATCACAAACTTTACCGACCCGGGCGTTGCGTCGAACTTCTTTTTCAACCTCGTATTCTGTGCCACAACGGCAACGATCGTTTCTGGTGCGATGGCGGAACGCACGAAATTTCTTTCGTACTGCATTTATTCGCTTGTGATCAGTGCAGTTGTGTATCCCATCGAAGCGCATTGGGCTTGGGGCGGCGGCTGGCTGAGCACGGCGGTGCCTCTGTTCGGAACGGAAGGCTATTTTGGCGGCGTGGAATACATAGACTTTGCAGGCTCTTCGCTCATTCACATGGTGGGCGGTATCTCTTCTTTTATCGGTGCGCTCATTCTCGGACCGCGCTGGGGCAAATATCTCGATAAGGACGGCAGGCCGACGCTGGTACGCCGGGAAGTGAAATTTGTCCGCGCGATCCCCGGACATAACTTGACCATCGGTGCGCTCGGCGTGTTCATTCTTTGGTTCTGCTGGTACGGATTCAACGGCGCCGCGGCGGCGAGTGTGGATCAGACGGCGCAGATCCTCGTCACGACCACCGTTGCAACGGCGGCTGCGACCTGTGCGACGATGATCTTTACTTGGATCAAAAACAAAAAACCGGACGTTTCCATGACGCTGAACGGCTCTCTTGCGGGGTTGGTCGCGATCACGGCAGGCTGCGCGGAAGTGGACGTGATCGGCGCATTCTTCATCGGTGTGGTGGCAGGCATTCTCGTGGACGTCGTGGTCGAAGTGGTCGATAAAAAATTCCATGTTGACGACCCTGTCGGCGCGATCGCGGTACACGGAGCAAACGGGCTGTGGGGCACCCTTGCCTGCGGACTGTTCTCGACAAGCACTGGCTTGTTCTATACGGGAAATTTCACGCAGCTGATCGTACAGCTTATCGGTGTTGTTGCTATTTCGGCATGGACGATCGTATGCATGATCGCTCTCTTCCAGATCCTCAAACATACCGTGGGGCTCCGTGCTTCTAAGGTGGAAGAGATCGAAGGCCTTGACAAACACGAACACGGGCTTCCCAGCGCATATGCAGACTTTGCGGCTGTGCCTCTGGCGGCGGAAATGCTTGATCCGGATGGGGTTTCTTTCGATGCTACGGACGAACCCGCCGGCGTCACGGTGGTCGATACGGCGGCTCCTGCTTTACAGGAAAGCAGTGAAACCGGGGCGAAACTTTCTAAGGTCGTCATACTCACCAAACAGTCCAAGTTCGAGGAGCTCAAAAAGGCTCTCGGAGAAATCGGCGTGACGGGGCTTACCGTGACGCAGGTGCTCGGATGCGGCGTGCAAAAAGGTGCAGGTGAATATTACCGCGGCGTCAAGGTGGATATGGACCTTCTGCCCAAAGTAAAAGTGGAAGTCGTTGTCAGCAAGGTGCCTGTCAGCGAAGTGATCGAAACGGCGCGCAAAGCGCTGTACACGGGACATATCGGAGACGGAAAAATCTTCGTTTACGATGTGGAAGATGTTGTGCGTGTGCGTACGGGCGAATCGGGCTACGACGCTTTGCAAGATCAAAAAGACTGATAATAACCGCGCCTGCGCATTCGGCGCAGGCGC
>CABQND010000040.1 GCA_902465495.1 uncultured Eubacteriales bacterium
CCGTTCAAGCACCCGCCATAACAACAACGGAATAAGGCGAAACTCAAAAGCGCACGGGAACGGGCGTTCGCCGCTGAACCGCTTGGCGATCCGCCCTTATCTCCCGTGCGGCAAATTTGAGTTGTAACGCTAATGTATACCGTCGGTATCCGTATATCGGCGGTTTTTCGCTGTTTAGTATACCTGCAGTATCTGAAAGGGTAGGTGGTTTCGCTGGCGCCGAATGTCATGAGCAGGGGTTTGGCAAAAGCAAAGGTGAGCGCGGTGACGATGACGGCGACGGCGATGAATGCATACAGGGCATTCGTGAGTATCTTCTGCGCGGAGTCTTCCTTTTTTTCACCGAGCGCCATTGCAAACAAGGGGGCTCCACCCGTGCCTATGAGGAAGGCAAACGAAGAAATAAACGTGGTGAGCGGCGCGCAGCCGCCGACGGCGGCGAGCGCCGTATCGCCGATGCCCTCGATGTTCCCGACGTAGATGCGATCGACGATGGAATGCAGCACGTTGATAAATTGTGCGATCATGGCGGGAATGACCAGTTTAAGGACGGTGGACAGCACGCGGCTGTTGCCCAAATCGATGGCTTTCATGATATGCCTCGGTGAGTGAATTCGGGCAGTATCATAGCACGAAGGCCGCGCAAAGTCAATAATTTATGCGCGGCACGGAAAAAGCGTTGTAATTTTTGGCGGCGGGTGCTATAATTACAGAAAAAAGCATCGGAGAGCGAGAGCGGTGGACAAGGATAAAACAAATGCAATGCGCCTTTTGGACGCAAAAAAGATCGTGTACGAAAGTTTTTCGTATCCGCCCGAGATCACGGACGGGGAACTCGTGGCGGCGCAGCTCGGGGAGGACGCGCATGCGGTGTTTAAAACGCTGGTGACGGTGACGGACAAAGGGGAACATGCCGTTTTCTGTGTGCCTGTTTGCGCGACGCTGGATTTAAAGCGTGCGGCGAAAGCGGCGGGAGCGAAGTCGGTGGCGATGATCAAGCAAAAGGAATTGGAGCCTTTGACAGGATACATTCACGGCGGATGTTCTCCGATCGGCATGAAAAAGCGATTTCGCACTTTTATTGACGAGAGTGCGCAGAATTTTTCGCAAATCTTTGTCAGTGCAGGTCGCGTTGGCAGGCAAATGAAACTTTCGCCCGCCGATCTCGCGACATACGTGGGCGCGCGCTTTGCGCCTTTGACTTCGGATGCGGAACAGACGGTTTGAAAACAAAAACGGGCTTGCGCGATAATTTCGCCGTTTTGATATTCTGTTTCAGATGTGCTGTTGTGCGAAGTGTGCGGCTCCGACCAAACCGGCGTCGTTGCCGAGGCTTGCAATCAGCAGTTCGACAGGCGCGTATTTTGTACCGCCGTAGAGCAGACGATTGACTTTTTTACGCAGGGGAATAAGCAGGGTATCGCCCTGTGCGCAAACGCCGCCGCCCAAAACGATGGCGTTGGGACGGAAGATATTGGCGAGGTTCGCGATGCCTTCCGCGAGGTAGGTTATGTAATTTTTTACCACTTTTTCCGCGGTTTTGTCGCCTGCGGCGGCACCGTCAAAGGCTGTTTTGCCGTTGACTTTTTCGATATCGGGACAGATTTTCCAAAGCGCGCTTTCGCGGTCCTTTTCCATGGCGCGCTTGGTCTGGCGGATGAGCGCCGTTGCGGAAGCATACGCTTCAAAACAGCCTTTTCTGCCGCAGGTGCATTTTTCGCCGCCCACGCGGATGACGGTATGGCCGATCTCGGCGCCTGCCGAGCGATTGCCTTCAAAAAGCACGTCGTCAATGACGATGCCGCCGCCTACACCCGTGCCGAGGGTCACAAAGATGCTGGAAGGGTATTTTTTCGCGGCGCCGGCGAAGCTTTCGCCGACAGCAGCGGCGTTCGCGTCGTTCGTCACAAATACGGGAACACCGAGGTGTTTTTTAACTTCGTCTGCAAGCGGTACTTTTTTCCAATCGAGGTTATTGGTATAGATAATCACGCCGCGCTTGCTGTCGACGGTCCCGGGCGATCCGATGCCCGCCGCTTTCAGATCGGAAACGGCGATATTGGCGCGTTTGGCTAAATCAAGTATGAGAGCAGCCATATCCGCGGCGATGTCCGCAAAGGGACGTTCGCGTCCCGTAGGTACCTGGTCTTTGATCAGGATGGTTCCGTTTTCGTCGACGATACCGCCCTTGATGAACGTACCGCCCAAATCGATTCCTGCAAAATAATTCATAGTATCACCCTTTTTTCCGCTTATTTTTTTATGGTTTTTCGGTCAATAAGATTTTAGCATTTCCTTGCAGCGTAAATTTTTCGCCGCGTGGAATAAAGAAGCTGTCACCGGCTCGGAACGGTTTTCCGTCCGCACATCCTTCGCCCGAGAGCACGGTTGCGGCGGTAAAAGATGTATCGTTCTTTGCGGAGACTTCTCCTTCAAGGAGAAGTTCGCGGCAACAAAAATAATCGCACTTTGTGAGCAAACGGATGGAGCCGCCCGCAACTTTTTGGAAAGGCCCGCTGTTTGTAGTGTCATGGAACTGCGAAAAATTGATGACGTCGAGTGCTTTTTCCAGATGCAGCTGACGCGGTTTACCGTCAGCGCCCAAGCGGTTATAATCGTAAACGCGGTAGGTCACGTTACTGCTCTGCTGAACTTCGCAGATCACGCAGCCGGCGCCGATGGCGTGTACTGTTCCTGCGCGGATGAGGAAACAGTCGCCTTCTTTGACGGGAATAAAATTGAGCAGATCTTCTACCGTTCCGTCGGCGACTTTTGCGGCAAATTCTTCCTTGGTGGTATCTTTGCGAAGTCCGCAGAGGATGCCTGCGCCGTCGTCGGCGTGAACAACATACCACATTTCGGTTTTGCCGTTGTCGTTTTCGTATTGACGCGCATAGTCATCGTCGGGGTGTACCTGGACGGAGAGATTTTGTGCGGCGTCTATAAATTTGACGAGCACGGGAAACGCGTTTCCTTCGGTATCGACAGCAGTGGGGTTTTCTTGCAGAAATTGTGCTAAGGTTCCGTCGCCTTCGATGCGGCTGAGTCCGTCGGGATGAACCGAAACTTCCCAGCTTTCGCTGATTTTTTTGCCGCCGTTGTCTCGGCCGAACATAGTTTTGAGTTTATAGCCGCCCCAGATATAATCTTTGAGAGGCGGGATCAGGCGAAACATGAAAAAGTCCTCCAAAAGTCTTTTCAAAGATTATATCACAAAATCGGAAGGTATGCAATGAACTTTTCAAAAAATACGTCGATTGCGAAAAAAACTGTGCGCTGTATGCGAACAGCTTGCATTTCGGCGGCGAATCGTTTACAATACAAGGAAGGAAAATAGGAGGTGTTTTCATGCTGAAAATTGCAAGCAACGTATGGGGAAGTGTTGCGGAACAATTGCTTTATGCGGCGTTCGGTCTGATTGTCGGATTGGCTGTCGGCGCGGTTGTGGGAATTTTCGGTATGGGCGTGGAATATTTTTCTGCGCTCGGCGCTTCGCATTTTTCTTTATATGTTTGGTTTATGCCTGTTGTGGGTATCTTGACGGTAGCGATGCTCAAAAAATGGGGCAAGGGCAATATCGGAATGGCTGCGGCATTTCGTGCAAGCCGCGGCGAAACAAAAGGGTTTCCGTTGCGCAACGTTGTTTTTCAGTTTGCCGGAACGTGGAGCGCACATCTTTTCTGTGCAAGTGTCGGGCGCGAAGGGGCGGCGATCCAGATCGGTGCGGCGCTTGGCAGCGGTATTGGCAGGAATATCCCCTTACGCGGTGCGGAAAGAATTCTGATTGTCTCGGGTATGGCGGCAGGTTTTTCTGCGCTGTTCTCGACGCCCGTGTGCGCGTTGTTTTTCTCGTTGGAAGTGACGATCGTCGGAGGTTTACACTTGCGCGCTCTTGTCGCATCCGCCGTGTCGTCGTTTACCGCTTGGTACACAGCCTCTCTTTGCGGGCTTTCGCACACGTTGATTGTCGCGGGCGATGCGCCTTCGCTCACGCTGGCGGTGTTTGCAAAACTTATTTTGCTCGGCGCTGCGTTCGGTTTGACCGGCTTTGCATTTTGTATGATCCGTAAAGGCGCCGGTTGTTTTTTTCGCACGGCAGTCAAAAATGCGTATGTTCGCGTAGGGGTGGCAGGCGTAATGCTCGCTTGCCTTTTATATCTCGCGGACGGCAGGTATTCCGGATTGGGTACAAATCTGATTGAGATGGCCGTATCCGGTGAAAAAATTTATTCCTTCGATTTCATTGTAAAAATACTGTTTACGGCAGTGACGCTTGCCGTAGGTTTTTTGGGCGGAGAAGTGACAACTTTTTTTGCGGCAGGAACGTGTCTGGGACTGGTGCAGGGGGAAGCGCTCGGCCTTCCTCCCGTTTTTGCTGCGTGCCTCGGATATGCCGCCGTGTTCGGCGCGGCGACAAACACACTCTTTGCACCCGTGTTTTTATGCGTCGAATTGTTTGGCGGAGCTCTTTTGCCGCACGCCGCAATCGTCTGTACGGCAGCGTATTTGTTCAATTTCAACCGTTCGGTCTATGATCAGCGTTACCGCGAGGGAGTCGCTTCCCGCTCAATGCAACGGGTATTTCAAAAAAGTGCGCTTCCGCTGTTGCCGAAGGCGGATTGATCGCAATTTTCATTCAATCGATTGCAATCTTTTCAGTTTTGTATTATACTGTTGGCATGAGCATTTGCATCGATCTTACTCCATATCGCGGCAGGCGCGTCTGCATTGCCCTTTCGGGCGGCGGCGACTCGGTCGCGCTCTTTCATTATTTTAAAAAAAATGCGGCAAAACACGGGATCGTGCTGACTGCGCTCAATGTCGAACATGGGATCCGCGGCGCAGCATCGGTTGCGGACACGGCGTTTGTCAAGGAGCTTTGCGCGCGCGAAAAGGTGCCGTTGTCCTGTTTTTCGGAAGACGTACCCGCACGGGCGAAAAAGTGGGGAATCGGTGAAGAGGAAGCCGCGCGGCGATGCCGCTACGCGATCTTTGCGGCGATGCTTGCCGAAGATCGCACCGATCTGATTGCGACGGCGCATCATGCGGGCGATAACGCAGAGAGCGTATTATTGAATTTGTTCCGCGGGGCTGCGCTTACGGGCGCGGGCGGAATCCGTACCTATCTGCCTGCCGACGAATTGGTAAGTCGGTATTTACCTGAAAAAAAGAATGTTCCGCCGCTGTACGGAAAGGGAATCGTTCGTCCCTTTCTCTGCGTCGGCAAGGCGGAGATTGAAGAATATTTGCGAGAAAACCGTCTGAAATGGCGGGAGGACGAGAGCAACGGCAATACAAAATATTCCCGAAATTTTATAAGGAAAAAGGTATTGCCGCCCGTAAAAGAAAAATTTCCGCGCGCAGAAGAGCGGTTGTACGATTTTTCCCGTGCGGCGCGCGAAGACGATGATTTTTTGTACTCGCTGGCGCAAGGCATTCTTGAAAAAGGGGAAGAATGCCGCATCATCGAAGACGCGCCTGCGCCGCTGTTTTACCGGGCATGTGTCCTTGCACTGCAACATTTTGGTGTGGATAGGGATTACAGCCGCGCGAATTTAGAGGACATTGATGCGTTGCGGAGCGGGGAAAACGGCAAAACCATCGAACTTCCTTCATCCCTTCGTGCGGTGCGCGATTACGGAAGGATCGTACTGTACAGATATCGCAGCATCGAGGCGCAGGAATATCCGTTCGGCGCAGGGGAATACGATTTCGGCAAATACAGCGTACGGATCATGCATGGCGGATCGCTCGGCCGCGGCGACGGCGCAGGGTATCGGACGCTCGTGCTGGATGCGTCGGCGCTTCCCGTGAATTGTGTTTTGCGATTGCGTAAAAAGGGCGACGTGTTTGAAAAATTCGGCGGCGGGACGAAAAAACTCAAAGAATTTCTCATCGATAAAAAGATCCCGCGCAGGGAGCGAGACCTTTTGCCTGTGATCGCTTGCGGCGGTGAAGTGTTTGCCGTGTGCGGTGTAGAAATTTCCGAAAAAGTCAAAATCCGTTTCGGCATCGGCGCAAACGTTGCGGACGGAAAAAATATTTATACAATTATACTGACGAAAAAAGGAGAATCGGACAAATGCATCAGGACGTAGAGAACATCATGTTTTCCAAAGAACAGATCGCGGGGCGCATCGCTGAGCTCGCGGAACAGCTCGATCGCGAATATGCGGGCAAAAACCCGCTCATGGTCGGGATTTTAAAGGGGAGCGTCATGTTTTATGCCGATCTGCTTCGCGCGATGACTATTCCTCTCGAAATGGATTTTATGGCGATCTCTTCGTACGGCGCGGGTGCAAAATCGTCCGGCGAAGTTAAACTGATCAAGGACCTTGACCGCAAGATCGAAGGCAGGCACGTCATTATCGTGGAGGACATCATTGACTCCGGGTATACGCTTTCGTATCTGAAACGCATGCTCTATTCGCGCAAGCCGGAATCGGTCAAGATCTGTGCGCTTTTAGATAAATACAGCCGCCGCGTCGTGCCCATCGAAGCGGA
Organism: uncultured Eubacteriales bacterium; assembly: GCA_902465495.1. Lineage (GTDB taxonomy): Bacteria > Bacillota > Clostridia > Christensenellales > Borkfalkiaceae > Borkfalkia. The sequence goes on from CABQND010000040.1 coordinate 6,505, forward strand.
TTATAAGGGCTTCGACTGTGCCGACGAATTTGTTGTCGGGTTCGGTCTCGACTACGCCGAACGTTACCGCAACTTGCCGTATATCGGCATTTTAAAGCGCAGTGTTTACGAAAAGTAAAACTGCTTGCAGTTTAGTTTCGCAAAAACGGCGGTTTTCATTTGCATGAGAGGCTTTTTTGCCCGAATATGCGTTTTTGTGAAAAATTACAGCCCCGCGCCTTTGGTGCGGGGCTGTTTGTTTGCATGATGCGGTATTTGTAAAAAGCGCCGCACAAAAAGTGCGGCGCAAAAGATCAATGTTGTTTTTCAGGGTTCATCATTACTTCGGTATATCGGTTGAAAATTTCGGCTGAAGGCCCGTCCGCAACCATTCTTCCGCGCTCGATCCAAATAGCACGCTCGCAGAGATCGCGTACCGAATCGCTGTGCGAAACGATGAGGAAGGTAAGTCCCTTTGCTTTGAGTTCCGTCAGTTTGTCGTAGCATTTTTTCTGGAACGCCATATCGCCCACGGCGAGGATTTCGTCGATGAGCATGATCTCCGCATCCATATTGATGGCGATCGAAAAGCCGAGCCGCGCAAGCATACCCGAAGAGTACGTTTTAACGGGGGAATAGATGAAATCGCCCAACTCCGCGAAGTCGAGTATATCCTGTAATTTTGCATCGATCTCTTTTTTGGTATAGCCCATGATCGCGGCATTGAGATAGATGTTTTCCATACCCGTGGCGTTTCCGTCAAAGCCCGCGCCCAACTGCAAAAGGGGAGAAATTCTTCCGTAGCTTTGCGCGTAACCCGAAGTGGGTTTTAAAATGCCGGAAACGATTTTTAAAAGCGTACTTTTTCCCACACCGTTGCGGCCGATCAGCGCGACGGCTTCGCCTTTATAAATTTTAAAATTGATATTTTTCAGGCATACAAATTTTTCGCGTTTGAGATCGCCTTTGAAAGCGCGCACCACCAATTCTTTGAGTGAATCGACGCCCACTTCATATTTGGTGAATTTCATGGTGACGTTATTGACTTCGAGCAGGCAACCGTCCGCGGGAATTTTTTCTTTTTTCATAGACTCCTCACAGTTTAGCCGCGATCTTGTTGCGGACGATGCACATGAACAGATAGCCGATCACAAAAGCTACGATCCCGAACGCATAACAAACGAGATGTTCCCACGCCGAAGGCACGATGCCGGTCAGGATATCGCGGAAATAGGTGACGTAGTGATACATGGGGTTAAAGGACATGAACCGCGTAACGGTCGGGTTTCCGAGCACGTCGATGGTATAAAACAGCGGTGTGAGATATGTCCAAAGGGTGAGGATAACCGAATAGATGTGTTCGATATCGCGGAAGAATACGTACAGTGCGCTGAGAAAATAGGAAAGCCCGAGCGAGAAGAGCATGACTGCGGGAAGAAGTGCGAGGAGCATAACGATATGCCAGCTGAACACGTACTTACCGACAGCAAAGCGGAACAGCGCGACAATGAGAAGCGCAATGAAGGAAAAACCGAAAGTCACCATCGAAGACAAGACGTTCGCCGTAGGGAACAAGCCGATGGATACTTTGGTTTTTTGGAGCATATCCTGCTGTTGCACGAGACAAGGCAGCGATCCTGTCGTCGAGGTGCGCATGATATTGAAAATGATGTTGCCCGAAAGGATATAGAGGGGGTAATCCAGCCCGTTGGTGATGCCTGCCCCGAAAATGGAGGAGAACACGAATGCCATGACTGCCATGTTGAGCAGCGGGTTGAGTACCGTCCAAAGAATACCGATAAAGGAACGGTAATATTGATTTTTAATATTTCTTCGAACGAGCAGAGTCAGCAAATACCCTTGCTGCGCCAAAGATTTCGACCTTTTTTCTCTCTCCATTCCGAATCTCCGTAATTATTTGCCTTTCGCTTTGTCGGCGAGGGGCATATTTTTCCGGTCGGCTTATAACCGCGTGTCAGTGATTGGTCAGCGCCGCGACGCGAGCGCTTTGTCGTAAAAGGCGGCAAGGTTGTCCGCTTCGAGGCGGATATCGTAACCTGCGCCGCGCAGGATATCGTGCGCATTTGTCACGCGCGGAAGATCCTTGGCCATGGCGTCCGCCCAAACTTCGATGTCGAGGGGCAGAAACGCGTTATTTTTGCAAATATCCGCTTCGCGGGTGATCTTGTCCGAAAACAAACAGGGAAGATCGCATGCCTGTGCTTCGATTCCGACGACGGGAAACCCTTCATACAGCGAAGGCAGGCAAAACAAGTCAGCGGCGCTGTACCAGGGCGTCAAACGACAAGGCTCAACCCAGTGTACGCTTTCTGCCAAACCCAGCGAATTCGCTTTTGAAATAAGCTCTTGCTTTTGTGCTCCGTCTCCGACCATCGCAAGAGTGAAGGGGATGGCGGGATATTTCTTTCGCGCGCGCGCAAAGGCTTCAAGCAGGAAAAATAAATTTTTCTGCGGCGCAAAGCGCCCTGCAAACAGAAGAACGCGCCCGGAAAGATTGATTTTTTTGCGCGCTTGCGGATCAAACGAATACGTGTCCAAATCGATCGCGTTGCGCAAAATAAATGCGTTGCTTGCTTGTTTTCTGTATAAATTCTGTGCGGCAAGCTCTCCGCAGGCCATGCGATGAGTCGCGCATTTAGCGGCAAACGGCCGCAAAATCGCTTTTACGGCGTAATGGTCAGAATTTTTGTCGAAGGTACTGTGCGCATGACAGATGCGCACGGGGGTACCCGCACTTTTTGCCGCGCGAAGCGCAAATGCCGAAAGCGTTGTCAGATGCGAATGCACGATCGAATATTTTCCTTCGCGCAAAATGCCTTTCAGGGCGCGCATGGCGCTCAGACAAGATGTTCCGTCAAATGGCGGAACTGTAAACACGCGCGACTCGGCATCGATTTCGCGCAGTTTTTCTTCCAGCGGCGAAGGTCCATATGTGATAAAATCGAAGCGATAACGGCTCCGATCCATATGCGAATAGTAATTCAAAACGCAGGAAACGACGCCGCCCAGGCGTGCGTTTCCCACGATCTGCATAACTTTGATTCGGCCGTCTTTTGTGAGCGACGGTTGCACAGTACCCATGTTTTATGAAAGGGTAGAAGGGTGAAGCTCGGCAGCCGTTTCGGGCTGTACCGTATAGTGGCGCTTCACTTCGCGTTTGAGGTGACGGTATTCCTGTTCGGAAACGGGACGGAGGAAACGTTCCTCTCCCAAAATAACGACACCGATGGTTTTGACCAAAATTTTTAAATCCAGCCAAGGCGACGCGTGCATGGTGTAGTACACATCATAGTACTTGCGGTCTTTCATATCGAGATATCCGTTTCCGTACACCTGGCCGAGCCCTGTAAGGCCGGGACGCATTTCAAATTTGACGAGTTCCCAATCTTCGTAATCGCTGTCATAGACGGGCAGCAGGGGGCGGGGTGCGATGAAGCACATGTCGCCTTTGAGCACGTTAAACAGCTGGGGAAGTTCATCGATTTTAAATTTGCGAATTATTTTACCGACTTTTGTGACGTTCGTGTTGTTGTCTTGAATGACGGGGTGATCTTTGTCGAAACTGACCTGTGTGCTTTTCATGGAGCGAAATTTATAACAATTGAATTTTTTTCCGCCCGCTCCTGTCCTTCTTTGTTTAAAAATCACTGTTCCGCCGTCTTCTGCCTTGATCGCGATCGCAACTGCCGCCATAAGAGGTGAAAGCGCGATCACGCCGATCAGTGCCAATAAAAACCCGAACGCATATTTGAATTTCAAATAAGCTCTGTTCATAGACAATTCCTCTTTCTTACCTTCGTGTGATCGTATTTCACATACTGCCATGTGAAATGTAAATATTCCTATTGCTACAAGGTGCATTATAACATATTCAATAGGAACATGCAAATAAATTTGTCGCTTTTTTGGAATTTACACAAAAAATACAGCGCATTTTCAAGGAAAGAGGGCTCGTTTTCATCATTAAAGCACAAATTAAAAAATTTTTTCTATTATTATAGTGAAAAAAAAGGTGTTTTGTGCAAAGCACTGTGTTCTTAAAACACGTATACGTTTGTTTCGTTCCTGTGCTAAAAATGATAAAGTGTTCAAGTCTTTCAAAAAAATTACAAATTTTGTTATTTTTGCTTTATGCGGAAAGGTTCTGTTCACAGTATGTGCCAAACAATACCTTTCTTATGTAAGCGGAAAGAAAAAAATAATTTTTATAACTTTTAACAAAATACGTTTTTTTGATTTTGCGCCGCAAGGCGGCAAAGTCTTTACAATTTTGATCGGGATTGTTATAATGACAGAAAAGGAGGAGCGACTATGCGATATGCGATTTTCGGAGCGGGCGCGATGGGGACGGTTTTGGGCGCCCATATAGCGCGTGCGGGTGAGACGGTCGATCTTTTTACGCGAAATGCCGAACACGTAGCGGCGATGCGTGAACACGGTGCGCAGATCACGGGCATGTCGCCGTTTGTTCAGCGCGTGAATGCATTTACGCCGGAGGAAATGCAGGGATCGTACGATGTGATCATTTTGATGACCAAACAGAGGCATAACGCGGAAATAGTGAAAGAACTTTTGCCGCATCTTGCAGAAGACGGTGCGCTTTGCACTTGTCAAAACGGCTTGCCTGAACCGGAAATCGCAAAGATCATCGGGGCAGAGCGTACGCTTGGCTGTGCCGTTGCTTGGGGCGCGACCTATCTTCGCCCGGGCGTGTGCGAGCTTACTTCCGATCCGGAAGCGCTTACCTTTTCGTTGGGGGCATACGGGAAGGGCAACCGTCTTGAAGAAACAAAAAGCCTGCTTGAAAAGATGGGTACAGTCCGTGTTGAATCCGATCTCATGGGGGCACGTTGGGCTAAGCTTTTGATCAACAGCGCTTTTTCCGGGCTTTCGGCGCTTACGGGCGCAACTTTTGGGGAAATTGCACGCAATAAAAGTTCCCGCCGCATTGCGCAGTGCATTTTGCAGGAGGGGATCGAGGTTGCACGGGCATCAAAGGTCCAAATTGCACCGTTACAGGGACACAGGATCGATAAACTTTTGGGCTATCGCGGCAGATTGGGTAGAGCGCGTTCTTTTTTGCTCATTCCGATTGCGATGAAAAAACATGCGAGACTGATTTCGGGGATGCTCCGCGATATCCGCCGCGGCGTACCTTGCGAAATTGATTTTATCAACGGAGCGGTTGTGAAATGGGCGGAACGTTGCGGGTTTTTTGCTCCATTCAATGCGCGCACGGTGCAACTTGTACGCGCGGTCGAGGCGGGCCAATATCCGCTTTCTATGGAAAATATAAAATTATTTGAAGACCTGTTGCGTCGCGATTGAATGCGCGGCAATGAGACATGAAAGAAGGACGGAGCGACTTGTTGCCTCTCCGTCCTTTTGTGCTGAAATATTTATTTATGGGAATTTCGGCGTTCGCGCACCGTTTTGCGGGGTGCATTTATGTGTGTGGAATCGACGCTTTCAATGAGCTTGTGCATGTCGATTTCTTTGCCGTCATCGTCGCACGCGGGTTGGGGCACATAATATTTTTTACCGAATCCGTTCGCAAATTTGTGTTCGACGTATTCAACGATCAGGTTGACGAAAATGCTCCAAAGCAGGAAAGGGATGGAGATGCAGACCATGACCAGTGAAAAGACGTTGGCGGTTTGTACGGCAGACAGGATAAAACCGAGAGAGATCGCCGAACAAAGCAACTGAATGGAATACTTGGCGACTTTGATGAAACGGTGCAGCTTGGGGCGGGGCGCGTCTTTGAGGTTGATGCGATAGCTTAGAAAGGTAACTACGGAAGACAGAAGGAGCGCTACCCCGATCAGACAAAGGAGCAAGATGCCCAAAGCATTGGTAAACGTCAGATAATAGTACAGAGCGTACACCGTATAAGCTGCATAACCTGTCAAAAAGATACAGCTCAATATAAATCTTGATTTTTTGATCTTTGTTTTAAAACCCATTGCTTTTCCATGATACACCCTTGCAGGAAAATTTGCAATCGTTTTTGCGTGCGTACGCGCGCACACGCACTCTCTTTTGCAATATTTTCCGGAAAAAGACGAAAAAGGAAACGATTTTTTTCATAACGGCAGGAATTGTTAAAGGATTGGCGAAACAATGAATTGCGTTTTGGACGGAAATATGATATAATAAACAACAGGCGCCCGGATAACGGGCAGAACGGCGGCTGTATACAGCAGTCTTTTTTATTGGGAGAGCAGGGAGGAAGGAACATGGCATCCATCACCATTGACGAAAATATATGCAAAGGCTGCGGTCTTTGTGCGAACGCTTGCCCGAAAAAGGTGATTTCGCTGAGCGAGCACCGCATGAACGCAAACGGATACTTTGTAGCGGAAGTGCGTAATCCGCAAAACTGTATCGGATGTGCATTTTGTGCGATCATGTGTCCGGACTGTGCGATCGAAGTTGAAAAATAAGAAGCAAGTTTTATCTCTTTTGAAAGATTTTGCGTGAAGGAGATTTTATATGTCGAAAATTTTATTGCACGGGACAGAGGCGATCTGCGAAGGCGCTATGCGCAACGGATGCCGCGCGTTTTTCGGGTATCCGATCACGCCGCAGAACGAAGTCCCCGAATATATGTCAGTGAAATTGCCGCAGGCAGGCGGCGTATTTGTACAGGCGGAATCGGAAGTCGCGGCGATCAATATGGTGTACGGCGCGGCGGGTGCGGGTATCCGCGCGATGACGAGTTCGTCCAGTCCGGGGGTGAGCCTGAAACAGGAGGGGATCTCCTATATTGCCTGTGCGCGCATTCCGTGCGTGGTTGTGAATATCATGCGCGCAGGTCCTGGTTTAGGCGGCATTTTGCCAGCGCAGGGCGATTATTTTCAGGCGACCAAAGGGGGCGGGCACGGCGATTATCATCTCATTGTGCTGGCACCGTCATCGGCGCAGGAAGCGTGCGATTTTACCTATCGGGCGTTTGATCTTGCCGATCGTTATCGTGTTCCCGCGATGATTTTGGCGGACGGCATGATCGGACAGATCATGGAACCGGTCGAACTTCCGCCGATGCGTCCGCTTTCGGATATTCCCGAAAAACCGTGGGCGACGAGCGGGCATTACGGGAAAGATCGTCGTATCCTCAATTCGCTGATCATCAAACCCGAGCAGCTGGAACCGCATGTCAACGAATTGCAGAGAACGTATAACGAGATTTATGCCAACGAGCGCAAAGCGGAGCAATATAAAACCGAAGATGCGGAAATAATCCTGACCGCATACGGTACGGTGGCGCGTATTTGCAAGAGTGCGGTCGATCAGCTGCGCGCGCAGGGTGTGAAGGCCGGCTGTATCCGTCCGATCACGTTGTATCCTTTCCCGGACGATGCATTCTCTTCCAATGCGGAGCGAGCGGATTGTAAGGCATTTTTGTCTGTCGAGCTGTCGCTTGGACAGATGGTCGAGGATGTGCGCCTTGCCGTAAACGGAAAAAAACCTGTGTATTTTTACGGCAGAACGGGCGGCAACGTTCCCGAAGAAGAGGAGATCGTGCAGGCGGCGAAAGACGCGCTTAGCAAAGCGAAGAGCGAAGCTTGACCGTGTTTTTGAAACAGGAGAATATCCATGAAAGTATTTGAAAAGACGAAAATGCTTACGGACGCGCATCTGCATTATTGTCCGGGCTGCACGCACGGCATTGTGCACAGGCTGGTTGCGGAGAGCATCGAGGAGCTGGGTTTACAGGAAAAATGCATCGGCATCGCGCCTGTCGGGTGTGCGGTGTTTGCGTACGATTATTTTAATTGCGACATGCAGGAAGCGGCGCACGGGCGTGCTCCCGCGGTGGCGACGGGCATCAAGCGTTGTCTGCCCGACCGTACGGTCTTCGTGTATCAGGGCGACGGCGATCTCGCGTCCATCGGTATGGCGGAAACGGTGCATGCGGCGGCGCGCGGTGAGAATATCACGATCATTTTTATCAATAACAGTATTTACGGAATGACGGGCGGACAGATGGCACCGACCACGCTGATCGGGCAGAAAGCGACGACTTGTCAAAACGGCCGCGATCCCGCAGTGAACGGATATCCTATCCGCGTATGCGAGCTTTTGGCGACACTGGACGCGCCTTATTATATCGAGCGAGTATCCACGCACGACGTCAAGCATGTGCTCGCGGCAAAACGTGCGATCAAAAAGGCACTTAAATTTCAGTCGGAGGGGCGCGGCTATACCTTCATCGAAGTGTTGGTGTCCTGTCCGACGAACTGGCATATGCGCCCCGTTGAAGCGCTTCGTTTTATGGGCGAAGAATGTACGAAGACTTTCCCGCTCGGCGTGTATCGGGATAAATCGGAGGGAAAAGAATGATTCGTATTTTATTGGCGGGCCAGGGCGGTCAGGGTGTTCTGAGCGCGGGGAAGTTTCTGGCGGAAAGCGGTCTGCATGAGGGAAAAGAAGTGTCTTATCTTCCCGCGTATGGTCCCGAAATGCGCGGCGGCACGGCAAATTGTTCGGTGATCGTATCCGAATCGCCCATCGCATCGCCGCTTTGCACGGTTCCGGATGTGTTAATTGCGCTGAATGCGCCGAGTTTTCATAAATTTGCTTCGCGCGTGCGAAGCGGCGGTATCATCATCGTGAATGGTTCTGTTTCCGATACTTATGCGGGACGGGACGACGTAACAGTGGTCGATATCCCGGCAAATGATCTGGCAATGGAAGCAGGCAATATTCGTGCGGCAAACATGGTCGCAACGGGTGCTTTTTGCGCGCTGACAGGCGCAGTGAAGGAACAGAGTATCATCAATTGTCTGAACGAGAAGTTTGTGGGCAAACCCGCAGTATGCGATATCAACGCGCGCGCGTTCCGCGCGGGCATCGAAGCGGCAAAGAAACAGAAAAAATGAAACGACAAAAGTACGCGGATGCCGCGTTCCGGTAAAAAATAAAAAAAGCCGCGAGGGGCACAGTATTCTGCGCACTCCGCGGCTTTTTTTAAGTACGTATATGGTCAGACAGGGCGCAGCAAAAGCTGCGCCCTGTCTTTTAAAATAAGGGGGAAAATGATGATGAACTATATATCTGCCTCCGCCCGTAAGCTAAGCGGGGCAAGGGGAACAGTTGTTCCCGCAAGCAAAGAATTATGCCAATCTATATTCCCACAAAAAAAGCGGGCAGGGGAGTCACCCCTGTATCAGGATAATTTGCCCGCGGGGCAACAGCACCGCGGGCGAGAGATCATATTCAGTTTTCAGGAAACTGTTAAGACATACGTTTCAAAAATAACCTATAATCAGAGCAGATGCCTCCCGCCTGCAGCGCCTTCGGCTGTCTGCGAATACCGAAACGTTATCCTATTTTACCGTTCCCTTTGTCAAAACGTACATTGGACCGCCCTCCATTCAAGCAAGTTTTCTCAAATCCGATCTGTACATACAGTACCTCCCTCTTCTGCGGACGCGAAACGGAATCGTTCTTGATTTTTTCCGGCAACCTTTTCCGATAGCCAAACGTGTGAGAAGAATGTCTTCCGCCTCCGCTTGTCTGTTCCCGATCGAAATTTCCTTTCCACCTTTCTCTTTACCCTTGCATCGATATCCCATGTGCACATTTCCGGAGAGAACCGACGCAAATTATTTTGTATTGGGAGAGAACAGATTCGCGTTGACCGCTGAATTTGAGTTGTACCGCGGGAAAATGTTTTGGATTTTTTCCCTTTGGTCACCTTTATTATACCATGATTTTTGGATTTGTCAAGAGGCAAAATTGAAAAAAAATAAAAAAAATTGTGAATAATTTATAAAAATTATGTGAATATGTGTCGAAACGATGGGGCGGCGCGTTTTCACGCGCCGCCCCATCGTTGTTATCGGCAGAAAGGCAACAGAAATTCTTGCAAAAGGATAGTAGCAAATCAGCGAAGAGTATCAAAGCGGATGTCGTAAAACACGCGCGCATCTTTTAATAATGTTTCGCGATGAGAATCGTATTGCGAATGGCAAAACCGAAAGAGTTTTTGCTGCAGCTGAAAGAGGTCGCAGCCGCTTTCGCGTGTTTTTTCAAAGGCGCTCTCCAGTTGAGCACGAAACATTTCTTCGGCGGCGCGCAGAACATGCGCGGGGACGAGCGCAGTTTTTGCGATGTCGACGATATCGGATGGTTTATCGGCGTCGGAGATCTGCGCTTTTGCGCGGATGCGGAAAGTAAAGACGGGAACTCCGTCCTCAAATTTCAGTTTTTGCGCCTTTTTTTCGATCTTCATTTTTAGATTGTAGGTTACTTTTGTCCCGTTTTCAAAAACTTCGACGTCGCCGTAAGCAAAGTCTGTCTTTGTGTCGGCCAGGTTAAAAGCGAGTGTTTCATTGGGACTGAGTTCGGCGACTTGTTTCCCCTGAAAAAAGAGGGCGGTTTTTGAGGCGTCAAAAACGTCGGAATCATTTTTTTTCTGAGCGCCCGCATCGCCCCCGGTTTGACCGCTTCCCGAGTCGCTGCCTGTATTTTGAGTGCTTCCCGAACTTTGGTTGCCGCCTTCGTTGCTCGCTTCTTTTTTGATGGATATAATGGGCAGATAACCGCTTGCGCTTTCTGAAAAATATCCTTTGGAAAAATCGCGCAGGTTGCACACACTTACCTGACCTGTTTTTTGCGCCTGTGACGACAAAACTTTGGTGATTGCGGAAGAAGGCAGGTCCCCGACGGGCGAATTTGCCTGCAATGTTTCGGCGGCTGTTGTTTCGCATACGGCGACAAGACAGGAATCTTCCACAAATTCACTGCGCAAAAAATAGTCGAGGTTAGCAAAAACGTCTTCGGAGACGGCTTCGGCGCCGAGCAGAACGAGCCGGCAGTGTACGAGAGTGGGATACCAGCCCGTTTTGCCGTTGAACTCGGCGATGGCTTCGCCGACTGTTTCGGTGCCCTGCACGAGTACACTGCTCGCTTTGCTCTCGTTCGGTACGGCAATCTGTGCGGAAACATCGATTTTTCCCTCTTCTTGGGAGCGGTCGATACCGATGGCGGTGACAATTGTGGTTTGCTGAATATTGATCAGCCCGAAATCATTGGAGAAAAAGAGCAAAAAGAGCGCCGCGGCGGCGATGATAAAGACCCTTGTCCAAAATTTATTCATGGCGAGAGTCTCCTTTGCTGCGTTTTAACAACAGGCTGAGAACCGGAATGGCGTAACAAAACAGTGCAAAGACCCACCATAATTTTTGTGTGAACAGCGTCTGCACTTCAAGAAAGGAATAGTTGAGAAAGATCGCGGCGATCAGCATGGCGCCGTTGACGATGGCGGCGGGGAAGATCGGATTGCAAGAGGGAGCGATCTTGCGGATACAGTGAACGCACATTTGGGCGGGTACACACAGATAAAAGACGAGCGGGAGTGCGGCGGCGAAAATAAAGAAAAGGTCGATTCTGCCAAGTGTCGTGTATGCGGTCGTGTATTTGGAGATCTGCGCGATGGTATTGATCTGGCGCAATGCGATATCCGAAAAAATTCCGTAAAATATGGCAAGAAAAAGCAAAACGACGGCAGAGCCTGCGGCATAGGAAAGCATTACTTTTCCGGCGGCATGTTTTTCGTACTTGAAATGCCCGAGGAAAAAGAGCGGGTAAAGGCAATCGGTATACCAGTTCAGTCCGTACAGGCTTCCCGAAAAAATTCCTCTGATGCCTGTGCCGCCGATCGGCAAAAGCGCCGAAAATTCCGCTTGCGGCACGGACAGCAGCAGGATGACGGCAAGGCTGAGTGCGGTGACGGGCAAGGCGAGATCGGCGGCTCTGCCGATGCTTTTAAAGCCCTTTACGCTCGCAAAAAAGCTGACCGCAAAAAAGGGCGCAAATGATAAAAATGATGGCACGTTCTCATAAAAAACCTGCAAAACGAACGTTTTTTGTTCGAGGATGGGAAGGATTGCCGAAAACAGAAAGAAGGCGGCAAACAGACCGTAAATAATTTTAGCGGCGATTTTCCCGAAAGTGTTTTGCAAAAGATCGAAAAACGTACAATCGGTGCGGCTTGCGAGAAGCATAAGAAGCGCAATCACTGCTCCTTCGAGAAGGAAATTGCCGAGCGCGGCAAACAGTAAGTCGTTTTTTGCCTGATAGGCGAGCATGGCGGGATAGACGATCATTTTTGTAAGAGGCATCATTCCCGCAAACAGAAAGCAGATCTGCCGCAATTTGATCTTATCCATAAATTTCTCCTTTGCGGCGGTGCCGCAGAAAATGCGTAATGTTTTTTGTAAGTGAGACCGCGCTTACGTGCGGTTTTCAACTTTCAGACGGTGCTTATTGCGCGGGCGAAACACAGCGGGACGTTCAGAAAGCGCATAAATTTCTGCTTTGAAGACAGAATCCCGCAAATCGTGGCGGATCAGAGGGGAAAAGGGCGCAAGAAGCGGCGTTCCGTAGCTGTCCGAGGTGACGAGATAATACAGAATAAGCGCAGTCAGCAAAATGATCCCGTATGTTCCGATACTGCCCGCAACCAGAAGGTAAGCAATGCGCACGACCGAGAGCGTGCCGGTCAGGTCGGGTACGGTGTAGGCGGAAATTCCCGACAGAGCGACGATGATGATTGCAGAGGATGATACCAGTCCCGCTTTTACGGCAGTATCGCCGAGAACCAGCGCGCCGATGACGGACAGTGCGAGTGCAACGTACTTCGGCATTCGTACGCTCGCCTCGATGAGAATTTCGAGGATGAGAAGGAGCAGAAACATTTCAAGACTTGGCGAAAGGGGAAGGTCGCGGATACCGCCCGAAACGGTGAGAAGAAGCCCGAAAGGCAGAAGCTGCAATTTGAACAGCTGTGCGGCGACGTAAAACGCGGGCAGAAAGAGCGCTGCGGCAACGGCGACCCAACGCAGGGCGCGGCTGACGCTTGCGCGGTAGGGCGAAACAAAATAATCCTGGGAGCTCTGGAAGTCTTCGCTGAGCATATAAGGCAGGGTGAGAGCAATGGGGGAGCCGTCACACAAAATCCCGATGCGTCCTTCCAGCATTTTGGCGCAGAGGATGTCCGGCTTTTCCGTCGTGCCCACCTGTTTGAACAGCGAGCAGGGCTTCTTGGCGAGGAACTGTCCGATATAAGAAGAGTCCGGCACGCCGTCGATGTCGATGTCGCGAATGCGGCAGCGTATCTCTTCGATGACTTTTTCATCGGCGATCCCGTGCAGATACGCAATGCAGACGACCGTCTTGCTCCGTCTGCCCACGACAATACTTTCAAAGCGCAGATCGGGCGTTTTCAGCCTGCGGCGGACCAGTCCCATATTGGTCTTGACATCCTCGATAAATCCTTCGCGCGGACCTTTGACGGTGATCGCAGTCTGCGGTTCGGTCACGGCGCGCAAGGCAACTTTTTTTGTCCCGAGAATGATCGCCGCGGCGATGCCGTCTATAAACAGCGCAGGGTTACCCGATAAAATTTCGGAAACGGCTTCCTGCATATCTCCTGCCTGCCGCGATTCGGGGAAAAGAAGAAGTTTTTCCGTTTCTTCGGCCGATTTCGGCGCGGGGGATAAAGACAGCGGTTTTGCTGCCAATTGTCCGAGCAATTCTTTATCGGTGATCCCGTCGGCATAGACAGCCGCACATTCGCAGCCGTCCTGCGTGCGGAAGGAATAAATCAATATGTCTTCCGCGGGAAGCAGTTCTTTGACCGTTTGTAAATTGCCTTTGATGTCGGCGGAAAATTGAATCGCCTGTTTTTTATCGCCCGCGCTTTGCTTTTTTTGAGTTTTTTGAGAATTGTTTATTTTTTCCACACCGCAAGTTTGTGCATTATTTTTTTGTTCATGCGCAAAAAGAAGACGGAATCCAACAGAGCACTTAGATCGGAAGAGCGTCGTG
>CABQND010000041.1 GCA_902465495.1 uncultured Eubacteriales bacterium
CTGATAATTTTGACTCGGGATGCATTGAAAAAACGAGGTGAATGACTGGGAAAGCCTTTGTGTGCTGAATCCTGCCGTGATTTATGATGACGATAAAAAGTTTAAAATGCTGTATCGAGCGGCGGGGCAAGACGAAACGCATTACATATATTTGGGCTTAGCGGAATCAGATGACGGGTATCATTTTAAAAGGATGAGCGATAAGCCTGTACTTTCACCCACTCCTGATAATTTTGACTCGGGATGCATTGAGGATCCGCGCCTTATCAAGATCGGAGAGTGGTACTATCTTACGTACGCATCGCGCGCATATGCACCCGGGCAGTACTGGAAACCGAACTGGAAGTTTTTGGGTGATCCTCCCGCAGGCGGACCGTATTTTCTGCGGAAAAACGTATCTTTGACGAATTTGGCGATCAGTAAAGACTTGATTCACTGGAAAAAACTGGGGCGGATCACCGATTCGCGGTTTGATGATCGAGATGTGATTCTTTTCCCTGAAAAGGTAAACGGAAAGTGGGTGAAGCTTTCGAGGGGAATGGAGCGTTGCGGGGAAGGATATCCCAATAAAAATCCTGCGATTTGGATCAGCTTTTCGGACGACATGATGGAATGGGACAATTATTCATTGCTGATGCAAGGTGAACAGGATTGGGAAGATAAAAAGATCGGGGGCAGCTGTCCTCCCATAAAAACGGAGCGGGGCTGGTTATTTATATATCACGGGGTAGCCAATGCGGACGGAGCATACCGTGTAGGTGCCGTTCTGCTGGATTTGAACGATCCTCAAAAAGTAATAGCGCGCACGAAAGAATTTTTGATGGAGCCGGAATACGAGTACGAGACGAGCGGTTTTTATAACGGCTGCGTATTTCCGACGGGCAATGTTGTGGTGGACGGCACGCTGTATCTGTATTACGGAGCGGCGGACAAAAACATTTGTGTTGCGACCTGTGATTTTGAAAATTTGCTGGATTTTCTTGACAAAAAATGCAGAGTATAAGGAGATAAGATGAAACGGATTTTCAAATTGTTGTGCGGGGCAGTGTTGGGAGCGTCGATGCTTTTATCTGTGGCCGCATGCGGCGGCTCATCGTCAGATGTGCTTTATGTTCTTTCGTTTAAGCCGGAATATAACGAGATATTCGAAGAGGTGAATGAAATTTTTCTTGCGGAGAACCCGGAGATCAAGTCTGTCGATTATAAGACGGTAGATACCAACAATTATAATACGATATTCACTTCGCGCATTCAGAGCGGATATCTGGACGTATTCACTTCCGAAGTGACGTACATGATGCAGGGCACAAACAACTATATGCTGCCGTTGGAACATCGGGATTACATGGATGATATCAAGGAAGAATATCTGACGCAGGGCAGTTTTTACGATCCTGCGGCGGGAGGGGATGCGCAGCTTCTGACACTCCCGATCGAACAGGTAGCGAACGTAGTTTATTATAATAAGGATATTTTTGAAGAGTACGGTTTGGAAGTTCCGACGACTTGGGAAGAATTTCAGAATGTTTGTCAGACGTTTGCAAACGCGGCGCGGTATCCGGTACTGGATAAGACGCCTATCGAATCGCCGATCATATTCGGAGGGAAATCGGAGTGGCCGAGCATGACGATTTTGAATTCGGTGGTAGCGGACGTGATTGAGATCAATCAGCCGGGCTTTTTTGATAATATTGTCAATTATGATACGGATGAAAGCATTCGTTTCAACAACGAAAACTGGCTGGAAGTATTCGAGAAGATGCAGACGATCGGCACGGAATATGTGGACGACAGTATTTACGGATTGGATTACACATATGCCGCGACCTATTTTTCGGTCGGGAACACCGTAACGGGCAAGAAATATCCGATGATGATAGACGGTTCGTGGGTGCAGTCGCAGATCAGAGGCGATTTTGAAGTAGGCGCGTTTGCGTTGCCTGCGGTTTCCGATCCGACGAATGCGGACGGGAAGAAAAATCTTTCGGTAAAGACGGGCACGACGCTTTCGGTGTTCAACGGTTCGAAGAAGCAGCAAGCGGCGCAGAATTATCTGGGAATTTTCTTCCGCGATGAAATTTATCAAAAGTTTGTGGATTTTGCCAAGACGCCTTCGGTGAAGGAGACGGTCACGCAGAGCGATGCGCTGGTGAACAGCATATTTGACGAAAGCAAATATACATTGGTGCAGGCATACGATTCGAGGATGCCGCGGTATTTCCCGCTGGTATCGGCGTCGGAAGTGACCAGCCTCATGAAGGGAAGCATCACGCCGCAGACGGTGGCGGATACGCTGCAAAACAAAGTCGAGCAGGGCAAAGAGGATTGGCAGAAGTATACGGGGCTTTCGCACACGAAATAAAGGGACGGTGGAATTGTTTTGAAAAGGATCAAACAGAGCAGATTAAAGACGACGCCTCTCGTAAATCCGTATATTGCCATACTGGCGACGCTGCCGGCGCTTATCAGCATAGTGGTATTGGCGATGCTGCCTGCCGTTGTCAATCTGGCGATCAGTTTTACCGATTACCATGGAGTCGGGCAGCCGTTCGAATTTGTCGGCTTTGAAAATTTTGTAAAAGTTTTTTCGGTGCGTGATGCGGCAGTGAGCGTATGGGATTCCCTGCGCAACACGCTGGTGTTTTGCGTAGGCGTCGTGATCATACAGCAGGCGCTCTCGTTGGGCATGGCATTGATCGTAAACCGCAAGTTCCGCGGCAGGTCTTTTTTCCGCGCACTGTATTTTATGCCCACGATTTTGGGCGTTTCGGTCGTCGGCTTTACCTGGCAGTTGGTTTTTGATCCCGTTTCGGGCCCGATCGCGACCATTCTTGCAAAATTTGACAAGGCTTCTCCCTTGCTCGGGCAAGACGGACTGAGCATGGCGCTTGTGATCGTCGTAGCGATCTGGGCAAACTTCGGCTATGCCATGGTCGTGTACATAGCGGGGCTGCAGAATATCAGCGACGACGTGCGCGAGGCGGCGGCTCTGGACGGTGCGAACGGATGGCAGATGCTTCGTTATGTCACGCTCCCGCTTCTCCGGAGCACTTTGACCATCAATTTCTGGATCTCCATCAGCGGCACGCTCGCGATGTTTGACATCATATACGTGCTGACGGACGGTACGGCGGGAACGACGACATTTGCGCTGTACATATTCAAAATGGCGACGAACAGTTCCTCCAATCAGGGCGAGGCGGCGGCGCTGTACATTTATTTTTCGATATTTGTCACGGCGATCATGTTGCTTTTCAATTTCCTGTTCCGGAGAAAGGAGGAGACGAATTGACGAAGTGTAAGAAATTGCGCAAAGAACCTGTGTGGGCGACAGCGCTTTTTACGGCGATCCTTATTGTAATGGCGATCATCATGATCTATCCGCTGTTGCTTGTTCTGAACGTATCTTTAAAGTCGCAGGAAGAATTTCTGATGAACCCGTCGGGTGTGTTTTCGTTGAAAAGTCTTTCAGAGCTTTTTGCGAACTATTCGGATGCCTTTGAAACGATGAATGTATTCGGCAGATTGCTGTATACGGTTGTAATGACGGTAGGATCGGCGCTGATCTCCTGTGTCGTGATCACGTTGGTGGCTTTCCCTTTGGCGCGGAATCATTTCAAAGGCTCCGGAAAGGTATTCGGGTTTATCCTGATTTCGATGTTTTTCCCTGGCAGCCTGGTTGCGAACATTTTTCTCGTGCAGAATCTTGGCTTATATAATAATCCGGTCGTATTGATTATATTCTGGGGGTTTGGCGGACTGACCGTCTACATATTCATGACGATGCAGTTTATCCGAGAACTTCCGAAAGATCTGGACGAAGCGGCATTTATTGACGGGTGCGGGTATTTTCATTATATTTTCGGATTTATCATCCGTCTGAGCATGCCTATTCTTTCCACGGTTTTTATTCTCAAACTGGTAGGTGCGTGGAACGATTTTCTGACTCCGTATATTTATCTTATCGAAGATAAATTTATGACGATCTCTACGGGGTTATTTGCGTTCAAAGGACAGTTTTCGTCCAACTGGCCGGGATTGTCGGCGGCGACGTTTACAGTAGCGCTTCCCGTGATCGTGCTGTACATATTTTTGCAGCGTTATATTATCGACGGTATGGCGGCAGGCGCGTTGAAAGGATAACGGTATGGCGAAAAAAGTTACATTTCAGACGATTGCGGATGAATTGAACGTTTCCAAAGGGCTGGTTTCGCTGGCGATGCGCAATAAATACGGCGTGAGCGAGGAGATGCGTTCAAAGATTGTGCTCAAAGCGATCGAGCTCGGATACGAATTCAAGCAAAACATGCAAAAACAAAAGAAGAACATTACTCTTCTTGTCAAGAACATGGGCATTTTGAACGAAGATTTCTGGCGGAGATGTATCCTGGGGATCGAAACAGAGTGTGCGAACGAAAATGTCGGCTTTACCATTCTCGGATGGATGAGCCTCAACGACGGGGAAGACATTTCCATGAACATTCTCAGCGAAAAATGCCAGGGGCTGATCGTGCTCAATCAGTGTCAGCGTTCCATTGTCGAGCGGATCAGCCGGCTGAGCATTCCCATTGTTTTTGTAGACATGATCAATCCTTTGGAAGTTTCTTCCGATCAGGTCATGGCAAACAATTTCAATGCGGGAATGCAGGCGGTGAATTATCTTTTGGAGAAAGGACACCGCAATATACTTTTATTCGGAAACATTGATTACAGCTTTTCCTTTTTACAGCGCTATTACGGTTGCATGAAGGCGATCAAACGTGCGCAAAAGCGCGGTGAACCGGTAAGCCATGTAAACATCATCGATTGTGTAAAGACGCATCTGATCGACGACGTTTATCAGGACGATGAGAGCGATCTTTGCAATGATGCGGCGCTGTGCAGGTATCTGGAAGAGAACGGCGAGATGACCGCGATCGTCTGTTTCAATGACAGTATTTTGCGGCGAGTGCTTTCCATTCTTAAAAAGCGCAGGCTGTGCGTTCCGGAAGATATTTCATTGATCAGCATTGACAATGTGCAGTGCTCGGAAGATAACGACATCACTTCGGTCGATATCCCCAAATCGGAACTGGGTGTCCAGGCAGTGCGCATGCTCATGGAACGCATCGAAAACAGGCGAACCAATTCGGTCAGCCTGGAATTGAACACAACAATAGCGGAAAGAAATTCGGTAAAGGATCTCAATCATGAAAAAAATTAAATTATTATCTCTTGTATTGGTATTGGTGGCAATAATCGGTGTATTTGCCGCGTGCGGGGGAAAGGAAGAAGACCCGACCGGTCCCGTGGACCCTGTTCCGGAAACACCCGGAGGCGGGGAGGAGGAAACAGAGCAGAAACCCGAATTTGACGATGCGGGCAATCGCTATGTCGATCTCGTGACGGAGGATAGTTCGGGGGGCTTCACCTACAATGGCGTCAATGCGTTTTTGGAAGGTTATGACACATACGGTCCCTTTGAAGATGTTCATTCGGATATCCCGTTTACGTTTGCGGACGGGCGGGAAGCGAGGGATGTTCTCGGATTCGTGCATGCGGGCGGGCAGTATAATTTTACCGAACAGCCGTATCTGACCGAGGGAGCGAATATCATTCGCAATGACATCGGCTCGCGGGTGATCAAGCTTTTCTTGGGCAGTGACATTGCGGACCAGTATTCATTCAACGAAAACTGGGGTTCATACGAAAGCCTGACAGAACTTTTGCAGGAAGACGAGATCCGCGACGTACTGGGCATGGATTTTACGACGGTCGTGATGGTGGCGTATGAGTTTGACCGTTTGCAATGGAACATTACGACGGACGTCGCGCAATCGGAGCTTTCCCGCGTGCAAAAAGAGTTTTATGATTTCACAAAAGAGCTGATCGCATCTTTCAACGGTTCGGGCAAGACTTTTGTGCTGCAGAACTGGGAAGGGGACAACGAGCTGAAAGAAGCGCTTGCAAAAGTTGCCGACGGATCGGCGGACGAGCAGACGATCATTGACAATTATATTGCATACAACAATGCGCGGCAGGCGGGGATCGAGCAGGCGCGCGAAGAATTGTTTGCGACAGGAAACTATGCGCGTGTCGAGGTGCTCGGCGCGTTGGAGATCAACTATATTTCCTATCCTTCGGCAGAAAAGAAGCTGATCGATGTCGTCGTACCGTATTCGGATGCGGACCTGTTCTCTTTCTCTGATTGGTCGACGAGCAATGCATCCCTTGAACAAGATCTGGAAACATATCTTGCACAGATCAATAAAAATCCTGACCGTCAGGGGGAGAATGCGGCGACATACAACGATATTTATTTAGGGGAATACGGGCGCAAGGAGTATTATAATGCTTCCTCGCCCAGCGAAGAAGAGCAGTTCAATTATTCGGTGGAAACGGCGAAGATCGCGGTCAATAAGGGATTGCGGTATGTGTGTTATTGGTCGTTGATGTGCAACGAACGCAAGGAAGCCTCGACGGCGCGCCCCGCCAATGAAGATATGCAGGGATTTTGGCTCATTAAACCGGACGGTGTATTTACGGAAACATTCTGGTATTTCAAAGGGCTTTTGGAGAATAAGAACTTTCTTGCGGGCGGAGAAAAACCCAAAGTGATCCTGCGTCAGCCCGATCCGGCGGAAGAGCCTATTCCGTTCCCGGACGATCCGAGCGATATCCTGTTCTTTGATAATTTTGATGATGTCGATCTCGACGAAAATCCTGCGCCCGAAATGAACACGAAATGGGAAGCGTATTCGGACGGCATGCAGTACGACCACATCAAGGCGGCAGATCAGCCGATGCTTTCCCGTTATTTTGAAAAATACGGCTTGACGCCCGAAATCGGGTTTACGGTAGTGCAGAAAAAGCATAACAATCCAGAAGAAGAATACATCCAGTACCGTGTCGTGCGCAGCAGTGAGGATGCGGAAGGAAAATTCGTGATGCAGGGATTTTTGTACGATCCCACGCCAAAATCCAATATCAAGGTAGTCGGCACGAAAAACGGAACCGATTATGAGCCGCTGGAGTCGGTGTATATGACCGATAAGACGGGCGAATACGGTTACCTGTATGTTACGACAAAGATTCCCGTCGGTTATACGAGCATCCGTGTCCTGTTTACGAATACGAAAGCAGGCAACTCGTGGGATCCGCTCATTTGCCGCGTGGCTTTTGTAAAATAATAAAATCGGAGGAAAAAGGATGAAAAAACTGATCACGATCGTGCTGGCCGCAATGCTTGCGGCGGCGACGGCGTCCGTCCCCGTGTTCGCGGCGGAGACGCAGACGTACATTTTGCGGGATAATTTCGGCGCGGCGCCTCTTGCGCGTTCTTTTTCGCAAGACATGGAAATCACGGAGCTGAATGCCGAGCTCAATTCTTACTCCAAATACGGCTTTGCCGCGCATTTGAAATCTTCTGCGACGGGGCGCGAATATATCGAATACGATGTCGACGGCGTCACGGAAGCGGAAGTATCGGTGCTGGCGGCGGAATCTGTGTTTGGCGCCAACCACGGTTGGGGTGTGTCGTTGGGTGTTGCGGAAAAGACAACGGATAATCCGGTAAACAACACCGGGAACATCAATCTCAACATGATCTCGCCCATTTATCTGAGCGAGGACGGCAAGCCTTTCCTGTTTTATGAAAACAACTGGTGGGGATACATTGCGGAACCGAAATACAGCTTCATTCCCGCCCCCGGTTCGATCGATGTCGCAAATAAGCTTCGCCAGTTCACGGTCCCCGACGAAGTGCAGGGCGTCGTGGACGAGGATGGGTTCACCATCCTTGAAGCGGGATATTTGTATCCGATGATCAACCTCGAATATCGCACCCAAGCGGACGGGGAATGGATCCCCATGAGTTTGGACTCGTCCTGCTATGCGATCACGGATGCGGAGTTTGTCGGTGCGGATAAAATGTACAATGTTACGGTGGAGATCACCGACATTCCTGCGGATGCGATCAGTATCCGAATCGGTGCAAACTATATCCGTCAGACGCTGAAACCTTCATCGGAAAACGATAAAGAACCGGACGTTTATACGGCATTCCCGCGCAGGCCGGATGAATCACTGTTTGTCACGGGCGTTAAACTCACATTGGACACCGAATATACGGGCGGCTTTGAAGAGCTGGAACAGACGGGCATCGAGGTCGATGCGGCCGATACGATGCGTTATTATGCGATCGGCGAAGAATTCAGCGCGGACGGACTCAAATTCTACGACGTTTACAACGGCGGCATCAAGGAAGAAAATGCGGATATCGAACAGTTCACGATCGACAGCAGTGCTTTTGATGCGTATGCGCCCGGTACATATTCCATCAAGGTAAAGAAGGGCGATTTTGAGGACAGCTATAACGTGCGTGTGGAAAAGCCGTCCGAACTCATTTTGGATACATCCGCACTCGATTTGAGTCTTGAAGCGGGCGAAACGTTCTCGGTCGAAGGGCTGACGGTCAAAGCAAAGACCAACGTTCCTTTGCGCGGCGAAGTTGAAACGACCGTTTCCGCGGGGAAATACGTGGTCGATACCCAATCCGTGGATACATCCAAAGCGGGAACCTATACGGTGACCGTTACGGTCGGCACGGGTACGAATGCGGTGAGTGCAAGTTTTGATGTGACCGTTACCGGCGAAACGGGCAACGGGAATACAGACGGCAATACAGACGGCAATACGGACGAAACGAGCGGCGGCTGCGGCAGCGCGGTATCGGCGGTATGGCTGGCGGGCGGCGCGGCTTTTGTCGGAATTTTTGCGGTGATCGCGGTGAAGAAAAGGAAGAATTCATGACCGGAAAGTTTATCACGAAAATTTGTACGGCGGCGCTGTCTATTTTGATGCTGGCGTGCGCCGGGCTGTGCGGTTGCACGGGCGGTGCGAAAGCGCCGTCCGGCGGCACGCAGGATCCGCCTGCGGGCGGCGGAAACAGCGGGGACGGTTCGACGGAGGAGATCAAAGAGACGGAGATCCTTTCTTTTGATAATACAAACAATCCACTCTCTTCGCGTATCGGCGTGACGGACTGGGGATGTCTGTATATGCCGGATTTGGACGAGGGGGAATCTTCCCTTCTCAAAGGCGCGGAGTACGTTTTGGAAACGGGCAGCCGCGTGATCAAAGTTGCATGCGGCAATTTGCAGGCACAGTATCCTTTGGATGATTGGTCGGGCGAAACGTTTGAGCACAGTGCGGATATTTTTGCACACGAGACATATCGCAAACTGTTTTCGATGGGATTTGAAACCTATTTCATCAGTGTGCCCGAGCGCAATTCTATCAAATATAAAGACGGCGTAAGCGCAGAAGAGCAGGCGTATGTAGAAGATGAATTCTACCGCATGACAAAATATTTGCTTGAAACGTACCAAGGCAGCGGAAAGACGTTTATTTTGCAGAACTGGGAAACGGACAATGCTGTCAGTTATTACATGACGGGCAACGATGCGGACGATGTATTTGTTCTGCGCAGTTATGCGGATTATTTCAACGCGCGGCAGAACGGTATCAACCGTGCGCGCGATGAGTTTGTGATGAGCGAGCAAAAAAATGTCTATGTATTCGGAGCAATTGAGATCAACAAGTTGGACGAATCGTATTCTTTCCTGCGCGCAGTCGATAATATTGTCCCGTATACGTATTGCGATCTGTATCTGTATTCGAGTTATGAATACAAAGACAGAGGAAAAGTTTCTTCGGCGCAAGATGTCTGCGATCAGCTTTCGGAAGCGATGCTGTATTATAAATCCAAACTTCCGAGCCAGTCGTACTATCCGCAGAAAATGTATTTTGGCGAAAACAGGCTTGCGATTTCCGAATTCGGTTATCCTGACAAGGCGGACGGATATTCGGGGGAATGGCAGAAGATGGTGGTCGAAGGGCATTTGATGGCGATGCAGGAACTTAAGCTGCAATATGCCGTATACTGGCAGATCTGCTGCAATGAAGCGACGGGAAACAATGCCGCGGCGATCAAAGAGATGAATCCAGAGCAGCTTCGCGATTATGTTATGCAGCCGGGGGATGTGAACGGATTTTATCTGATCCGCCCGGATGGAGTAAAAACGTATACTTTTAATTATCTGAAAAAAGTAATGGAGTCCGATACACTTGAGGTTGAGGCAAATAAACCTGAAAGTTGGCAGTGATCGGCACTGTGTTAAGAAAAAAAAGGAGGAAGGCATGAAAAAATTAGCAGCTTTTGCATTGGCGCTGGGCCTTATTGTGCCTGTGGCAGTTGGTACGGCGCATATTGAAAAGCCCGAGGCCGCGGAATTGACCGTGGTGACGGAAGGTGGCGACTATGATGTTGTCGTATACGGAGCCACGAGCGCGGGCGTAACGGCGGCGATCGCTGCCAAGCGCGAGGGCGCGGATGTATTGTTGATTGCGCAGAACGATCTGATCGGCGGTCTGACCAGCTCCGGGCTGGGCGCGACGGATATGGCAAACAAGGGCGTTGTCGGCGGTATTTCGTACGAATTTTATAATCGTATATATGAATATTATCAGGACGATTCCGCATGGACTTCGCAGACGCGCAAGCAATATTTTGAGGAACTGGGCACAGATATTTATTCGGGTAAAAACGATTCCCTGCAAATGCAGTGGGTATTTGAGCCGAAGGTCGCGGAGCAAGTCTTTATCGACATGCTGATCGAGGACAATGTGCCGGTGATATTCAATGAACGGATCGATTTGGAAGCGGGAGTGACGACGGACGAGAGCGGCACTCGCATTGAATCGCTGGTCACGGAGAGCGGCAAAGAATTTACCGCGAAGGTATTCATTGATTGCTCGTACGAAGGAGATCTGATGGCGGAAGCGGGCGTTACGTATACGATCGGCCGGGAAGCCAATGACGAATACGGCGAAACGATGAATGGAATTCTTCCGAACAATAATGAAATCGAGTTGGTCAGCCCTTACATTGTGGAGGGAGACCGCAACAGCGGATTGTTGCCTTTTATTGAGGACAGCGCACTGGGTACGACAGGAGAAGCGGACAGCCGTGTGCAGGCATACTGTTTCCGCTTTACATTGTCGACCGATCCGGAAAACAGGCTTCCCATCACGAAACCTGCGAACTATCATCCCGAGTGGTACGAATCGCGCGCCCGCATCTTTTTAAACAATCCCGAAGCGCCCTGTGAACTGACGCTGAGCAAGATGCCCAATAATAAGACGGACACGAACCATGCGGACTTTGTGGGAATGAGCTATGAATATGCGGACGGGGATTATCTGTCGAGAAAGAACATCGAAGACGATCACAGGGATTATGTTCTCGGGCTTCTGTATTTCTATGCATATGATGAGCGTGTGCCGATGGCGATCCGTCAGGAGATCCGCAATTACGGGCTGGCGCTGGACGAATTTACGGACAACGGAAATTTCCCCGTGAATATTTATCTGCGCGAAGGCAGGCGGATGGTCAGCGACTATGTGATGAAAGAGAGCGATGTGATCACCGCGTCCGTACCCGGCGTGATCCAGAAAACTACGGCACCGCATTCGGTGGGGCAGGGATTCTACTGGTTTGACTCCCACCGTGTTGCTTATTATGTCTACGACATGGGCGAGAATGCGAGCGATGACGGATTCCAGACGGACGGAAACTTCTGGAAATCCCGCCGCGATTATCCGATTTCCTATGAATCCATTCGTCCGAAGAAAGAAGAATGCGTGAACCTTTTTGTTCCCGTGTGCCTGTCTTCGACGCATGCTGCATACGGTTCTATCCGTATGGAAACGACATATATGATCGTGGCAGAGTCGGCGGGCACGGCGGCGGCGATGAGCGTGCAAGAGATGGAGACGAACGCAGATTTTTGCGTGCAAGATCTCAATTATGCCGATTTGGCAGTCAAACTTTCGGAAAACGGTCAGCTTTTGGGTGATATTGTCGCTCCCGATATTCCGGAAGGTGAATTGTCCGTTCTCAAACTTTGCGTGAGCGGGGTCATTGACAGTTCGTCCGCCGATATACTGTACGAAGCGCTTCGCACGGACGGTTTCAATACGGCCGAACGCGTTCTTGCCGTTCGCGATGTGATGTATGCGGCGGCTAAGCGTATCGATAAGTATGCGACGGTAGGAGAAACGGCGGAGATCCTCAATAAATTTGGCATGATCGGCAATGTTTCGGAATGGACTGCACTGTTCAGCGAAACGCCTCCTGCGGGGCTTTCACAGCAGAATGTGATCGGCGTGTTCAATGCGATCGCGGAATTCTTTGCGGTGGAGTCGCCCGAAGGATATATCACCGACTGGGTCAATTATTTCTATGACAACAATATTATCGATGCAGAACTGCGCGATTATTTTGACGACAATGCCGTAAGCGGCAGAGCTTGCGAAACGGCAAAGACGCGTACGTTGTTGATGGCGATCGCGCGCACGCTTGAACCGAGCGTAAGTGACGGCACAACGGCGTTGCAAGTATATGTCAGTGCGGGCTTGATCGGCAATTCTGCCGCATGGACGGGCGTTTTTGATGGAACGGCGGCGAGCGTATCCGGTTCCAACCTCAATGCTCTGCTTAAAAAAGTTTATCCGTACATGGTCAACAATGAGAGCAAATGGCAGGGCAGGATCGGTACGGCATGCCTTGACTTCCTTGTTTCGGCAGGGATTCTCGACGAAATTGATACGTCAACATATACAGCTCTTTTGAGCGGTACATCGGACAGCACGACGGTGGAAGCGGCGACGGCAAAAGCAGTGATTGTCAGCGGCGCAAGGTATTTCAACAGTGCGGCGACGGAAGCTGACGCGTTGCAGATCCTTACGGAGAAAGGCGTCGATACGAGCGCTCTCCTCTGTCATGCAGGGTACGCCTGCACAGGGCAGCGCAATGCGCGCATTCCTCTTGGCGTTGCAGACGGCGATAATCGAAAACCCGATCATTGATCCTATGACACAGGAAGATTTTGCGCAGGCAGTTTCGCTGAATATCTTAACGCAAGATCAGGCAGATTCTTTGATTGAAAATTCTGTGTTCGGCGGCAATGTACAGAGTTTGGAACTGACCGATCTGCTGAGTAAAATTTCGGCAAGATTGACCGTTTCGGGCGATACGTATATCGTAAAACTGTTCAATGCGGGCATTTTGGATGAATCGCAGAAAGCTTTGCTTGAGGAGGGCGGAGAGACTGTTGCGGGCGATGTCGCAAACATGATCCTTCGTTCGGCGCTCACATATGTTGCGGAAAACAATGTTTCTCTTTCGGCTGCAAACAGTACTTTCCTTACAGGGAAAAACATTATCACGCAGGAAGAAGCGGAGCAGCTCAATACGTTCTCGACATTCGGTTTTGCGCCCAAGGCGCTTGTGCAAAAGATCTTTATCGGACTCGCACGCTATATCGATCCGAATGTTACGGAAGATCTCAGCGACGCGCTCTCTTTGCTCAAAGACATCAATGCGGTGGGCAACGTGGACGGTTGGAATGATCAATTCACGGCAGAATTGCTCAACGGTAAGGACTGTCTGAATGTGCTGAACGTTGCGATTGCTTTTGCGGGTGAGGACGGTACGCTGGAAGATTATCGTTATCTTGAAGAAAAAGGCTATATTTCTTCCGAAGATGCAACGTATTATATTCGTCATGCGAACAATTCCAACACAGCGATCCGCACAAAAATTGTTGATCTTATGATTGCGATGGCGAAAGGCATGGATACGGACGGCAGCGTTACGGACGGTGAGAGTGCTGTTGCGGAGATCGTGGAAAATAAAGTGATCTCCAACAGTACGGCATGGCTTGCGATCGTCAATTCGACGGAAGAAACAATTGTCGTCGCGGACGTGATCAATTTGGTCGATAAGTGCGTTGCCAAGCTGAAAGTTTTGGAAGATATGCAGGGTGACGTCGAATATCTGAGCGATGAGGTGCTTGATTGGTTTGATGCCCAGGGGATTTTTGAAACGACGGGCACGTTTGTAAAGTCCTATTGGCGCGAGTATGCTTGCAAAGCGGCACCGGGTGCTCTCAACCAGGGCAAAACACAGGAAATGGTCACGCGCGCTTTCCGTATAGTGGCAAATGTAGGAGAGATCAGCAAGAGTGAATTGGCGAATGCAGTCACAAATTGCGGATTTACGTTCAGTGACGATCCGACGGAAGATTCTGAGATTCGCGAATACTGGTATGAACTTCTGATGGCAAAGAAGCCCGTCGACGGCGAAATGCTTCGCGTGCTGATGAATCGAATTTACGATTACATGAATCCCGAGGTGTAAAGATGAAACTGAAAAGAATAGTATTGGCGGCAACTCTTACCGCATGTCTTGCAGGCACAGCGATGTTCGGGGTATCGGCGTTTGCCGATACCACCGACACGGTGGATATTCCCGATGCGACGCTGAAAGCCGCGATCATCGAAACTTTGGAGCTTCCTTCTTCGCAAATTACGGAAGCCGATATGAAACAGCTGACGGTGCTGGAAACGCCCGTCAACGATCCTGCTCAGCAGATCACGAGCATCGAGGGATTGCAATATGCGACAAACCTCAAAACTTTGGATCTGGATTATAATAAGATCACGGATTTTTCGCCCATTGCGAATCTGACTAAGTTGGAAACGCTGGACATATCTTACAACAACGGTGCGGTGCAGGGTACGGATGGCGTGACGGATATTTCCTGTCTTGCGGGACTGACCAATCTGAAAAGTTTTTCGTCCATCGGCAATGCGGGCGTTAAGGATTACAGCGTTGTATCCAATTTTGCGGGACTGACTTATCTCAATTTAAGTATTTGCGAACTGAGTGATGTTTCGTTTGTGTCCGAACTCACGTCTTTGGAAAGTCTGTATCTCGTATTTAATGATATTTATGACGTTGTGCCGTTGCAAGGGCTTACATCGCTGAAAGTTCTTGCGCTCGGTTCAAACAAATTGCAGGATATTTCGGTCGTTGCCGATATGACTGAACTTGTGCAATTTACGGTACAGGATAACTATATTGAGGATTTCTCGCCCGTACTGGGGCTTTCGAAGCTGAACTATCTGGATGTATCCCGCAATTTCCTTTCGGATGAACAGATGATTCAGATCATGGAAACCCTTTCTGATGCGGAAACCGTGTATGTGTCTCCGCAGAACGACGACAGTAAGAAGGCGGAACTTATCTGTCTGAACACCTATGCGGAGCAACTCAATGTCGGGGATACGGTCACGCTTTCGGCGAGCACGTTTGACGGAACGGCGCTGGACGTTTCGTACAGTTCTTCCAATGAAGCGATCGCGACGGTAGATGCAGACGGAAAAATTACGGCGGTGAGCGCAGGATTTTGCTATATCAAAGCGACGTACAACGGTTATTCTCGTCCCTGTGCGGTTACAGTCATTCAACCGGATGAAGGAGGGGATCAAACGCCTGGCGGAGAAGATCAAACACCGGGCGGAGAGGATACGACACCTCCCGACGATACTGCCGGCGGTTGCAGCGGAAGTGTGTTTGGCGCGGCAGGAGTGATCGGCGGCGCGGCGCTTTTGACTGCCGTTGTGGTGATCGGGAGGAAAAAAGGTGAAACTCGGAATAATTAAAGCGTGGGTTTGCGCTTTGGCTGCCTTTATGGCGATAATGCTGACATGCGGGGTGTTACTGATATGTGCGCCCCGCGCATACGCGGCCGAGAGCGGTTACGAATTAGACATGAGCGGTGCGCCCACCGAAACACTTTGTTTTGCGGAAGTGATCGGAAACGACATGCTTTATCAGCAAAACGAGCCTGTTTCGGTTTGGGGATTTGCACCGGCAGGGAGTGAGATAGAGATCACTTTATCTGAGCAAAGCGGCGGTGCGTTGATACAGCGCGTGCAGGTGCAGGCAAACTCGGAAGGATATTATATTGCCGAGCTGAACGGGATGCCGGCCTCGTATACAGAATACAAAATCGTTGCAACGGACGGGATTACGACGGTCACGGCGGAACGCATTTTGTTCGGGGAACTGTTTTTGAGTGCAGGGCAGTCGAATATGGCATTGAACGTAAAATATTGTTCCAATGCAGACGAAATTTTAGACAATGCGGATAATCCTTATATTCGGGTATTCATGTCGCCTGAAATTGCGGGCGCGGCGAATGTTCCGTATTATCCTGCGGCGTATTGGGAGGGCGGCGTCTGGGCGCGCGGTGACAGCAGTGTGCTGATCCAAGGCGCGAGCGCAGTCTGTTATAATTTTGCGCTTGAGCTGTTCGACAAGCTCAATACAAACGGGCAGGAAGTTCCCGTCGGATTTTTAAATGCCGCAAAGGGTGCGACGAGCATCGAAGCGTGGCTTTCCCGTCCTTCCATCGATCTTGAAAACGCAGAAGTGTATGAATACCTCGACGATAAGGGAAGGCTTTTGACGGAAGAGGAATATAACCAGAAAGGTTCGCAGAATTTCAACCAGGTTTCGGCGATGTTCAATTCCAAGATCGCTCCTTTGTCCAATTTGTATATAGCGGGTATTTTGTGGTATCAGGGCGAAAACAATGTCGGAAACGAAGTCGCGGGGCAGTATTATCGCAAAGCGCTTTCGTTATTGGCGCAGGATTGGAGCAAATGGTTCAACGGCGGAACGGAGACCATTCCGATGATCTTTGCGCAGATCACGCCGCATAACTATAAGTATGAAGGCGAGGCATTCGCCTATATGTTGGAAGGAATGGCAGAGGCGTACACGGACAGTGCGGAGCATATGGCGATGGTCACGACTTATGATATTCCGCTCGACTGGTACAATCCTTCGTTTGCATACCGTTCGCCCATCCATCCGATCGTAAAAGAGCCTGTCGGGAAACGCATGGCGGCGTTTGCCTATAATATGCTGTACGGCGGCACAGGTGCAAAATCTTCGCCCGTTCTGAAAGAAGCAACATTTTCGGACGGGAAGGCGATTGTGTCCTTTGAAAATGCCACGGGTTTGAAAACGACCAACGGGCTGGACGTGACGGGATTTACTTTATGCGGGGCAAATCGTATCTTTTATCCTGCGGATGCCGTAATCAACGCGGACGGCAGCGTGACGCTTACGAGCCGTTGGGTCAAAGAACCGATCGCGGCTGCATATGCGTTTTCGGAAATGATCTCGTCGGCAAATCTGTGCTCGGAGGAAGGTTTCCCCGTTGCGCCTTTCCGCACGGACAAGGTCGAATCGGTATATTATCATCCCAAAGATTGGCAGCTGTGCGATGCGACGCAGTATTTTGTTTCGTACGGGAGCGGCACGGACGAATCTCTCGCAAAATATTTTGATGCCTATACAACGAGCACCAATACGTCTTTGACGACAGTCACGAACGGTGACAGCGGCAATGCTTTGCAATTAAATTATACGTTGCGAGGCAGAGAAGAATTTTATATTTCACCGGTGTTGGGCAAAGATAAGGAAAACGGTATTTTTGAGCAATTTATAAATTACGATACCATCTCTTTCAAGGTACGCAACAGTCAGGGGCGTGATGTCGATGTCGCGCGCGTTCAGATCACCCTTGCCGACAACAGGACGTTTGATGCGGCGTTGGCGGTCGGAGAAGGAACGGGCGCAAAAGTACCTGCAAACGGCGAAGAATTTACGACGTACTATTTCAGCCTGAATCCTACGTTTGCGCAAGAAAATGCGACGCAGGAAGAGCTTGCAGCGCTGCGCGCCATGATCACGGACATCAAAGTCTATTTTCGCGATTTTGCATCGGGAAGCATTGAGGTAGACAGTTTCGATTATGGAAATATCGCGGATCTGAATTTGCAGTATGATGAGGACGATTCTTCGGAAGGAGAGACAAATCCTCCGGATCAAGGCGAGACTGAAGATCCGGATGGAAATGAAACGCATCCGACGCCGGGCGGCGATGACACATTTCCCCCCGAAGGATCGGGCGAGGAAACTGGCGGAGATGAAGGAGGCTGCGGCGGCAATATTGCGCACTCTGCGGGCATTGTCGGCGGCATTCTTTGTTTAGGTGTGATCGCTCTTTTTGCAGTAAGGAAAAAGAAAGAATGACCGAAAGGCGGAAGAGTATAAAAGAGCGTTGGGGATGATATTCCCGAACGCTCTTTTAAACGAAAAAGACGGGGACGTAAGGAGAAGACATGGACAAAGAAATATTGCAAAGATATGCGACATGGTTGGAAAAAGCGGAAGACGGAGCGCTCAAAGAGGAATTGGAGCGCATCCGCGCGGACGAAAAGGCGATCGAAAATAAATTTTACAAGGAATTGCAATTCGGTACGGGCGGGCTGCGCGGAGAGATCGGTGCGGGGACGAACTGCTTAAATATTTATACGATCGGGAAAGCGACGCAGGGCGTAGCGGATTATGTAAAGAGCATCGGCGGGAAGGCGGTGGCGATCAGTTACGACAGCCGCATCAATTCGGACGTGTTTGCGCGGCGGGCGGCGAGCGTGCTTGCGGGAAACGGCATACGGGTGTATCTTGTGAAAGAGCTGATGCCGACGCCGTTTTTATCGTTCGCGACGCGTTGGTTTCAGGCGGACGCGGGGATCATGATCACGGCGAGCCACAATCCCGCGAAATACAACGGATATAAAGTATACGGGAGCGACGGGTGTCAGATCACGGACGAAGCGGCGGCAAAGATCACAAGATATATAGCGCCGGTGGACTGCTTTGCGGTCAAAGCGGGAGATTTTGACCGATATGTAAACGAAGGAAAGATCGAATATATCAAAGAAGAGGTCGAAGAGGCATATCTTGATGCGGTACAAAAGCAGAGCGTATGGAAAGCGGAAGGCTTGAAGATCACGTATACGCCGCTGAACGGTACGGGATATCGCATTGTACCGAAAATGCTTTCGCGAATGGGACTGAAAGAAGTAAACATCGTGAAGGAACAGGGGAACCCGGACGGACATTTTCCGACCTGTGCGTATCCCAATCCCGAAAAGCCCGCGGCGATGGCGCTGGGTCTGGAATATGCAAGAGAGGCAGGCTCGGACATTCTGCTGGCAACCGACCCGGATGCGGACAGAGTGGGGATCGCAGTGAGGACATCGGACGGATATCAGCTGATGAGCGGGAACGAAGTGGGAGCGATGCTCGTGGATTTTCTGTTGGCGAGGCGGCAGGAAAACGGGACGCTGCCTGCGGACGCGGTGGTGATCAAGACGATCGTGACGACGGGTCTGGGCGAAAAGATCGCCGCGAAGTACGGAGCGAGAGTGATCAATGTACTGACGGGATTCAAGTACATCGGGGAACAGATCGGCAAGCTCGAAAAAGCAGGGAAGGCGGAAAGTTTCATTCTCGGCTTTGAAGAGAGCTACGGATACCTTGCGGGGAGTTACGTGCGCGACAAAGACGCGGTGGTGGCGGTGATGCTGATCGCGGAAATGGCGTCGTATTACAAAGAGCGAGGCAAGACGCTGGCCGAGCGGATGGAAGAGCTGTACGCGGAGTACGGGACGTACGCGCACAAATTGCTGACGTTCGAGTATGCCGGAGCGTCGGGAGCAAAGAAGATGCAGGAGCTGTTGAAGGAATTGCGTCAGGAACAGCCGAAAGAAATTGCGGGGCTGAAAGTG
>CABQND010000042.1 GCA_902465495.1 uncultured Eubacteriales bacterium
GTCTCGGCATTCCTGCTGAACCGCTCTTCCGATCTAAGTGCTACGAGGTTTTTATCCACCCGTTCCAAAACGCGCGTCATACCGCCCGAAAGATCCCAGTCCTCGACGACCGCCGTGCCGTCGATTCCGTACACCATCCAGCGCGGAAGATGACGGAAACAGTCGGTCGCGACCACGACGCGGTATTGCACACCGTTTTCAAAATTGACCAGAAGATCGCACCCGTCGTCCACTTCCTCGCCGTAAATAAAGCTGTAATCGCAATACAGGCTCGTAACGCGCGAATCGATCATCTGCAACATCTGATCGATGAGGTGCACGCCCCAGTCCAGCATCATGCCGCCGCCCTGTGCGCGCACTTTGCGCCAATCGCCCGGAATCCCGTTGCACCCCACCACGCGCGATTCGATCTTATATACATCTCCGATGTCGCCGCGTTTAATAATATTGCGTACGGTCAGGTAATCGTCATCCCAACGGCGGTTCTGGTGCACCGTAAATACCACCCCCGCCTTTTCGGCGGCGGCATACATCTGTTCCGCTTCCGCACTGGAAAGAGCGATCGGCTTTTCGCAAATAATATTTTTCCCCGCCGCAGCCGCCGCAAGAACATACGGCAGATGCACGTCGTTGGGCGTTGCGATCAGAACCGCGCCCACTTCTTTATCCGACCAAATTTCCTCCGGCGAAGCATACGCACGAATACCGCGCTCGTTTGCAAGCGTCACACGTGCGGGGTCAATGTCATATATTCCTGCAAGCTCGATGGGAAATTCAAATTTTTCCGCCGCATATTTTTGCAGGCACTCGGCATGATAACCTCCCATGCCGCCGTAACCTATAATAACGATTTTCATAAATTCCTCCCAAATAAGAGTTCATTGTTATACGAGGATATCATACCACTGAATATTGCGAAATTCGTCGCATTATTCCATACAAATCTACCGAAAATTGACATCTGCCCAAAATTTGGCTTTCGGCGGAACGCAAGCTCGCGCAGAGCAGGTTCAAACGGCGGCGGCGCCCCGAGTTTTCGGAGCGCCGCCGTTGCCGTGTCTTTTTCATACGACCGTGATCGTGTATCCTTCCGTGGAAAATTTAAAGTCCTGCTCTTTGTACGAAAAATCCGCGTACGCCGTTAAAATATATTCGCCCGCAGGCATTTCCGCCGTACTCCACACAACGTTCCGCTCGAACGTTCCTTTCCCCATTCTTTCGTGTATGCCGACATTCGTAAATGCTGGCCCGTACGGTTCGCCGTCGGCGCCGCGCAAGCCCCACGTGAGCATCGATTCGATCCCCTCGCCGCAGCCGTGATCGACGTACATCGACCTGCCGCTGTTGTTTTCAAAAACAATGGTAAAACAAAGATCTTCCCCCTGCGCGAGCTCCTCTTTTTCGACGGTGACCGCCAGGGCAAAATCTTCCTCCTGCGGCGTAAACGAACACGCGCATGCCGCAAACAACAGCAATGTGACAAACAGCGCAAACAGTTTTTTCAAGGTTTTTCCCTCCTCTCTTACATTGTAACATCCGAAGCTGTCTTTTTCAATATTTTCCTAAAAAGTCATAGATCAAAAAAGCAAGAATTGCAACACAAATAAGCCATATTTAATATTGTATATTATTTTTTCTCTGTTATAATAGTTTTGGTTGCGAAAAGATCTGCATCCGAAGCTCGGCAAGAGCAAAATTTCAGGAGGGATAGTATGCATTTCAGGCTAAAACGTGCCGAAAAACAAAGGATCTTGACATTTGCGGTGTCTCTTCTCCTTATTTTCGGACTTTTGTTCGGGATCGTGCCGGTATTGGCCGCGACCTCGATCGGGAACGTTACTTCGCAGTCGGAGGACGGAAACGTGTTGATCTTTAATTGTGATTCCAATCAAGTAAAGGTAGAGCTTTGTACGGCGCGCACCGTACGAGTGCAGCTCTCGCGGGACGGCGCAAGCGGATACCGCCCCGAAAGCGATCTTTACTATATGGTGCAGAAAAACGAGTGGCCTGCTGTCGATCATACGACGCAGGACAAGGGTGAATACATATCAGTCACAACGAGCGCCATGGAGATCCGTATTCAAAAATCTCCGCTGCGTATCGGCATGTATGATCTTTCGGGAAATGTGATCAGCAAAGATACCGATGACACCGGCATGTACTGGAACGGAAACACTGTCGGGGTGAAAAAGGAAGAAAGCTCGGTGAATGCGGGCGGTATTTTCGGATTCGGCTCAGGCGATCACGGAAGGCGGAGCGAGCTTAACCGCTATAACGACGATTTTGACGAATTTTCCATGACGCACGGCAGGCTGATCGCGCCTTTCTTCATGAGCACGGTCGGCTACGGCATTTTTCTCAACACCATTGAGGAAAACACCAAGTTCTTCAAACGCGGCGGCGGGTTCGAAACGGAGGGATATCTCGATTATTTCTTCATGTACGGGCCCGATTTCAAGACCATTGAAAACGAATACGCCGAGATCACGGGACGCATGGAGATGTACGGAAAATGGGCGAACGGCTTCATGCTTTCCAAATACGGCAACGACAATGCGACACAGGACGAGTTCTATGAATGGATCAACTGGTTCCGCGACAACGATGTTCCCCTCGACAGCTATGTATTTGACTACGGCTGGCGCGGAGACGTAAACGACGACGCATTGGGCGGACAATTGGGCGCAGGCCAAAAATTCGGCATGCAACATTGGAGCAACGATCTGTCGAAATTTTACGATATCGATGCAATGTTTGAGTACGCCGAAGAGATGGGCGTGCACGTCGGACTGCACAACAACTACGGCACTTACGTTCGCTACGACAGCGACGAAGAATGGGTGCAATCCTATATGGACGTCATCGAAGCGGGACACGGCGACTGGTTCTGGCCGGACGAATTCGATGTCCTGCACGTCAACGATTCGAACTACGATCCTGCCGAAGCGAATGCGGCACCTGTGCTTTCGGCGAAAGGCGCATATGAAGCATGGATCGAAAGCGACGTTGTCGATTCCCGTCCCATGTTCATGACCCGCGGCAGTTATGCCGGTCAGCATTACGCGACCGCATGGTCGGGCGACGTAAACAACACTTCGGAGGAATTGACCTATCAAATCGGATACAGTCTTGATGCAGGCCTAGTCGGATATTGGACAGTCTCCAATGATCTGGGCGGGTTTATGGGCAGACCGTCCGACGAACTCTACACACGTTGGGTCGCCGAATTCGGTGCATGGAGCGGCATCATGCGCACACACGGACACGACGGCAGAGAACCTTGGACCTACAATCAAACCGCGCAGGACACCCTGAAAGCCAATTTGCAGACGCGTTATTCCCTGTATCCCTATATTTATACTACTTCATGGCAAGGTTACAGCACAGGCGTACCGATGATGCGCGCAATGATTTTTGAGGACGGCAGCCAGTACAATCCTGACGCATGGGATCTGAACAAGCAGTATTATTTCGGAGACTGGTTCCTTGTTGCACCCGCGGCGGACACATACGACACCGTTGTCGAAGTGTGGCTGCCCGCAAACACGACCTGGTACGATTATTCCACGGGCGAACGCTATGAAGGCGGCGCAAACGGAAAGACCATAACCGTTGCGGCGGCGCTGGAAGAGATCCCCGTCTTTGTCAAGGCAGGCGCGATCGTACCGATGGGACCGGACATCGAATACGCAGACGAAAAGCCCCTCGATCCGCTTACACTCGATATTTATCCTTCGGGAACAAGCACATACACGCTCTATGAAGACGACGGCGAAACTCGCCAGTATATCACGCAAAACGCTTACACCACGACCACGTATACCTGCATCGAAGACGGCAGCAACGTGATCAAATTCAACATCGGCGCACGGGAAAACCACAACGAGCAGATCACTGATTACATGCCCGACTCCCGCTCCTACAATTTGCAGTTCAATCACATTGCTGACATCGTTTCAGTTACGATGAACAATTCCATTGTCCCGAAAGTTGATTCGATGTCGGCGTACAACAGCGCGGCTTCGGCATATTATCTGGACGAAGAAAACAACATCCTCTACGTCCGTCTGCCCGATACAGCGCAGGAAATGAATATCGTCATCACTACCGAAACGGGCATCAACGAACCCGCAGAAGGGCCCGACAACGAAGGCGTTCCCCCGCAGAGAATTTCCGACGGTGACAAATTTGAACTTGAAAACGCGGAAATGAACGCCGTCACAGGCGGGCAGGTCATCGCCGATACCGAATGGAAAGGATATTCGGGTACAGGTTATGCCAAAGGCTTCAAAGTAGCCGGCGATTCCCTTACATTTACCGTGAACGTCGTTCGCGAAGGCACCTATGATCTTGTTCTGAACGTCAACAACGGAAAGAAAAATGATCCTATCTACGACAGCTCTCCGCGAACGGGCGGTCTGTACATCGACGATGGCGCGGCGATTCCGCTTTCCTTTGCTATTACAGATACCTGGGGCAATGCCTCAAAACAAGGCGTGTGGGTACAATATACTTTGCAAGATATCGTGCTGACGGCCGGACAACATACGATCACCATTCGCGCCGAAGGAGAAAACCCGGGTAACTTTAATCTCGATTACCTGCAATTCAACAGACATGATACGTCCACCGATGCATTTTCACAAATCGAAGCGGAAAAAGCTACTTTCTTGTCGGAAGGCATTGAGAAAAACTTAGAAAGCATCACCGCAACGGTTGACGGCGCCTACGCGCAGTTCAACGAACTGCGCGGCGACAACAAGGGAGCGATCACTCTGCGCGTAAACAGCTCGACCGGCGGAAGCATCATCGTGTACGAAAACGGCGTCGGCGACAAAACTCTTGCTACCATCTCCCTGCCAAATGACGGCGAATGGCATGAAATCACCGTCGACTGCTTAGACACGGATGCAACGGACAGCAATATCTATATTGCATTCCGCGCACTTGATGACCAGGCCTTGAACGCAACACTTGATTGGTTCAGCTTCGTGCGCAAAATTGACGCATTCGGCACAGTGAATGCCGTATCAGCCGCAGAAACAGAGAGCGAGATCAAAGTCAATTCCACCTATCTCGGCAACATTTACGACGGGCGCTGGGCAAAATACGAGGACCTCGATTTCGGCGACGGCGGGCTGCGATCCTTGCTCATTACGGCTTCTTCCCACCCCGCGGCAATGCAGGGCGGCGTCCTGTCCGTCTATTTCGACGCCATGACCGCCGAAAACAAATTCGGCGAAGTAATCATCACCGATACGGGAAGCTGGAATACAAAACAGACCTTCATCGGCGACTGCGACGAGATCACCGGGGTGCACGACGTGTATTTCGTGTTCAACACCTCTTCCAAACAGGCGATCTGCGACTTTTACAGTTTCGCCTTCTCCATCCATACACTGACCGTGCAGAGCAAAGTTTCGAGCGTGGACGGCAACGGCACAACCACTGTTTCCATCAGCAACAACATGGCGGAACCGGGCGATACCGTCACCTTCCTCGTAACTCGTCCCACCGGCGGATAT
Source organism: uncultured Eubacteriales bacterium (assembly GCA_902465495.1). Lineage (GTDB taxonomy): Bacteria > Bacillota > Clostridia > Christensenellales > Borkfalkiaceae > Borkfalkia. The sequence continues at coordinate 5,526 of CABQND010000042.1, forward strand.
GCAATTGAGTCAGTCGGCGTCAAAACGACAAGCGGATCTTCCATAACTTTAAAAACGATTATCGAAAATTCTACTTATTCCTTCGTTTTGCCGAACGAAACCCCTGTTACCATCGAAGTATATCTCGGTTATAACATGCCCTCCGTCGGAGACAATACTCTCCTCGAATTGGAAGACGGCACCGGTGATTCTGACGATGGAAAACTGCGCGTCGATACCGAATGGGCCGGCTTTACGGGCACAGGCTATGTCGCAGGATTTAAAACGACCGGCAGTTGCGTACAAATTCGCGTACAAGTCGAACAGGATGGCGTATATATCCTCACTCTTCGCGGCGCGGCAGGAAAGAAAAATTCTTCCGCCTATGACCGCACTCCCCGCACAGGCGCACTGTACATCGACGGCAACAAAACCGAAGATTTTGCGCTTGCCATTCAGGACAGCTGGGGTACATGGATCGAATATGATTTTAAACCCGTAGCGCTGACCGAAGGCGAGCACGTTTTCCTCCTTGCATCCGAAGGCAATACAAATCCGGGCAACTTCAATTTAGACAGTCTGACCGTAACGCGCACGGACGGCGATGTTCCCGCTCAAGATAAGAGCTCGCTGGAAATGCTCATCGACCAGGTCGAAGCGCTCAACGAAGATGACTACACCGCCGAAAGCTGGCAGGCCCTGCAAGATAAACTTGATGAAGCAAAAGCGGTTCTTGCAAGCGAAACGGCGACACAGGACGAGGTGGATGCGATCACGACACAGCTTCGCACGGCTAAAAATGCACTCGTGGAAGCAGATGATCCCGTCGATCCGTCAGATCCGGGCAATCCCGAAAACCCCGATAATCCACAGGATCCGGGAGATTCTCAAACAGAAGAACCTGTGGGCGGTTGCAGCGGCGCAGCCTTCGGAAGCGGAGCTGCCGGCGCACTGATTCTGATCGGCGTAACAGCACTTGTTCTCTCACACAAGAAAAAACAAGGCTGACAACCATCGGATGAGAACAATTTAATCCTTAAAATACAAAGGGGCGACGGAAACCGCATGGTTTTCGTCGCCCCTTTTGTATTTTCTCAATTTTTTTGTGTTGATGGTATCCTTAAAGCGCTGCCTCTGCCGCACTCGCAAGTTTAGCGGAGATCTGTGCATCCAACGCAGCTTCGCTCGCGCCGTAAAAGGGCTTACCCGTTTGCAAAAATTGCCGCATAGCATACAGACAATGTGCCATTGCAATTTCTTCGTCGCTCAGCGAAATACCGAAAAACGGGTTCTTATACAATATTTCCCCACCACAGGAGATCGTATCCAACGCAGACGCATACAAATCGCCGCCAGTCCCAAAATAGCGTGCGGAAAATGAAAATGACGCAAACGTATTGCCGCAAACGCGCACACCTCCTGCAAAATCCATTTCACCATGTGTCCCTTGTAAAAGAATTCGCGGGCGGCGAATACCCGAAAAATACTGCGGATGCGAAAAATCATACAGTGCCTGTTTTCTTTCAAATTGCGCCAGAGCAAGCACACGGTCACAACTTACCTGAACAGCGGGAACGGCGCCGTTTCGACTATAAAGCTGCATATACTCATCTGCTATGCGAACGGCGCGCACAGACGGCATGACACTGTTCGTCTGCAAAAAGGAACGCATCAGCGCCGCGGCATGATACCCGTGACAGCACGATATTTGCAATGTATGCGCCTCACCGATCATCCCCTTCTCGCAGGCCGCACGCATCGCCTGAAAGCGCGGCTGAAAAGGATATTGTTCGGCAAATTGCAATTTTTCATTATTGAGCGACGCAAAAGCGGTGATCTGTTCCCCTTCCGTGCCCGCGGGCGTTTCGCAGAGCACTGCCGCACCGCTCGACAGCAATTCGCGGCATACAGTATAATTTTCCGCCTTGGACACGCAAACGAGCGCAAAATCAAGCTCATCGGTGCGCAGATCGCTGAGCGCTCGCACGGCGGGAACGCCACGCGAGCGCAGTTTTTCCGCCCGATCCGCATTGCGGCAGACGACCGCCGTCAGGCAAAACCTGTCCGAAAGCCTTCCGATCACGCGCATCCACGTTTCGGCGCGCCACCCCGCGCCGACGATCGCAATTTTCAAAGGTTCCATGTTTTTTCCTCGAAAAATTTAAAAATACAGCCGCCAGGCTGTGAGTGCCAGCATACATACCAACGCCGCCGCCACCGAAAAGGACAAAGTCAGATTCAGCATGATGCGAAATAAAACCGCAGGTGCGTTCTCGTCAAAAACATGCGCGGCGCGCATCGCCATTCCCAGCGCGACGAGCGCCGCATATACACAAGGAATCAACATTTTAGCTTAAATTTTCGCTCCATCGTAAAGGGCTGCCGACGGAATTCCGTCGGCAGCCGTATTTTTACCCTTTCCGTTTGCGACGCACAGCCACCGCCGCGCTGCCCGCCAGCATCACCGCAATAAACGAGGCGGATACTGTAACCATACTTCCGCAACCGGCCTTTTCTGCTTCGCCAAATTCCACACTTACAATACTATCAGCCGTCAAAACAAAGGTGTTTCCCTCGATCGCCTCGCCGTTGACCTTGATCGTGACAACTTTGTATCCCTCATCGGGAGTCGCCGTGACCGTAATGACCGCATTTTCAAACGCCGTGGTCTTATCGACCGTCACTGTCCCGTGCTCGGACGACTGCACCGTCACCGTATATTGGTTCATGTATAGCTTGAACGTGACCTGCACTTCGCTGTCTTCCAACAGCACGAATGTGTTGCCCGTAATAGGTTCACCGTTGACAAAGATGTTATCCAGCGTATATCCCTCGTCAGGCGTAACCGTTACGGCGATTTCAGTGCCCGAAACCGCGCTCGTTGCGCTCACTTCCGCAGTGCCGTGTTGCGTCGGCGCGAGCGTAACGCTGTAAACCGTTTCGTCCTTGATAAACCGCGCGCTCACCACGCTGTTTTCCCGTACAAAGAAGGATGTTCCGTCAATTTCTTCGCCGTTGACGAGGACCGCATCCAGTACATATCCCGCGGCGGGCGTCGCCGTGACCGTGATCTGCGTTCCCGCGACCACCGAACCGCTCGGCGAGATCTCCACCGTGCCGTTTTCCGCCTGCTGCACCGACACATCGTAATTGACGATCAGCTCTTCCCACTTCGCAAAGAACGACAGATTTCCCGTCGTGCCTGCGGCAACGCTTTCGACCGCTTTGCCCGTCAGCTCCGCGTTGTCGTACCAACCTTCAAACGCAAAGCCGCTTCTTCCCGGGACAGGAAGATCAAATGAATCTTCAATCGTATAATCCTCTTTAACTTCGTCCGCAAACGCGCCGCCGTTGAGCGTATAGGATATTGAATATTCCACTGCTTCCCAATGCGCCGTAAGCAAAATATCTTCCGCGATCGACCTGCCTTCAAAGTCGAAGGGATCCTGCGCCTCGCCTGCATACCAGCCGAGGAAGGAATACCCCTCGCGGTCAGGGGCGGCAGGCCGCACTGCCGTCAGCCACTGCTTGACTTTCTGCGTCGCGACCGTGCTGCCGCCCGCCGAGTCGAACGTGACTTCAAAAGCAACCGGCGGCTTTTTGCCCGTTTCCTGCGCAAGCATCTCGCCGAAACGGTTGCCCATGGCAAGGATTCCCTTCACCGAGAAATGCCATACGTCATTGTTGTCGTTGGGATCGGGAACGAGCAGATCCTCGCTCTCCGCACAGCGCACGTTCTGCATCGCCGCCGCTGTCATCTGCATCTGCTTTCGCACGACGTCCTCATAGTTTGCATTTTGCAGATTCGCCCCGATTTTGCCGATCACAAAGGGCATCGAGGAACAATCCTGCGCATTATTTAGTTCGGTCATAAGATCGGTCACATCGCCGCGCAGATCTTCGATCAGCGCCGTCATGTGCTTCTGATACAGGTTCGCAAGCGCCTCGTTGGTGGAGTCCGCCTCGCCCTGCAACCACATCGCGCCTTTGATGACGGGCGTATATCCCGCCGCGATCAGCTCCTGCAACCCGAGCCGCAGGGTGACGATGAGATTTTCGTACAACAGCCCAGCATTCAGGCAGAGATTATCTTTGCCGTACTCTTCGATCATGCTCGGCGACATCCAAGTACCGTACGTATCCGAAGTGCTGTTTTGAAAATTCCCCAGCGCCGTCGCACCGACCGCATATTTGATCACCGCCGCTTTGCCGTTTTCTCCGCCGTAATAGGCGCTCATCGCCTCCGCGAATCCGAGTTCGGGCCCGATGTGCGCGCCGCTGTATCCTTTGCCCGAACGCACGAACGAAAGCTTTGCGTTCGCTGCCGCGGGATCCGCGCTCTGCGTGATCCCGTAATACAAAATATCGGCATATCCGCTTTCATATTCGGCGAGCTTTTCCTGATCGACTTCCCCGCCGTACGTGTATCCCTTGTATAATCCCGCCGCGGGTGTGAATCCCGCCGCATTGGATTGCCCCGCAAGGATATACACATCCACCGTCTTTACGTCCGTAAACGTCACCTCCACCGAATACGCCTGCGTCACGTTCTGCAAAACAAATGCGCCGACCGCACCCAGGCTGACTCCGTTTACTTTCACATTGTCCACGATGTAGCCTTCGTCCGGAACAAACGTGAGCGCAACGTCGCTGTGCGTTGCCACGTCAAATGTCTCTCCCGCCGCGGCGCCGTTGTACTGCACCGAACCGTTCTGCGCCGCCGCGACCGTGATTGTCTGCATCGCCTTTTCTTCTACGGGCTGATTGGCCGGATACGGTGCTTTTGATTGCGCCGAAAACGCCATATATTGCGCTTCGTAAATAAGATTCAGCGTACCGCCCGCATTGACGCGCATGCCGAGATACCCCTCGTTGTAAGAGCATCCCGTGTCCGCAAGGTTGATGACCTTTTGATCGATACCCGCCGCCGGCGTCCCGTTCTCTTTATCCTCTTTGCTCGCATATGCCGTGACTGTCAGCGTCTGCGCCTCGGAATCGGCAATGAGATCGAGCACGACAGATGTGGTGCCCGAAACTGTACCGATGCCTACCATTTTATAGGGCGTCGAAGCCGTGGTCGAATACACTTTCCCTTCCACAAACGGCACGATGCTCAGCGTAACGCGGTTGAGGTATTCTCCGCTCGCATCGGTATGATATGCCATATAGCTGAGCATATATCCGTTGTTCGGGGTCTTGTTGCTGCCCGTTCCCGTCGCCCCGTCCGTCCAGAAAAGCAGTCCCGATTCCACACTCGTGCGCACGTTTTTGGTCGTCCTGTCCCCTTCTTCGATCCCTTTCGCAGCCTTTTGATTTTCCATATCCAAAGCCACGGTCATCTCAAAATCGCCGTAAGCATATTCATTGAGCAGGCGACCTTCCGTGCCCGGCTCGTCGTTATAAATTGCCGTGTTCGTTTCGGAATCTGCACGCATATTCTTCGCAAGCGAAGAACCGTAATAATCGACCTTGGACGCGTCCGTGAAATCCGTCGCGTCGATCGCATTTACCGTGACATCCTGCATAACGGTGTCGTCATAATCGGGATTGGAAGTCCAAAAACGGAAATCGTCGTAATGCAAAGGCGAATACGTCGCGCCGCACACGCCCGCAAAGCCGCAATAGCCGCTCGTCTGCGGCGAGCGCGTAAATGACGACTGCGGCGTTTCCAAGAGCAGAACCTCATCCATCCACAGACGGCAATATTCGTCCGTCGCTTCCACGCGCACCGTATGCCAGTCATGCCAGCTGAATTTTGTTGCGTCCAGTTTGGCGTTGATGCGCACCGACTGCGCCCAGCCGGCATTGAGCGAACCGTCTCCTTTCACTCCCTTTTCATAAAATCCGATTGCGTAGTTGTTAAAACATATACCCCTGCCGCGGAACTCATGCGCGTTGGTGACAGGCTGGGGATCGGTCACGAAAAACGGGATCATCGTGTTGATCGTCATTCCCGCGCCGGGGTTTGCGGCATTATCGTCGAGATATTGCTGCAAATTCTCTTCGGGTACGTCCGCCTTGACTTTGACTTCAAACATATAATTGGCGGAATCCGCGCTCCCGTACAGGAATTTGCCGTAATCGGTAGTCGTCGAGGTCTTGTAGGCTATGTGGTTTTCGCCGCCGAACCGCCAGCCGCGGATGTTTTGCCCGTCCGCCGTGTACGAATAGGACGAGCCGCCCACGATGCGCGACCACCCGTCTTCGACCGTGCCGTTGAAATCGTCGGAAAATTGCAACGTGTATCGATACCCGTTCAGATTTTCCTCCGCCGCAAAGGCACTTATGCCCACCGCCGCGCACACGCACATGAGAAGCGCGAGCGCGAAGATGTACAGCCTGTGTCTGATTTTACTCATATATTTCCCTCCTATCAAGCGGCAAAGCCGCCCTTTTCCCTATTTTTTCGTTTTTTCAGCAAACTGCCGCTCCGCAATGTCGTTGAACTGTTTAAAAATTTGCATCTCCTGATGCGAATACGGGCGGTGATTGGCGCGAAAAATATCGTGCTGCCAACGGTCGATCGGAAGCGCGGAACCGCGCAGACTTTCCCAAGGCTCGTAATACTGCGCCCTGCCCTCGACCAGTCCGTAATGGTAACTGCCGATGCCTTCCAGCCAGAACAGCGGGTAAAGAGTTTCCACGTTGTTATCAAAGATGCGATGCAGCCATTCGGTGTTATACAACGGGCGGCCGTATTTCTTTTTGAGTGCATCGACCGTCGCGACGACGTGCTCGAATTTTCCGTAATGATGAAAGCTGACAATATCCGAAAGTTCCATCGCAAGAAATTCAATGTCACGCAGGTTGGAAAGCGGATCGGTCAAATCTTTATTGAACGTCATCAGCCAGCTGTCCGCCGTGAGCGGCTGAATGGGTCCGATCTCGCGCGCGATCTCAAAAAATCGGCGCAAATATTTTTCGGAACGGTCAAACCGCTTGGTGTTGCCCGGTTCGTTCCACAAATTCCATACAACGACGCGCGGATCGTCTTTGTGCGCCGATATAATGTCGCGCAGCCATTCGTAATACTGCGGTTCCAGCGCGGGATCATCCATCGGGATCCAGCCCACGTCCAGCCCTGCGCGGTGCGGCGAACGTTTCACTCCGCCGTGATACCCCCAGTCCGTTTTCTGCGGACCGAGCACAGGCGCCGCATATTCCTCCTTCGGTACCGTACAGTCGTTTCCGAATTTGGCCATCATGGTAAACCCGTGCGAATCCAAAAGCTGCAAGACCCGTTCCAGGCGCGCCATGTATCCGTCGCGGTCCGCCTTCCACGGCTCGAAATACATTGCCATGCGCACCGAGTTAAATCCCACCGACTGCGCAAGCGCTATTTCCTTTTCCATCACTTTCATGCGCTCTTCAAAGCCGTATTCCTGCCACATTTCATACTGAAAGGTGCAGTTGGACGGCAGATAGTTGAATCCGCGCACCCAGGGTCTTGCGTTGTGCCATTCCCACGCCCGTTCTTTGCTCCATTGCCCCTTATACAGTTTTTCTTTCATGGTTTCCCCCCGCTTTCAATTTGTTCTGTCATTGTTTGTTGATCTCGCGCATACGCTCCAAAGAAATCTTCGGCTCGCGCGTTTGGGTGAATAAGCCGTTTTTTTCCTGCCATACGTCGGTGAACTGCGTCAGGCAATACCCCGCGATCGCGCGATTTTGCGAGAGCGCCGCCACAAGATCTGCCAGCCGCGCCGCAAATTCTTCCGCGCTCGCCGCCGCGCCGTATCCCCACGATGTCTGATCCTGCGCGTATTTTACGCCGCCGAATTCGCTCATCAAAATCGGCTGTCCTCTGTACGCATATCCTTTCGCAAACGCCGTACGCGTATGCAGATCGCGCACCCTGCCGCCCCGCAAAAAATGCTCCGTATCCGAACACGCCTCCGCAAGCTGAGCGGCCTCTTGCGCATAGTTGTGCAGCGTCACGATGTCCGTTTCCGTATGCTCCCAGCCGTCGTTGCCGATCACAAGTTTTCCCGGGGCAAGCGCCTTTGCAAGCCAGTACGCGCTGTTTACCATGGCTTGCAACCGCTCATTTGCAAAGACTTGTTGCGCTCCCCAATTTTCGTTGAACATCACGAACGCCATCACCGAATGATAGCCGCGATACTGTATGAGCGCCTCTTCCGCCTGTGACTGCAACGCGTGCACGGTGCGTTCGTCCGAAACGTATGCCGACGGCATTTCGCACCAAACGTACAGCCCCGCCATGTCGCAGAAATAATAAAACCGCTCGTCCTCCAGCTTTTGGTGCATGCGCACGCCGTTGAATCCAGCCTCTTTGATGAGCTGAACGTCGCGCTCCATCTGTTCTTCGGTACCCGTGAGCTCTCCGCCCGGGTAATACCCCTGCGCGAGCACCATGCGAAGATAGGTGTTCGGCAAATAATTGAATAAAATCCTGTTCCCGTCTGCGCGGTATTCGGTGAGCGCCTTGTACGAGCGCACAAGATCGACGCGCTTTTCTTGCTCGAACAATTCGTAGACGACGTCGAAAAACTGTCCGCATGCCCCCGCAGACCACGCCTTGACGGGAAGCTGCTGTTTTCGATTTTCCAGTTCCAATAATACGCGCCCCTCTTGCGCCGATACTTCACTGCTCACCGAGGCGACCTTGTCGCCGTCGTAATACGCCGTCGCGCAAAAGCGAAGCCCCGGACGGAAATTGCGCACGCGGTAATGCAATATGGCACAGGAATCGGCAAAACGTATCTCCGAAAACACGTCCGAAAGACTGCTTTGCCCCACTTCTTCCAGCCATACGTCTTTCCACAGCCCCACCGTCGGCTCATAGAAACACCCCGTGCGATGATCGAGATGCCGCTGTTTGCCGCGCGGATATGCGGGATCGAAAGGATCGGCGCACCGCACAAGCAAAATGTTGTCAGTGCGGAGCGCATCGGTAATGTCAAAGGTGAAACGAGTATATCCGCCCTCGTGCTTTCCGAGATACCTGCCGTTCAGCCATACGTCGGAAAAATAATCGGCTCCGTCAAAATGCAGAAGTACACGCTTTTTCGCACTCTTGCAAAAGCGAAAGGTACGGCGGTACCATACGGTATCGCAGTCTGCGGCGCCTTCGATCCCGCTCGAAGGCGAATTGTATGCGAATGGCACAACAATTTTTTGCGGGAACACAGCCGTGCGCATCTTATCGGGGCGAAACGTGCCGCCGCGATCAAACGCGAAGTCCCATTCCCCGTTTAAAGATACGAAACTCTCGCGCACAAACCGCGGACGCGGATATCCTTTTTTATAACAAGCTGCATGTTTCATATTCTCTCTTTACTCCTTTACACCCGTCCCCGTAATGGCGAGTCCGCCCACAAAGTAGCGCTGGAATGCAAAGTAGATGGCGAACAGCGGCAGACAGGTGATGGTCGCGCCCGCAAACACATACGGAAGATCCATGCGGTTGCCGTCCGAGAGCGATTTGAGTTTTAGCTGCAGCGTCTTCACCGATTCAGTGGTCAGATACAGGCTGGGAGCAAAGAAATCGTTCCATGTTCCGATAAACATGAACACCACCTGCGCCGCGATCGCAGGGCCCATCATGGGCAGCATGATATGAATAAATTGCTGCAGATAGCTCGCCCCGTCGATCTTGCCCGACTCGAACATCGCGTCGGGGATCCCCTTTTGATACTGAATATAGAAAAACATCTGCGAGACAGAGCCGAACATCGTGGGAAGAATGAGCGGCCAGAATGTATTGATGAAACCCAGCTGATAATAGGCGCGGTACAGCGGCAGAACCACTGACGCATACGGGATCATCAGCCCGCTCAGGAGAATGAGAAGGTGCACCGTTTTATGGCGCATATACATTTTGGAAAAAGCGAACGCCTCCAAAGAAGAGACGATGATACAGATCGGAATCGTGGCAACCTCAATGATCATGGTGTTGAAAAATCCGCCGATCATGTCGATGGTCGTCCAGGCGCGGGCATAGTTTGCCCACTGCGGCACATGCGGGAAGAATACCAGTTGCATGGTATTGGAAACTTCCGCAGGCGTCTTTAAACTGGATGCGATCATCCAAAGGAAAGGAAACAAACAGGTCACGCAGGTCAGAACAAGAATGCCATACGCCAGAATGTGCCCGCCCAAACGGCAATACGCCGAAGAAAAGCGAATAAAACGCGTCTTTCCCGCATTGATGCCGACACGCACCGATTCCGAGCGCAGGCGGTCCGCCTTTGCCGAAAGCGCCCCGCCCAGCGCCAGTCCTGCCGCTATCAGAGAGAGAATGCAAATCAAAACGATCACTGCTCTGTTCATACCATCACCCCTCAAAAACCCAGCGATTGGATACGCGGAACTGCACGATCGTGATCAGCATGATCGTGACCGTAAGCAGAGTACTCGCCGCCGCGGCAAGTCCGTACATGGAGCGCTTGATGCCGAACGTCCAAATAAAATAGACGACGGTCTGCGCGCCGGGATCGCCGGAGGCAAAGATGAGCGAATCGGTGTACATTTGCAGATTGGCGATAACGCCAGTGATGAGGAGATAGAAGATAGTCGGTGTGATGATCGGGAAAGTGATCGCAAAAAATCTGCGCACTTCTCCCGCGCCGTCCAGCTTCGCCGCCTCGTAGTAGTTATTGTCCACCGCGAACATCGCCGCGAGACACAATATCATCGTCCTGCCGATTCCGCCCCACACGTTTTTGATGACGATCGCGGTCTTGACCAGCCAGTCGTCGGTGAGCCACATTAACTGCGTGCCGAAGATCTGGTTGATGAGCCCGTACTGATTGTCGAACATATACCGCCAGATGATATTCATGGCGACGGCACCCGCCACCACGGGCATGTAGATGAGCATTCGAAAGGCGCCCGAAAAGCGAATGGCGGGCCGCGACAGGATCGCGGCGACGAGAAGCCCCGCGATAATGCCGAGCGGTACGCTCAAGAGCATGAACAGGTTGTTCCCCACCGAGCGCAGAAAATATTCCGAATACATGAAATGCGTGAACAGCTGTTTGTAGTTCCCGAACCAGATCCATATATCGCCGATGCGCGAAAAGAACGGCTCCGTTTCGCGCGCGGCGTTATAATCGGTAAAACTGTACAGAATGCTGAACAGGACGGGAACAAATACGAAGATCGTTTCCCCCACATACTTTACGGAAATAAACCCGAGCGCAATGCGGTTTTCTTTCTTTTTAAGACTGCTCAGCGGTGCTTTGTTCCCTTTCATCCGTTTTCCCCCGAAATCAGCATTTCCATCAAGTCAAATAACTGCGCAGTTCGGTCAAACTGCTCTGCAAAGTCGGCGCAAATGAGCGCAACGCTTCGCCGACGTCCACCCACGTCCCGTCGCTCTTTGCTTGCCAGAACGAACCGTAACTTCCCGAATTTCCCGCCATGAAGTCAGTCAGGAAAGTGTACCATGTTTCGTCGTACGTATAGGCTTCCGCACGGTAGCGGCCGCCCACCTTGTCGGTGACCGTTTCGCCGTTTTCCGTCTTTTCACCCGTCCCGTCCACGCAGTCCAGCCATACGCTGCGGTGCGCGGGCGCGGAATTTGCGAGCAAGTTTTCGCTGTTGGTTGCGTATTCGTCCGCGAGCTCGACGAGGTTGGGAATGCACTGCCCGTTAGAATACAGCGAACGCTGTGCGTTCAGATCGAGCGCAACGTATTTCAAAAATTCGACCGCATAGTCTTTGACTGCGGAGTTTGCGGAAACACAGAACGCCATACCGCCGACATAACAGGTCGAAACCGCGCCCTCCGCATCGCCGCAGAGCATGGGCATCAGATCCCATTCAAAACCGATCGCCGCCCAGTAGTCCTTGGTCTTCCACGGCCCGGCATAGTAGAACAACGAACTGCCCGAAGTGAACAGCGTTTCGCCGCCCGAAGAAACCGTGCCTGCCGCGGGCAAGATCCCCTCTTTATACATATCCTGCATGAACTGCATTGCGCCGATAAAGTTTTCCGAATCAATTGCCTGCGTCGCCGCCGTGTCGTCTGTAAAGAAGTTCGCATTGTTGGAGTACACTGCCGATTGCAGATCGTATCCCGAACAGACGTACTCTCCCGTCGAGAGCACCGTCTTCAATTTTTTTCCGATCTCAATGAACTCGGAAAATTTCAGCGGGTTTTCGGGATCGGTGATCGCATCGTAATCGAGAAGATCGGAGGGGTTTGCGGCATTGTACGCCTCTACTTTAGATTTCAAAAGATCGGCGTTGTAGCAAACCGCAACCGGTCCCATGTCTTTGGGAAGCCCGTAAAATCCGGCGTTCTCCGAATACCCGACCTGCTTGGTCGCGGGGTCGTAACAATAATAAGAATAGGCATCTTCGTAGAGAAGATCCAGCTCTTCCTGCGTGATGCGCGACTTATAATCGTAGAGTTTGCCCGACGCGACATAGCGCAAGAACATCGCGTTGGAGAGCATCAGACAGTCGGGAAGGTTGGTACCCAGCCCGTCGAGCATCGTGTTGTAGCTCGTACCGTCCGTGAACCACTGCATCTCCACTTTTATCTTTTTCTGCGAGGCGTTAAAGCTGTCCACGACGCGCTGGTAATTGACGCGCTCCGTCTCTACGTCGCGTCCCATGAACACGATGTGTGCGATACCGCTCTCATCGACAAACCCCTGGTAATCGCCTTTTCCCCCGCACCCGGCCAGGGCGCCGAACGCGCCAAGCGCGAGCAACGCGCAAAGCAATATGCTGATTAGTTTTTTCATCGCTTTTCCTCCTTTCTATATTTCGCGGAACGTAAAGTTCGAACAGATCATCTCGCTGCCCGTACCGTAAAATCCGATGTAACCCGTCGTCCACGGCTGCACGTCGTCCACGCAGCGCATGACAAGTTCGCCGTTGAGATAGATCTCGATCTCCGAATGATACGCACGGACACGGATATTTGCTTTACCTCCGCCCACTTCGCCGAACAATGTTTCGCCGTCTGCCGCATCGTATGTTCCCAGCTTTTTCTGGTTGAAATTGCACTTGTACAGTGTCAGGCCGGTATTGGATATCTGCAGGAAGTACCCCTGCCAGCCGTACAGGTTCGCCGAAACTTTCGCATTCTCGGCATAGTGATAATTTTTCGCGCGGAACAAGAACCCGCCCGCAAAATCGCCGTCCAAAATGGTGCGCGTGGAAAGAACGACGTCCGTCGAAAATTCGTAATCCGCCATGCCGCGCTGTCCGTAATAGGTCATCGTGCGGTCGAGGAACTCGTTTACGATCATGCCTTCCTCGCTGTAATAGGAATACCCGATCAGTGTTTTAACGCCGTCCGGCTTTTCCGTGAGAGATTCTCTGATCTCTCCCATCTCGCCCGCATACCGTTCCGTGGAAAAATTCTTGACTTCCAGCGTGCCGTCAAACACGCGGATCTTCATGGTATGCAGTCCTTCGTCGACAAATAACCTGCCGCAGGAGGTCTCCAAATACTGCGCCGACGCAAAATCGAAATCATCTGCCTGCATCTTGTAGATGTACTCGTTGTCGATGATGACCTCAAACACCGCGCCGCGGCTGGCGGCGGAAATACTCGCCGTAAGATCGTACCAGCCCTGTTCGGGAGAGTTGATGTTATACTTGACCCAGTCGCCCGCTTCCAGCCGCACGGCAACGCCGTCGTCCGTTTTCACCGTGCTTTCCGCTTCGCCCTGCCGCACCCCGTCAGCCGAAACCTGCGCATTCGCGATGCTCCAGCCCCTGTTTTCGCCCTTGACATAGGTATAGGCGGGGAAACTTCCCGTCAGGTTTTTGACCGCGTCAAAATCAGATGTACCGAAAGCGTCGTTCGTAAAGTACGTGCCCGA
>CABQND010000043.1 GCA_902465495.1 uncultured Eubacteriales bacterium
CCGTACTCACCGCCGTCATGGAAGTTTACCAAATACCGCGCGTAGTCATAAGCGTTTTCCAAATACAATTCGCTCGTCCCGAGGTATTCGCTCTTGCTTCCTTCCGTCTCGCGTATCCCGCTTCCGCCTGTCAGCTGATATGCGCCCACGCCTTCGATGCTTCCCGCCTCGAGATACGACGTTGCCGGCGTGTCTCCAAGCGCCTGCTTGATCTCCGCCCTGTCCGAACTTCCGTTTGCATGATCGGAGAGCGCCGTGTATCCCACTTCCAGCTCTTCACTTCCCATATACCCGATCTTGCCGCCTTTGAGACTTACGTCTGCAACGATCTTGCACATATCATCAAAGTATACCCATACTTTTCCGTTGTCGTACGCGATGCGCACCGCATGCAGATCGTTTGCACTGAAATCATGTTTCAGTGTCCCCGTTGCAAGCTCTGTTTCCTGCCCGCCGTTCACCTGTACGAGTCGAACTTGTTTGCCCGCATAATCCACTGTCGCATATGCGTAATCGTTTGATGACTGATAGGACAAAATATACTTTACATTTGCGTCGCCTCGACTGTTGAACTCGACGGTAAAGCGTTCGTTCGCACTTGCTGTGCTCAAAAGCATCCCGCTCTCGTTCGCAAACCCTTCTTCCGCCGAATAACTGTAAAAACGCGGACGCGCGGGCGCGATCGAACCGTCACGGTTGGGGACAGAAGTCATCAGCCCGTCAGATACCAGTAAACGGTCGATATTGACGCTGCGATGCGTCATGGCATCGGCATACAATTCGTCCAGATTATGATATACAATATAATAGCTGTCCAGATCGGGCCCCAAAAAATTTGCCGAATGCCCCGTTCCTACATGTCCCTCATCGCGGTCGCAATTGAGCAACATGGGATTTCTTGCCCCTACACGGAAAGAATCTGCAACCGTCTGCACGCTGGTTTTATCAATAAAATCCGACACGGCATAACAGACCTGATAAGCGGGCGTCTGATAATGCAATCCCGTATAGGTCAGATAATACTGGCCGCGGATCTTGATCATCGCGGGTCCCTCCGTCCAGCCGCCCATGAGGTTGGTCGCAGAAATCTGCACAGAGTCTCCCAGATCTTTCATGTTTTCAATGGGACGCACGGTGATCGCACCGCTCGTTGCGTGCAAAAAATACATTGTTTCATCGTCATCGATGAACAGGCTTCCGTCGATGCGGGTATCCAACCTTCCCGCATGGTATTCAAACGGACCTTCGGGATTGTCGGCGACCAAAACGTAATGCCCTCGCGACGATGCCGCAGAACCGGGCGATATAAACATATAAAATTTTCCGTTAAAATGATATACTTCAGGAGCATACGCGTTTTGCGTATAGCGCCCCGCGCCGCCCTCCTCTGCCTCGTCCTGCGTGGATACGACGTACCCTTCGGGCAGACCTTCGCCGCGGCATTTGTCCCAATGGATCAGATCACGCGATTTCCACGCACGAAGTCCGCGGCTGTTCGCCCCGCTCGTCGTGCAATACAGATAATACGTGCCGTTCCAGCGCATGATAAACGGATCGGCGATGCCCGTCTCCCATTGTCCCTTCAAATTGGGGGCGTCGATGCCGCCCCCGTTATCCACCGTGTTAAAACTGCTATTGTCATACGTCGAATAAGAATATACGACGCCATCTTTGCCATTGGTCGGTTTCATCTTTTTTTCATCGATCGAAATACCGCCTTTACCGCACGCAACCATGATGTTCCCTCCCAGGATAATGCTTACAATTACCGAAATAAATCGTGCAATTTTTTTCATATGCGCCTCGTTATTCGACGCTTTTGATTGTTACGTCCTTGTAATAACCGGACCCGCCCGTCGCGTACAATCCGATCGCGCCCGTATTGAAAGCAAGCGGATCGGTGTATTCGATAAGAAGTTCTTCGTTGCGCTCAATGCGGATGGTATTTGCAATCATGCTGATTTTATAGTTGTAGAAAGTATCCGCCACAGACTCGACAGAAGCGGCGGCAAGCGAATAGCTTTTTACATTGCCGAAGTTATTTTTATAAAGCTTAACAGCATTTTTTGTGATTTGTAAATAATATCCCTGAATGTGATACTCTATATCGCCCGCGATCGAAAACTTTTTAGGAAAATCGATCGCATAATTATCTTGACGGAATATCACACCGATGGGCGAAGTACCCGATAACAGAGAAGTGCTCTCTTCCAGCGAAATGCTGATCGTCATTTCAAAATTATTTACATTCTGCTCTCCAAAGTACATAAATTCCCGTTCACCGCTCACATACATGCCGTCCTGCGTCACAGAGAAACCTTCCGTTTCGAATGTAGCGCCACGCACCTGACCCGATGAGAGTGAGTTGGTGTACTCGTATGAAGTATCCACTTTTGAAAAAGCAAAGCTGACGAATGCGAACGCCTCGCCCACATTCTGGATCTTTATCTGCCGCACCCCTGTGCTTACACTGAATTTTTTCAGATATACCCGCACGTAATCTTCCTCCGCCGCACTTGCGTCCGGGATTGTCAGCAGCTGGTTTTCTCCTCCGTCGATTTGTACACAGATCGTCTTCCCGCAATATTTCTTGTTGACCACGAGTTCCATCCCGTACTCACCGCCGTCATGGAAGTTTACCAAATACCGCGCGTAGTCATAAGCGTTTTCCAAATACAATTCGCTCGTCCCGAGGTATTCGCTCTTGCTTCCTTCCGTCTCGCGTATCCCGCTTCCGCCTGTCAGCTGATATGCGCCCACGCCTTCGATGCTTCCCGCCTCGAGATACGACGTTGCCGGCGTGTCTCCAAGCGCCTGCTTGATCTCCGCCCTGTCCGAACTTCCGTTTGCATGATCGGAGAGCGCCGTGTATCCCACTTCCAGCTCTTCACTTCCCATATACCCGATCTTGCCGCCTTTGAGACTTACGTCTGCAACGATCTTGCACATATCATCAAAGTATACCCATACTTTTCCGTTGTCGTACGCGATGCGCACCGCATGCAGATCGTTTGCACTGAAATCATGTTTCAGTGTCCCCGTTGCAAGCTCTGTTTCCTGCCCGCCGTTCACCTGTACGAGTCGAACTTGTTTGCCCGCATAATCCACTGTCGCATATGCGTAATCGTTTGATGACTGATAGGACAAAATATACTTTACATTTGCGTCGCCTCGACTGTTGAACTCAACGGTAAAGCGTTCGTTCGCACTCGCTGTGCTCAAAAGCATCCCGCTCTCGCTCGCAAACCCTTCTTCCGCCGAATAACTGTAAAAACGCGGCATAGTCGGTGCAATTGATTCTTCGGGATTGTGAACTGTTGTCATCAGGCCGTCATACACGAGCAATCGGTCAATGTTCAAAGAACGGTCGGGACCGCTGCGGTTGTTCAGATTATGGTACGAAATATAGTAACTGTCCATGTCCGGACCCATCACGTTGGAAGAATGCCCGAGACCGACCAGCCCTTCATCCTTATCACAGTTCAGCAGCATAGGATTTTTGGGGCCGGGCCGGAAAGAATCCGCAACAGATTGAATGTTGGTTTTGTCCAAACTGTCGGCAATTGCATAACAGACCTGATAACCGGGCGTTCCGACATGACAGCCCGTATACGTGAGATAATACTGTCCGCGGATCTTTTTGAGTCCCGGACCTTCCGTCCAGCCGCCCATCAGATTGGATGAACCAATCAGGGTCATGTTGTCTTTAAACCCTCTCATATATTGATCGCTTGCCGGATCATCTTCCATTGTGCGAATAACAATCCCCCCGCTGTTTGCAACCAAATAATAAATGGTTTCATCATCATCGATGAGAACAGTCGCATCAATTTTAGAGTCAATCTTGGACTCACTGTACAACTCAAACGGACCTTCGGGATGATCGGCGACAAAGACACGGTGCCCCTCTCCCCCGTTGGCTGCCTTGGTGTACTGCGATGTATACATATAAAATTTCCCGTTGAAATGGAAAACTTCGGGCGCATATGTGCCGTTGGTAGGATTCCGTGAAGAGTCGCGCGGTTCCGGATCAAGTACATACCCCAAGGGCAATCCGTCGCCCTGACACTTTTCCCAATGTACGAGATCCTTGGATTTCCAAGCGCGCACCCCAAAGTTATCGAGGTTGCGTGTAGAAGTGGACGAATAAAAATAATACATTCCATTATAACGAAGAATATATGGATCTCCCACCCCATGATCGTAATACTGCCCGGAAAGCGCAGGAGCTTCGTCGTAACCATCCAGATCGCTCGTCCCCGTCAAGTAGCCGCGCTCACGGGCATTGTAATCGAGGTTATCGTAGGTAGAATAAGTGTACATAACGCCGTCCTTGCCGTTGGTCGGCGCCATTTTTGCCTCGTCGATGATGATCTTCGGATCGCCTTTGGAACAGCCCGTAATGCTGACCGCCAGCACCGCCACACATAATAGCGACAGAAACAGTCCTCTTTTCTTCATACTTTTCTTTTCTCGTCGGCGCATTTGCAAATGCGCCGACGAACTCATCTCTCCTTATCCGAATTTATGAGCCGCTGATGCTCAGGTTTTTATAATATGCTGCGTTACCTGTCGTATACAGACCGATTCTGCCGTGCGTAAATGCAAGCGTATCGTAAATTTGCAGAATTTGCTCTCCGTCACGCAGGACAGTGATCTGATTACCCTTCATACTGACTGTGTAAGTGTAGTATTTTCCAGATGCCGTAGTCAGACGTACGGTGCTCAGATCGACGCTGTCGCCGTAATTACAACGGCGCAAAATGATTGCATCGCTGTATACCGCAAGATAATATCCTTGGATACTGTCATTGTTATCGCTGCTCTTCGAACCGTCAAAATAATTACCTGCTCGGAAAATCAGCCCTGCACCGCTACCCCCGCCGCTTGCGCCCGCTTTGGGTAAAGCCATACTCACACTCATCTTAAAATCGGTAACCGTGTCATCCCCAAAATAGAGCAGCATTCGCGCACCTTCGGATGCGATGTATGCATTGACATTATCGCCGGCAAGCATTCCGATGTCCCAATCTTTTTCAAACCATGCACCGCGTTCGATAATTGTGGAAAGGTCATGTTCGAATTTCGGCGTAGACTTGCTGCTTACAAAGAATCGGAAAGACAAAAGTTCAATCGCGCCGCCGCCCACGTTTTCGATGCGGATTTGATGCACGCCCGCCCCGACATCCAAGTCAAGGAGCCTTACATTGATAATATCCGTCGCATATTCCGAAGCAACATACGGCACTGTCGCCATAATAACATCGCCGCCGTCCACTTCTATGCCGATTCGATGTTCGCCGTCACAATACTGCGCAGGAAGCATGAGTTCAATGCCGTAATGCGCTTCATGCGCAAAGCGGACAAGGTAACGTCCGAAATCACCCGTATTTGCAAGCTTAAGCATTTTGCTGCCCCCAAAGTTGAGGTTTTGCTCGCCGTCCACTTTCGTCACGCCACTGTCCTTGCTGAGCGCAAAAGGCTCTACTCCCTCGATCATGCCTTCCGTCATATACGAAATTGCGGGAATATAAGCCGCCGATTGCTTGATCTCTTTGCGATCGGAAAGATTTCCCGCCATCAGCGAATATGCTGTATAGCCATAAGTCGCATTGCCCGAAGAGAGGTATCCGATCTTTCCGTCAGAAATCCGCGTATTCTCTGCAACGATCTTGCACATCTCGTCAAAATACACACGCACCGTTCCTTCTGCAGAAGAAATGCGAATGGTATGGTTTGCATCCGAAGAATAACTATTTTTCAGTATTCCTTCCTGAATAAGCGTTTCTTTTCCTTTTTCGACGGAATACATCGCTATGCTTTTGCCGCTGTAATCGACAGTCACGTAAAAATATTCGTTCGCAGAAGTATAGCCGACAACATATTTCATGCCCGCATCGCCCGCACTGTTGAATTCCGCTGTGAAATTCCCAGACACACTTTCAGGAGAAAGAAGGAAAGAACCGTCCGCAGCAAGCCCTTCGGCACCCCTCACGGCAAATGCCGGCAGAGTCGGCGCAACCGAACCGGAACGCAAAGGCACCGTAGAAACGTATGTCCCTGCAATCAGCAAGCGGTCAAGATTAAATGAACGATTGGGTCCGACTGTGCTGTTAAGCGTATGATAAGCAATATAATGACTGTTGAGGTCGGGACCGAGTACCGTTGAACTGTGTCCTATTCCGACTTCTCCCGCTTCTCCGTCTGTATTGATCATGAAAGGTCCGTTCGCTTCATTCACAAACGAGGATGCAAAATTTCGGACGCTTGTCGTATCCAGCTCTTCCGCCGCCACTATGTTGATACGGTAAGAATTTTGCGTAACGCTGTTTCCTGCATATGTAAGATAGGTTATACCGTCCACCGTAAACACGTCGGGACCTTCTGTCCAGCCGCTTCCGCCGAGATTCATCGTTGCATTGATGACGCCCGATTTATCGCCGTAATTGAGCATGTCATCCATGCTTTTCACGGTGATCGCCCCGTTGGAAGCGAAAAGGAAATACATACTTTCGTCGTCCGCTATGAAGAGATTGCCGTCAATATTGTTGTCGACAAGCGCACCCGCATAGACAAACGGGCCTTCGGGACTTTCCGAACGCAACACAACGTGCCCGCTACCGCCGGGCGAAGTGTACATATAAAAAGTTCCGTCCATATAATACACTTCGGGAGCATATGCGCTCATCGTGCGCTCGTCTTCGCTCACGTATCCGAGCGTGAGACCCGCACCTTGGCACTGTTCCCAATGAACAAGGTCAGAAGATTTCCATGCCCGCACACCGATGTTCCCGTTTTTGGTGGAACAATACAAGTAATACATTCCGTTGTAGCGCATGATAAACGGATCTCCGACCCCATAGTCTTCCCATTGTCCCGGAAGAGCGGCTGTTTCGCTTTCTTCCCGCATATAATCACTGTAATCGGCGTTGTTATATGTAGAATAACTGTATTCCACCCCATCCTTTCCCGGGAACGGCGCACCGCTTCCGTCCTCGATCGTCTTGTTCTTTTTGGAACACGCCGCGAACAAGCCGAGCGCCATCAGGCAGGCGAGCAGAAGCGCCGCGATCCGGAACATTCTTTTCGTTCTCATCTCATTCGTCCCCCCTTTTTTAAGAATTGCCGTTCGCTGCGGCATATACTTCATAAGTCATTAACGCATACCCATCCAAAACCGCATACGTTGAAGGATTGTTTGTGCCTCCGCTCGGATAGGTAGCGTCGGACATCGTATCGGGATAGGTCACCTTGCTTCCGTTATAATTAAAGTAGCCCCATGCGAACGCTCCTGACGATGTATATTGGATCACGCCGATATTCATGCCGATCGTCTGTTCGCCTCGCTCCATACCCACGGAATCATAAGGGATTACGGCTTCAAGCACATACCCGCTGTCTTCAAGCGCTTCGCCTGTCGCATTATGGAAAGTGCCGTCCACGGTATAGGCAAAGGCAAACCCTTCGATGGCCGTACGCGACCACGAAGAACCGGTTCCCTGATTGATAATCTCCGCACCGTTCGCGCCTAAAAACAGCCAATAATCGTCTGTCTGCGGCGTTGTCTTGCGATCCATCTGCGTATCAAGAAAGATCACTACCCTGTCGGTCGCCTGTTCGTCATCGAGTTCCGCATAGACATATTCATCGCGAACGTCACAGAGAATATACAACGCATCTTCACCCCAATACGCGTACACGTCGCAATACACATCCGCCGTGTCGCTCAATCGCTGCATCGAGTAGATTTTTTTATAGTATCCGTTTTCTGTGTCCGCCTCTTCTACACTGAATACGCCGTCTACCTTGGGAGCGGCCCCCGCTTTCAGCGTAATTTCCTGCACGATGGCTTCACCGTCTGCAGCCACGAGCCGCTCCGCCGTGAGAGTGTAATACTGTTCCACATACCCGTTTGCGCCGATCGCAAAGCGCACCGCTCCGTCTGCCGCCGCAAAAGTGCCAAGCGCCGCCGTACCGTCTGCTCCCGCCGTGACGGAATTTTCACCCCACACGACCGTCGAGCCGTTGACGGGAGTGCCGCTCTCGTCTTTGACCGCAATGCTGAACGCCGCAGGAGCTATCGTCTCCGCGTATGCTTCAAAAGGCAGCAGTTCGCTTCCGTCCAGCACCGCGTACGAAGAAGGATTGTTCACGCCCAGCGAAGGATATACGTACGATTTCATTGCTTCGGGATAGGTCACGACGCAGGGTGCCGCATTGAAATAGCACCAGCCGACCGCACCCGTCGAAGTGTATTGCGCCGCACCGAACTGCACCCCGATCGCATCGTCCGCCCCCATTCCGACAGACGCATACGGAATCATAAATTCCATAATATAACCGCCGTCGGCAAGCGCTTCATTTTTTACCGTGTGCAACGTTCCGTCCAACGTATACGCGGAAACAAACCCGTCGATCGACGTTGTCAGCCATAGACCGTCGCGCCCTTCGTCCAGCAAAACGGTACCATTGATCCCGAGTCGGATGCGGTAATCGCCCGCCTGTGCTGTCGATGTGCGATCCATTGCCGTATCGATAAATACCTCGATGCGGTCAACGGTCGTAGAAACCGTCGGATCGGAATAAAGATATTCGTCGCGGATGTCAAAGAGCATATACAGCGCTTCCGCACCGCGATACACATATGCATCTCCCGTTATGTCTCCGTTCTCACTCAGACGCTCAAAGGAATACACTTTTGTATAGATCGTCTGTTCATCTACTCCGAATACGCCATCAACCGTTGCTTCCGTACCTGTTTTCAAAGTCAATGCTCTGTAAATGGTTTCTCCGTTTGCTGCGATCATTTCTCCTTCCGTGAGAGTCAAATACTGACTTACATACCCGTCCGCGCGTATGGTAAAGAACACATCGCCGTCCGTCGCACGCAGTCCTTCAATCAGAGCAACACCGTTCGAAGCCGTCTTCGCACTCCCTTTTTCCCAAGAAATGTCCGCCCCTTCGATAAGTTCACCCGCTTCGTTTTTCAATGTCAGCTGCCATGTGCAGGCGGGAATGGAAGCAACATAATCTTCGTAGGGCATCAGTTCGTATTCTTTGAGTACCGCATATGTCGAAGGGTTGTTTACGCCGCCCGACGTATACACAAGATCTTTCATTGCGTCAGGATAAGTGACCGTGCTGTTTTTATAATTGTAATAACACCAGGCGATTGAACCGGATTTAACGTACTGCGCAATACCGATATCCAGGCCGAACGGTTTATCTTTCGCCATGCCGATCGAAGCATACGGGAGCATGATCTCGTACACGTATCCGCCGTCCGCGACTTCTTCGCCCGTTTCCGTGTGAAGGGTGCCGTTCACTTTCTGTGCAAATAATATATTTTCAATGCTTGCCGTCGCCCACGAAGTGCCCGTGCCTTTATCGATCTGCACCGCGCCGTTTACACACAGCATCAATTTGTAATCATCCGTGTTCGGCTTTGCCGTACGGTCGAGCGCAACATCTATGTACAATTCAACCCGATCGCCCGCCGTCGCGGTATCCCCCGAAACATATACATATTGATCCTGCACATCAAACAGGAAATACAGAGCATCATCTCCCCAGTATGCATAAACTGTTGCAGCCATGTTTCCGTTTGCACTCTCATACTCGGTGGCATAGATCTTCTGATAAAACTCACTTTCCTTTTCATTGAATTCGCCGTCGATATGCGGAGCGGTCAGAGGCACAACCTCGGAAATAAGCGCAATGTCAATATTGAGCGTTCCCGTTACCCCTGCGAGCTGTTCCGCCGTGACGGTGTATATTTCGGTAAGATACCCGTCCGCCGTGAACGTAAACTCGATGCCGCCGCTCACGGGAACTACGTCCTCAATCAAAATGACGCCGTCTGCACCGCTCGTGCCCGAATATGAGCCCGATGCCGCGGTGACACCCTCAATGGGACCGGTGCCATCCGTGACCGTAAAGCGCAACGTAACCAGCTTTTGCAGCGTCACGTCCGCGCGGACGGTGCCCTGCGCCCCCACAAATTGCGCCGCCGTGACCGTGTACGTCCCGTCAATATATCCGTCCGCCGTAACTGCAAACGTCAGCTTACCGATCGGCTGCACATTTTCAATCGTTGCGACGCCCTGTGCGTTTGTGGTTGCAGCATAGGTGCCGGATAAGATGCTTGCACCTTCCACGGGGTTGCCGGCATTGTCTTTCACTGTAAACTCCAGTGTCATAGGATCAAGGCCGGAAGCCTGATAATATTCATACGGCATCAGATCATAGCCATCCATCACAGCATAAGTTGAAGGATTATTGACGCCGCCCGAAGTATACACAAGATCTTTCATTGCGTCGGGATAAGTGACCGTGCTGTTTTTATAATTGTAATAACACCAGCCGATCGAACCCGTTTTCAGATATTGCGCAACACCGAAATCCACACCGAACACTCTGTTTTCGGCCGTGATGCCGACCGATGTGTACGGAAGCATAATTTCATAGACATACCCGCCGTCCGAAAGCTCTTCGTTCTTTTCGCTGTGCAATGTGCCGCTGACCTTGCAGGCTACTACCATGTTTTCGATGACAGTACTCGCCCATGTTGTGCCCGTACCTTTATCGACTTGTACAGCGCCGTTTACGCACATCATAAATTTATAATCATCTGTCTGCGGTTTCGCGCCGCGATTGAGCGCAAAGTCCAAATACATCTCCACACGATCGCCTGCCGACGCATTCGCACCTGCCGCATAGATATACTCATCGTTCACGTCAAACAAAATGTACAGCGCGTTTTCACCCCAGTACATATACACGTCCGCCGCCATGTCGCCGTTTGCACTTGCATATTCGGTCGAGAATACCTTTTGATAAAATCCTGTTCCCGAAGCAATCTCTTCCGCGCTCAATACGCCGTCTACCGTCGGTTCAGCACCCTCTTTCAATGTTATCGGTACGTCGATTGTTCCTCCGTCTGCTGCAATGATATCCTCAATCGCCAGCGTATAATATTGCGTTATGTAACCTTCCGCACTGATCGAAAAATGTTTCTCTCCCGCAGCAACGGTCACATTTTCGATCAGAATAACGCCCGCATTGTCCGTCGTATAAACATTCTCACCTTCTGCAATTTTTGCTCCCGCAACGGGTGCGCCTTCCTCGTTTCTGACTGTCATGCGGAAATCAGCAGGCTCTGCCGTCATTGCCGCATAATCCGAATACGGCATCAGATCATACCCATACAGCACTGCATATGTCGAAGGATTATTCACGCCGCCAGCAGTATACACATGATCGATCATCGCCTCCGGATAGGTGATCTTGCTGCCGCCGTAATTGTAATAGCACCAGCCGATAGCCCCCGTGCTGACATACTGCGCCGCGCCAAAATCAATACCGATCGTATTGTGATCGCTCGAAATACCCAACGATTCATAAGGAAGCATGATCTCGTAGACGTAACCGCCTTCGGAAAGCTCTTCTTCCGTTTCCGTATGCAAAGTACCCGTAACAATGCACGCAGTGCGCATCCCCGCGATCTCAGTCGAGACCCAGCTCGTGCCGCTGCCCTTATCCACGCGCGCGCCGCCTTCGACGCCGAGCATGAATTTGTAGTCATCGGACTGCGGTTTCTCGCCGTGGTTGAGCGCAAGATCCAAATACATTTCTACACGGTCGCCCGACGCAACTGTGCCGTCCGGTGAATACATATATTCGTCCTTCATGTCAAACAAGACATACAATGCCTCGTCGCCCCAATATACGTAAATGTCGCCCGCAATATCCGCAGTAGCGCTTTCGCGTATGAACGAATAGACTTTGCGGTATAAGCTGTTTGCTTCGTTCTTTTCCGCATCGCTGAACGCGCCGTCCAAACTCGGAACTTCACTGTCATTACGCAGGATGACTTCGATCTCCGCCTTGCCGCCTGCCGTTTCTTCAAATTCTTCGAGCGTGAACGTGTAGAATGAGTTCGCATAACTCGGTGCCGATATGATAAACTCTACGTCACCGAAAGAAGGATCGACCTCTTCAATGGTTGCAACGCCGTTTGTGTCCGTCGTAGCGACAACTGCGCCTTTTACCGAAATTTCGGCGCCGGATACAGGCGTCCCCGACGTATCCTTGACAGTCATCTGTACGTCGCAGGTATCCAGTGTCATGCCGAGGTATTCGTCATAATTTAAGATTTTGTTTTGATAAAGAACGGCATAACTGGAAGGAATGGTCGAATTGACTGTCCCGAGAGGTGTTCCCGTTGAACTTTTAACACCGGTCATACCCTTGTAGGTACGCTTGGCATCCACGCTGACGCGATTGTCAATGCCGATCGCGATGCCCATAGGGCCCTCGCTCTCTTTGGTCAGCGTATTGTTGAACGCAGAGTAAGAGATCATGACCTCCGCTTTGTAGCCGACGTCGGTATCCGTATTATTATCCTGATCGGACGTCGTCAGCGTACCATCGAGACTTACTGCTGATTTTAAATAAAAACTGCCCGTAGCCCAACTGCCGCCTACTTCTTTGACCAACTGCTTGCCGACCGCACCGTTCGCACTCAAAAGAATTACACGCTCGTCAAGCTGGCGCTGGTCGGAACGATCAAACTCGGGATCCAAATATATTTCCAGCGCGTCATCATTGACGATCGTATCGCGCGCATTATCCGTCCCCGTCGCGACCAAATGTGGATCGGTCACATCGAACAGGACATACAATGCCTTTTCGCCCCAGTACACATACATGCGAAGAGAATAATTCTGATCCGGGATTTCCATAACAAAATTTTCAACTTCGCGATACAGTTCTTTCTCGTCCTCTGTCATTTTGCCGTCGATAGACAGCTCCGGAGCGACATAATTTCCTTCAAAATCAAACTGATCGCCGCTTTCGGTCTTGGATGCTGTATCATTTTTATAATAAATACCCGTATCAGCGTCCTTGCCACAGCCTGCAAGCAAAAGTGCGCTCATAAGCATCAGTGCGCACAATGCCGCAAGCATTGCGATGAAACCTTTTCTCATTGCGTATATTTCCTCCCCTTATTTATTTTATCTGCCGCCTGCGGCAAAGCGCGGGCGTTCCCCTATCATTCTTTTACTGCACCGATCGTAATAGATTCGATGAAAAAATTTTGAAAAATAATATAGAACACAATCATGGGAATACTTGACATGACTGCTCCGGCAAAAATTTTTGTGAAATTCACGCCCAGTTCATTGGAATTGAGCCGCGCCAGCATTGCCTGCAACGTCAGTTTACTTGCACTTGTCAAATAAATAGACGGTGCAAAATAATCGTTCCAGATACCCATGAACCAAAAAATTACCTGTGCCGAAATCGCAGGAATCATGAGCGGGATCATGATATATACGTGCATGAATAAATATCCGCTTCCGTCAATTTTTGCCGCCTCGAAAATGGTATTGGATATTCCGCGCATATACTGAATGAAGAAAAACATCATTGAAACATGAATGAACAGGTGCGGAACAATCAGCGGCAGAAGAGTATCAATCCAGCTCAATTGCTGATAGGCAATATAGCGCGGGAGCAGGAGCACCGCTCCGGGAACCATCATGCCGCTGAGTAAAAACAAAAGCCAAAACGTTTTGTGGCGCAGTTTAAGCTTTGCAAAGGAAAATGCCGACATCGAAGCAAAAAATGTGCCGCACGGAATTACGCCGATCACAACGATCATACTGTTGAGATACCCTCGTCCGAAATTCAGATTCGGATCGCTGAACAACTGTTTATAACTTGTAAAAGACCATTGATTCGGAAAAATCTTTGCGTAAAATTCCAAAAATTCGTCATACGGTTTTAAGGATGCAAGGATCATCCATATGTACGGAAAAACGACAAAAAACGCAAGCACCGTCAGAATGATATACATGGCGATCTTTGCAAAAGTTTGTCTCCAAAACCCTGCGCGAACCGCTCTGTTGGCACTGAACATTTTATTCTTTACGGATTGTAACCCTGTTCTGAAAGACATCCGGCACCTCCTATAACTCGACGACCCACTTTTTGGAAAAGCGGAACTGCATAACGGTAATGCCCATAATAACGATGCCGAGAAGTGTCGCCGCGGCGGTTGCTATGCCGTACGAATATGCATTGATACCGCGGTCCCAGATAAAATAGACAATCGTCTGTGCATACGGACTCTTATTTGCAAATATTGCAGCGTCTGCATATGCCTGCAAAGCCCCCGAGACACGCATGATAAGCAAGTAAAAGGTCGTAGGAGTGAGCATGGGAAATGTGATATGCCAAAACTTATTAAACGCATTTGCGCCATCCAGATCGGCAACTTCATAATACTCTTTGGAAATACCGCAAATCCCCGCATAGTACAGTACCATCGAACTGCCCATGCCGCCAATCGTATTTTTAATAATGATCGCTGCCAGCAGAGGACCGCGCTCAGTCAGCCAGTTTACACGAATACCGAAGTAATAATTGATAACGCCAAGTTCCATTTCATACGTGCCGCTCTTGAACAGGTACCGCCATATGATGTTGGATGCGACCGCGCCGCAAACGACCGGCAGATAGATCAAAATGCGGTATACTTTACTGAGTTTCATCAGTTCGGAGGAAACCAACACTGCGCAAAGCAATCCAAACGCCATCGCGATCGGAACTTCAATCGCAATGATCAGAGTATTGAGGATACAACGTACAAATTGTTCTCCGTAACTTGTGTTGTAATTGAAAAGATTTATATAATTTTTCAGACCTATAAAGGTATAGGACTGTGTAAGAACTTCATAATTGCTGAAACTTAATATGATCGAAAACACCATAGGTGCAAAAATGAAGATCATGAACCATATGAGAGAAGGCAATATGAACAGAAAAGCGACACGGTTTTCTTTGCGGTCCAACCGATAACGCTTACCCTTCCCTGTCATCGCAGCCAGCATCTCTGCCGGCTTCAAAACCTGCGCCGGCAGATTTACTCTCTCTTCCTGTAATGTTTCTGTTTTTTCCGCACTTTGCATAAATGCGCTCCCTTATCCGAAATAGCTGTTATATTCATTGAGGAACTGATCAAACGTCGGGATCCAGCGTTCAATCAACTCTGCTGCCGTACATTGAGGCTGCCCGGTCTGTGCATTTTTGGTCCAGAACCCCGACAGTGTGATCGTCGATGCCCACTCATCATGCCAGTCACTCTTATACGTGCGCCCGTGTGTACGGATTTTGCCTGTCACGCGATCCAATTCTTCGCTTGCAATATCATAATCATCGGCGGTGAGCTCGTCATATCCGTCTACTGTATCAATAAAAAGAGCTACGTTTGCAGGCTCAATATCTATCTCATTACCGTTGAGATCCTTGACCTTTTCCAGTCCGACATACTCGTCTACCATAGAGCGAAGGTTCGGCATCTGTTGACCGAGCATCATCAGCGTGCGCTGCGCGTCCTCGTCCCAGCACAAGAATTCTGCCAGCATCAGAGATGCCGCACGCTGCGCTTCGCTCGTACTCGTTTGGTTGGAAATGCAATATCCCATCGATCCTAACTGCACCGAACTTACGCCGTCATCCTTTGTTCCGTACACCTGATCTTCACCCGGTCCGTACGGGAAAGGTTCAAGCATCTGATTGAATCCCCAAGGTTCGCCCGTCGTCGTCCCCCAGATTGACGCACAGTCCCACGGTCCCACGAAAAAGAAAATTGCATTCTTTGCTTTGTAGAGAGAATATCCTCCCGTATTCGTAGACGCTTCCGACGCGGGGATCAATCCGTGTTTGAAATTCAGATCCTGATACCATTGCAATGCATATTCAAACTTTCCGCCGTCTTTATCCTGCGACATTGTCTGCTCTGACCCGTCTTCGTTTACAAAGTCAGCATTGTTGGAAAACAGCACAGGATATTGTTCGCAGGACCCCATCACATATTTGTTCGAACCAAGCCCCTTTTTGAGCAACAAGCACATTTCAATGTATTCTTGCCAATTCAACGGAACACTGTCACCGAGATGATACTTCGCCTGAAACTGATCATACGTCATACTTCCCTCAGCAGCAATCGACTGTTTAAGCAGATCTTCGTTGTAACAAAGCTGGAAAGGGCCGATGTCCTTGGGAAGGCCGTACAAACGCGCGTTTTCGGTGTTATCTGCAACGTGCAGACCGGCATCGTACATATAACGGCTGTACCCCTCTTCCCAGATCTTATCCAATTGCGCTTGCTTCACATAATCGGTGAAATCCCATAAAACTCCCTGTGTCACCCAATACAAAAATTCATAATCGGGAATATAAAACATGTCCGGCAATTTGGAAGCTGCCTGCGTGAGCGTCGTCATGTAAATGGATGAGTTATAACACTTATAGTCCACAGTAATATTGGGATGTTTCCCCATGAACTCCGACACCATTTCACGGTATACAGCTTCTTCGTTTGCGCTTCCCCAGCCCCAAAACGTGATACTTACCTTTTCCCCTTCCGGAATAATTATCTCACCCGTTTCCGGATCAAAATAGGAATTGATCGTACCCCCGTCCTCATTCAGATTTCCACCTGTTCCTTTACATGCCACGGCAGAAACAGCGAGTCCGAATAAAAGCGCCAAACAACAAATTACGCTTGTGCTTTTACGAATTCTTGACATAGTATTATCTCCCCTTTACTTTCTGATTTAATTGAAATACGAATTATACTCGTTCAAATATTGATCAAAAATCGGTACCCAGCGTTCAATCAACTCCGCCGCTGTACAGTTGGGTTTTCCGGTCTGTGCATTTTTCGTCCAGAATCCCGACAGCGTAATCGTCGATGCCCATTCATCGAACCAATCGCTTTTGTATGTGCGAGCATGTGTTCGGATCTTTCCCGTCACGCGGTCCAACCCGTCTTCTGCAATGTCATAACCGTCCTCAGTCAGTTCGTCATAACCGTCAATGATGTCAATAAAAATTTCAAGATTTCCCGGTTCTACTTCCACATCATTGCCATTGAGGTCCTTAACCGTTTTCAGTCCCACATACTCGTCCGCCATCGATTTGATGTTGGGTATTACGTCGCCGAGCATCATCAGCGTATGCTGTGCTTCCTCATCCCAGCAAAGATATTCCGCCAGCATCAAGGATGCCGCGCGTTGCGCTTCGCTTGTGCTCGTCTGGTTAGAAATAAAATACCCGGCCGACCCGATCTGCGTCGTGCTTACACCGTCATCCTTCGTGCCGTATACCTGATCTTCACCCGGCCCGTACGGGAAAGGTTCAAGCATCTGATTAAAGCCCCACGGTTCGCCCGTTGTCGTCCCCCAAATGGAAACGCAATCCCACGGACCTATAAAGAAAAATGCCGCCTTTTCCGATTTATACAATGAATATCCGCCCGTGTTCGTAGACGCTTCCGACGCAGGGATCAATCCGTATTTAAAATTCAAATCTTGAAACCATTGCAGCGCATATTCAAATTTGCCGCCATCCTTTTCCGCAGAAACCGTCTGCGCCGAACCATTTTCGTTCACATAGTCCGCATTATTGGAGAAATAAACGGGATACTGTTCGCACGATCCCATTACATACCGCTCTGACGACAGTTTCGCAAGCCCGCTCTTCAATAATAGCCCCATCTCAATAAATTCCTCCCAGTTGAGCGGAATCTTATCACCAAGATGATATTTATTTTGAAATTGCTCAAATGTCATGCTTCCTTCCGTTGCAATCGCCTGTTTGACCAGGTCTTCATTGTAACAGAGTGCAAAAGGTCCGAGATCTTTGGGAAGCCCGTACAGACGCGCATTCTCTGTTTTGTCCGCCACATGTTGTTCACTGTCATAAAAGTAACGGCGATACCCCATTTCCCAAACCTGATCCAACTGTTCCTGCTTGACGTAATCGGTAAAATCCCACAGAACACCCTGATTCACCCAATACAAAAAATCATAATCCTGTAAAAAGAATAAATTCGGAAGCTGTGCCGCCGATTGCGTCAGTGTCGTCTGATAAATAGATGAATTGTAACACTTGTAATCAACGGTTATATTCGGGTGCCGAACCATAAAATCACTGCAAAGCTGACGAAACACGGCTTCGGCATTTGCACTTCCCCAGCCCCAAAAAGAAATTGATACCTTTTCATCGGCGGGAATTGTTATCTCCCCTGTTTCTTCATTAAAATACGAATTGATCGCCCCGCCGTCTGTATTCAGCCCTCCGCTGCCGCATGCGCTGACCGATCCGATTATGCCGCATATCAGCAAAACACATAAAATGCTGCTAAACCATTTTTTTAAACGAAACATTTTTCTCCCCTTTTCATATAAATTATTTTTTTTCTTGTTTTCAGTCATTGAGACTGGATTTTTTTGTCTTTTCTTCATGTCAATTTTTTACTTTAAAATCAAACAATTTACGCCGATTTTCAGCCTTGTCAGTCTTCTTTTCGACAATACCATTATATAACAGCAATACCCACCTGTCAATAGGTAATCAAAAAATTTTTTCTTATTTTATTTAAATATTTTTTATTTTT
>CABQND010000044.1 GCA_902465495.1 uncultured Eubacteriales bacterium
TTGCCATAAAAATATGCACCTCCAAAAGTCTGTCCAACTTTTGGGGTGCATATCATTTTAATTCTTATTTTATTCACAAAATCGGAATATACCAACCCGAACCGCCGGGTGTACCCGCTCGACCATTCAAAATTATCCATCAGCGTCCAGACGTAATACCCGAACACAGGCAAGCCCTCTTCCTTCGCACGCAGCGCCCCCGCCGCATAACGGCGGATATAGTCCGCACGCGCATAGTCGAGAACGTTTCCGTCCGTATCCACCCAATCGGGCAGCGATACCCCGTTTTCGGTGATCGCCACAGGCAGGGAATAGCGTTCGCTCATAAACTTGATCGCATAGTATACCGCGGAAGCCGATCCCTTGATGTCCCATCCCATATCGCCGTATACCGCGTTTTGGTCGGGTACGCAGATTTCAGGTTCTCCGTTTTCGCCCGGCTCCACCGTTTTGCCGACGTATACGTTCAGCCCTAAAAAGTCCGGTTTGCAGGCAATGACGTCCATGTCACCGGGGCGGATAAAATCGGGCGTTACGCCGAGCGCGGCAAAAATGCGTTCGTCATACTTTCCGAATACAAGCGGGTCGCAAAACAGCGTGTTGTTCCCGAAAAATCCTTCGCCGAGGCCGAACGTCGCCTTGCGGGCAAGCTCGGTGAACTCGGGCGCTTTCGGCATTTTGATATCCGTACAGTTGACCATGCCGACTTTGACGGGGCCGCGCGCGTACTCGCGCAGAGCCCGCGTCGCCGCGCCGTTGCAAAGGAGCAGATTGTGGATCGCCTCGAATACCTCGCGGGGCTGTTTCGCCTCCCATCCGCCTCCTACGGGGCGGATATACAGGAAGTCGATCACAGCCAAAGCCTCATTGAACACCGAAAACAGTTCAACCCTGTCGCTGAAATGCTCCGCCACGATGCGGGCGTATTCCTCGAACCTCTCCACAATAGAGCGGTCGAGAAATCCGCCTTTACGATCAAGCTCAACAGGCATATCCCAATGGAACAGCGTTACCAGCGGTTTCACACCGATCTCCAAAAGCCCGTCGATCAGCCTGTCATAATATTCGATCCCTTTGGGATTTACAGAGCCGTTTCCGCCCGGTTGGATACGCGGCCAGGACAATGAAAAGCGATAGGAATTGATCCCCAGCTCTTTGATGAGGGCAAGATCCTCATCGAGACGGTTATAACTGTCGCACGCCTCAAAACAAGTCTGCCCGTTTTTGATGAGTCCGCGTTTAGAATAATCGTCCCATACGCTTTCCCCTTTACCGTCCTGATTCCAGCCGCCCTCGATCTGCGGGGCGGCTGTAGCTACCCCCATGTAAAAAGTATCGTTTTTTATCCTTTTATCCATATTACTCCGTTTTATTGACCGCGCGGATAGAATCGATATAGACATACGTGGAATCAGCATCAGGCGCTACACCTTCTGCAAATGCCATAAACCTGCCGCTTTGCAAAAAGCTGTCGTAATTATTCAAAAACGTTTCGATGCTCACACGATAGGTTACCCACTGATTTGTATCGAGATTCCCGTTTCCGAATTGCAACATATACTCTATAGCAGGACTTGCTCCGTCTACTTGGAAGTAAAGATTGAGTACACCCGTCGCATATACACGGAATTCGAGATACTCATATCCCTGATACACCGCCTTGTCGAATATCGGTTTGAACGCCCCGTTGTAAGAATATGCAGGCCAATTTTTACTTGCCTCCAATTTCAAAACGCCGTCCGCTCCTTCAAAATCAGGCAACAACTCGCATAGACCGCTTGCATCATTTCCGGTAGGTCTGTCTCCGTTTGCCGAGAAATCGAGCACTATGCCCTCTTCCGCTGCACGAAGAATGAACTCCGCACACGAGTACTTGCCGCCGATCTCGCCTGTAAGCAACACCGTATACTCGCCGGCTGCATCAGGGGCAAATGTGCTACCGCTCTGCAAAACGCCGCCGATCTCCACCGTAAGCCCTGTTGCGCCGGAAAATTCTGCAATGTCCTTGAAATCGACCGATTCGCCGATCTTCACTGCCATATCTTCGACCGAAATCTTAGAAACGGCGCGGATATAGTCGATATAGACATACGTGGAATCAGCATCAGGCGCTACACCTTCTGCAAATGCCATAAACCTGCCGCTTTGCAAAAAGCTGTCGTAATTATTCAAAAACGTTTCGATGCTCACACGATAGGTTACCCACTGATTTGTATCGAGATTCCCGTTTCCGAATTGCAACATATACTCTATAGCAGGA
The DNA here is from genome assembly GCA_902465495.1 of uncultured Eubacteriales bacterium. Lineage (GTDB taxonomy): Bacteria > Bacillota > Clostridia > Christensenellales > Borkfalkiaceae > Borkfalkia. The sequence continues at coordinate 2,261 of CABQND010000044.1, forward strand.
CTTGCTCCGTCTACTTGGAAGTAAAGATTGAGTACACCCGTCGCATATACACGGAATTCGAGATACTCATATCCCTGATACACCGCCTTGTCGAATATCGGTTTGAACGCCCCGTTGTAAGAATATGCAGGCCAATTTTTACTTGCCTCCAATTTCAAAACGCCGTCCGCTCCTTCAAAATCAGGCAACAACTCGCATAGACCGCTTGCATCATTTCCGGTAGGTCTGTCTCCGTTTGCCGAGAAATCGAGCACTATGCCCTCTTCCGCTGCACGAAGAATGAACTCCGCACACGAGTACTTGCCGCCGATCTCGCCTGTAAGCAACACCGTATACTCGCCGGCTGCATCAGGGGCAAATGTGCTACCGCTCTGCAAAACGCCGCCGATCTCCACCGTAAGCCCTGTTGCGCCGGAAAATTCTGCAATGTCCTTGAAATCGACCGATTCGCCGATCTTCACTGCCATATCTTCGACCGAAATCTTAGAAACGGCGCGGATATAGTCGATATAGACATACGTGGAATCAGCATCAGGCGCTACACCTTCTGCAAATGCCATAAACCTGCCGCTTTGCAAAAAGCTGTCGTAATTATTCAAAAACGTTTCGATGCTCACACGATAGGTTACCCACTGATTTGTATCGAGATTCCCGTTTCCGAATTGCAACATATACTCTATAGCAGGACTTGCTCCGTCTACTTGGAAGTAAAGATTGAGTACACCCGTCGCATATACACGGAATTCGAGATACTCATATCCCTGATACACCGCCTTGTCGAATATCGGTTTGAACGCCCCGTTGTAAGAATATGCAGGCCAATTTTTACTTGCCTCCAATTTCAAAACGCCGTCCGCTCCTTCAAAATCAGGCAACAACTCGCATAGACCGGTCGGATCATTGTCGGTAGGTCTGTCTCCGCTCGCCGCCGAATCAAACATCATGACGTCTGCCCCTACATTGTCTTTATTGCCAACCTGAAGCTCGAACGTGCCGATCTGCGTGTTATCCGCAGAGATATACATGACGGTATAGCGCCCGCTCACCGAAACCGTATACTTCGTAGGATCGGAAACCACCACGCCGTTCACAGTAAACGCTGCTCCGTCTATCGTTGTAATCCCGCTCAAATTTACGAGATTGAGCGTATCGCCCGGCGATGCCGCTACACCTTTGCCCTCGGCAACATTGACTGCCATAAGACTGTCTACATATAAAACGGCTTTTGAATTTTCTTTTATGCCCGAGAACGTCCACTGCGTCTTTTGAGCAAAACCGTCGAGATTGTTCACCAAAATATCGATCGGCATGAGCACGGTCGTCCAACCGTCCGTATTTGCAGTAAAACTGAGTCCGTATTGAGCCTTATCCTCGGCTACTGTCCCCTCTACTTTGAAGTATGCATTCAGCGTTTCTCCTGCATTCAACCCTTCCAGCCTGACGCGGAACGCGAGATACTTGTAGGCTTTGTATGTGTCTGCTCCAAAGTACGGCTGCCATGCATCCGTGTTCATGTAGCCGAGCCATTCCCAACTGCCTACGTCCATCTTCAAAACGCCTTCCGCTCCTTCATAAGAAGCCAGCCACGAAGCATTGCTCACATCGCCGCCTGTCGGCGCGGATGCCGCGGTATCGTAGGTATACACGTCGGCATAATTATCGCCGTAATCGCCCACGGAGAGGATATAACTGCCGTAGTAGAGATAGCCATCGGCATCGGCTCCTTCAAAGTATACGGTATACCCGCCCTTTTCCTGTTCGACGGTATAGGCGGTAGGATCTACCACCCTGTTCCCGTTTACGGTAAACGTAAAGGAAATATCGCCGTATTCTTCGTTCAGTTCATCGGGAACAAGGTTGACCTTTGTTCCCGGTTCGGCAATTTTATTATCGAACGTAAGTTCCTCGCCGCGGATAAGGGAGGTAAACACATATTCGCCGCGTATGAGTTTGCCGTCTACCACGCCTTCATACACCACGGTATACGTTCCCGCGTCTCCCAAAACGAAAGCAGACGGGTCTGCAACGGTCACACCGTTCACGATGTAAGTAAATTCCGTATCGGGATACGCTTCCGCAAGGCCCGCCGCAACGAGACTGACCGTTTCGCCCTCCGTTGCGGAAGCCTTTTCGGGCGCGTAATTTTCTTCGATCGTATTAACGGCACGGATACTGTCGATATACACCGTTTCGTCGCTCGGCGCATAGGTCATAAATTGACCGAGCGTCTTGAAAGAGTCAAAATTATCGAGGAACGTATCGATGGGCAATACAAAGTCTACCCAGCGACCGCTGTTTTCTTCCGTAAATTCGAGCTTGTACTCAATGGCAGGAGATGCGTCCTGTATCTGATACCATGTATTCAGTTCGCCCGTGGCATAGGCGCGGAACACGAGGAAATCGTAACCTTCATAATATGCTTTATCGTACGCCGCCGTCCAGAACGTGCGGTTACGATAATACGGCCAGTCGGAATTGGCTTTCAGAGCGACGACGCCGTCTCTGCCCTCAAACTCGCTGAACCAATCGCTTGTTCCGGTCGATTTTTGCTCAACGACCCCGAAGTTGATGGTGTTGAACGCGATCACATCGCCCGTTTGCTTCGTAAGTTCGGGAATGACGACTTCGTACTCGATGTCCTCATCCTGCACGAGGATGGAAAGATCGTCAACGTACAGTTTTACGTTTTCAGACGCGGGAACTGCGTCTGCCGTAAATTCTAGGTACAGTCCATAGGTGGCGGAGAGGTCGTTCACCAGTGCGAGCGCGGCGTGGTCGAGGGTGTATACCGCCTCGTTCCATCCCTGTTCGAGCGCGATTTCGGAAGAAACGCCGCGTTTACCCACATCGGCCGTAAAATACAGGCCTGCCTGAACCGTCATTTGTTTAGGCGCGTAGCACCAAAAACGAACCTCGCTGATCCTGTCTCCGTTCTTATAATCAAAGCCGAGCACAGACGATTCAAAAGGAAAATACATCAAAGCATCCGTTTCCCCGTCGGAGGCGGGGCGCAGCTCCAGCGAGCGCACTCCGCCGTGAACATATTGGGCGTCCTCATTGATATCGAGCGCCCCGAAATCCTGAAACATCCCTACGGGCAGGATCGACTGCTCAAAGTCGTATAAAACGACTCTCGTTCCGGTTTCCTCCTCGCCTTTATTGCATGCGACCGCACCTACTGTTATCGCCGCCAGCATCATCAGCCCGAGGAAAAATATCCATACCTTTTTCATATTATTTATCCCCCATAAACAACGATCTTCTCGATACCGAGTTTGACGATTGCGCCGTCGAACTCGAACACAAGTTCCTCAACGCTCCCGTAAGACGTGCTGAAAGTCGTCATAACGATTTCATTGGTACCGACAGCAAACGTACCCGACGCAACCGAATAATAACTGCCGGAGCCCGCATACTTTGCGAAAACATTGTAACTGCCCGAAGTTTCATATGCGTTGACGAACAGGCGGTAGCTGCTCAGATTTGCGCCGATATCCGCAAGAGAACTGTGTTTTAACGTAAAGGAATTGAGCTGCCCCTCCGCCGATGCCGCGGCATACGTCAACAACCATTCGCCCGAAGCGGAATCGTATGCGGAACTTGAAGCCGCATCCGCAGCGATATCGCCCGCCGCAAAATCTTTTGCAAGATACACGCTCTGTCTGCCGCCCAGATAGAAGGTCACCGCAGCGGTTTCTCCGCCGAGGGAAGCGCTCAGCTCGACATAGTTGGCATCCTCTGCAAGCGTTTTTGCCACGGTATAGACGCCGCCGCTTGCCGTAAGCGTTTCGCCGCCTTCGCTGACCGTCGCCCCGTCTGCCGCCGAAAGGGTAAAGGTATATTCGGTCATCCCTTCTGCATTTTCTTCGACGACGGAAATATCGTCGACCATGAGCTGCGCATTCGAATCGGCCGCCAAAACGAGATCGATAAGAAGCTCACGCGCCGCGGCATAGTCAGATGAGTCGCCCGTCAGTTCCCCGTTTTCCGTAATCATTTTCGCCGCGAAATCAATGGCATCATCGGCGTTTTTGCCCTTTGCTTCATACATCTCGCGCAGCGCATAGATCAGTTCGTAATCTTCCTGCCCGTCGCGGATTGCCTGCAAGCGGGTGGAGCCGATCGGGCCGTCTACGCCGTATATCTTGCCGGGGTATAATATCGACCCGTCGCCGAGCGCGCCCGAACCGTGGTCGGCGGAAGAATACGGGTCTTCGAGGAACGCACCCGTGTCCGCGCTGTACCAATAGACGCACGACCAGTATATGTTCCCCGTAATGCCGTACTGCCCCATCATCCAGCCGAGCGCCGTCGGGCTGACAAGCGTATCGTCGAGATGATAACTCACATACGGATAGCTCGGCGTATTGCAGGTGTAGATCCACTTTTCGCGCGCCGTACCGTCGTCGAACTTCGTATTATACTGTGCGCGGTATTCCGCATTTTCATAACCGTCCGGCTTGGGCGCAACGCTGACGTTCAGTTCGCTGTAATCGGTTTCCGTAGCAGCCCCCGAAGTAACGCCGTTGTGGTCGTCATCGTAGTAGTCCGTAATAATATCAGGAATCTTATAAATGGCGTCGGCAAGCTGCTTGGCAAACTCTGCCTTATCGCCCGTTGCTGATTTATATGCGTCCGATGCCGTGAAATTCAATACAGAATACTCGAGCATATCGTCGTATACCGATGCCGCGTTTTTCACTGCATCCGCAGGATAGGAGACATAAAAAGGTTCGTCGATCCAGAAATTAAAAAACGCGCAGCGGGATATCAGATCGGTCCCCGTTTCCAGGCTCTTTTCCGCAAGGGCAACGACATATTTTGCCGTATAATCGATATCGATCGTCGCATAACTGTTATAATTCCTTCCCTCCGCGCTCGGCAGACCGATCGTAGACATTCCTTTTTCCGCAACATATTTATAAGCAAGGTCCGCAAACTCCTCTGCTGCGGTCGCAGACTCCTCATTATGCGGAAGCGTTGTGGTCGAAAGCCTGTAATCGGCCAAAAAGTCTGCGTATTTAAGCAATATTTCGTCGCTGTTATCCCGTTCGTTCAAAATGACGTTCGGTTCGTTGACCGTAAACAACGATTTGCTATGCGTTTCGGAAGAAAGCGTATAGTCGTAAACCGTCAGAGAAATCGGTACGGAAACCGTTTCCAATCCGAGATCAACCGTTGCCGTTCCCGTATAGATGCCGGCGGCAGCGGTTTCCGGAATATAAAATTCGAGGAACGCTGCGCCGTTATTGCCTGCATCGACATAGTTTTGCTCGTACGCAACGGCGTTTGCCTGCGGGATCAGCGCGTCGGGATAACTGCCGACGGAAGCACCGCCGCCGTGCCAAGTCTTATTGACTGCCATATACTTCTGCGTATATACGGTCACATTGGAACTGGCTATTTTTTTACTTGAATCGCCCGAAAGCGTCAGATCGGAAACACTGACGGTAAACGCCAAATCTTTTTCGGCGCTGACGATAATGTTTGCCGTTTCGTATTCGTTCCGCACCGCAGACAGGGCAATAGACGAACCTTTCTCCCCGTCATACACGTCGTACGTTTCCCCTTGCAGCACCTGTTCGCTTCCGTCCACACACCAGACGGCGGCATCGTCCGCCGTTACGTCGCGCCCGTTGTTTTCTTCTCCGTCCGTTCCCTTATTGCATCCCGCTACGGAAAACGCTAAAAGCGCCGCCAAACAGAGAGCCGGGACTTTTTTTATGTTCATCTTTGCCTCCTATCAAATAAATTCAATGCAGGTAAACCGCGCCAAGCGCGACAGACCTGTCCCCTTCAAAACAAATCGTAAACGAATCTTCGCCGTGCATAGGGCAGTCGAGCCTGTTCCATTCATCGACCGCGTGCAATGTTACCGTGTTGTTACCGACGGCCAGCGTGATTTCTGCGCCCTCATATGCGCGAATTTCCACGCCGAGTTTTCGTTTCCCCTTTGCGAGCGTCGCGGGCAATGCTATGCGCACCGCCGTCCGCGCCTCTTTCGGAACGATCGTAAGTTCGCGGTAAATGTCGTGCGGCAGCGGCTCGATCTTTTCGGCATTCCCCGAAAACACCCACTCTTCGTACAGTTCTTCGTGCGTCAGTACAGTAAGCCTGCCGCCCGTCCATAGCGGAATGCGTGAAACATAGCCGTCCTTTTTAATTTCTAAAAAGATATATCCGTCACGCCTTGCAAGCTCGATTGCTCCGCTCACCTTATTCCCACCAAGATACATTTCCGTACCCTTAGCAGCGGAAAAACAAAAACGAATGCCTTTTTTTGTATCTTCGCTCGCCACGGTAAGACGACACTTTTTCCAGCCTTCATATAAGCGCATGAAACATTCGAGTGCCTCGTCAAATCCTCCCGCAAACGTATCGATGCGTACGCCCTGCGCAAACGGAGCGGTCATGCGGTCGAAGATGCCGTCAAAGGAAACCCCGGCTCCCGCGTAACCCTCACACAGTTCTGTCAGCCATTCGTAATCGGCATTTCCTTCTCGGATTGCCGTCAAGCGGAGACATCCGACAGGTTCTCTCAGCCCGTAAGGCTTGCCGGGGTAGAGCAAAACGCCGTCTCCGTTTGCACCGAGGCCGCGGTGCGCCGTGCCGTACGGGTCTTCGAGATAAAGAGGCTTACCCGTCGTGTTCACTTCGCTGCCGTAATTGACCACCCAATACAGATTCCCGCAAATTCCGTAGCGCACCATCAGCCAGCTTATATAGCGCGCACTCCACGGCGCATCGTCCATATGATAGCCGATATACGGCGCGGACGGCGCATTGCAGCCATACCACCATTTCTCTGAGTTTCCCTCGTAAGGGGCAGACAAAAAAGGACTGTCGTACCCGTCAAACTTCGGGCATAGCACCGTTTTTTTCAAATCGTAATGATATGGATCTCCGTTCTTGTCCCGCTTTTGGCGCACGTTTACATAATGCAGTACCGAAGGAAGCCTGTCGCAGTAGTCGGTAACGACATGCGGCAGCTTTTCCGCCGATGCAATAACGCGTCTGCCGAAGGAAGAAGAAAACCGATCATCGGCGCGAAGGGCATCCGCCGCTGCTTGTATCGTCTTTTCAAAACTTTCCATATGCCGTTCAACTTTTCCGTCCGGCATTTTAACGAGAAAAGGCTCATCGATCAGCCAATCATAGAACGCCGCATGCGAAAGCAAATCGATGCCGCAAGCAAGGCTCTCTTCCGCTAAAGCAAGAATCGTTCTTTTCAGCGCATCGTAATCGGGATATTCCGTTTCGCCTTCCTTAACGGGAAAGGACGGAACGCCCACCGTAGATAAGCCGCGCTTCACCCACTCTGCCGCAGCATGCGCATAACGATGCAACCCCTCCTCCGAAGCGGATTCTTCAGCTAAAAGCCCGGTCGAAGAAATCCTGTGCGCAAGCAATGTTTGGATATACGCATCAAGAACTTCCTGCGAACGGGTACCTTCATAATGCTCGATTTGCAGTAAATTGACAGCGAACAAACTTTTACAGGTGATCTCCTGCGGCTGCTTCGCATCAAGCACAGTCAACGCATATGGTATACGCACCGTTTTTCCGCAACGCACCTCGATAAACCCTTCGTAAATTCCTCCGGCGGTTTGTTCGGGGATATAAAAATCTGCAAACAGTGCGATGCCCTTGCCGTCCTTGACCGTCGTTTCTCCGAAAGATACGGCGGTATCGAGGGGCAGAAGCGCGTCTGTATATTCCCCTGTCGGAAGTCCGTTATGGTGCCAGTTGCGCTCGATGACAATACCTTTCTCCGCATACAGCGCGATATTTTCGCCGTTATACTCTTCGCCCGAAAGAGTGCGCCCGTTCTCAGCCGCTGCCGTAACGCAAACTCCTTCCGCAGCGCGGACAAAGATATGCCCGCAGGCATGTCCGCCACGCAACGCAACGAGATTCAGCAGTCTTGCCGGCTTGTCGCATCCGCTATGCAGTTCTATTTTTTGAGAGAATGGCACCGCAACAGCCGTGTTTTCTTTGCGGGGCATTATACAAGCCCCGCATTCCGCAAAGCGGTGTCCCAACGGTTATTGTTGTTCGTCGTCCAATAATCGGAGCTGTTTTCCCAAATATCTATTGCATGCACGTTCGCCTTGCCCGCATCGATATAGGTAGCCTCAAAATTCTCGTAATCGCCGTTTAAGGCCTTTAAGTTGCCGTAAACACACAACGGATAATTGCCGTACCACGGCAAAACATAAGCGTTATCCGCTTCCCACATTTTCGCGCGGTCTTGCTGAATGCGGTAAGTGTTCCCGTAATTTTCGCTCAGGTACGAATCCAATTCGGGGGCCTTTTCCTTTAAATTCCAATTAAACACGCGCTGCGTGCCGTAGTTGCTTGTGGCATATACCTCGTTCGCCTCATCCGTAGCCATGAACAGCAAAAAGTCGCAGGCAAGCTCTTTTGCGTTGGAATATTCGGTGATCGCGGTAACTTCGTTCCCGGCGATCGAATAGATAACGCCGCGGGCATCGCGGATCGTATCAAAATCCGTCTGCGAAACGCCCGCCGTTACCAAATCGCCTGCAGGCGCGGTATCGCCCTTGTCCACGGCTTCGACCACGGCAGAAAGCAGCGCGTCCGCATCTTCCAACTCGATTTTCTGTGCGTTTGCATCGGTGATCGTCGTGCATTTATCGACGATCGAACTGATGATCGGCGCATTCATAAAGCCCATCGTATCCGTATATCCTTGCGCTACATAATCTGCCGCGCGTTCGCGCATTTCCGTGGAGAACCAGTCGCCGCAGGCAATGATAAGCCCGTTCCGCAGGAACATCTGCGTCTGTCCCTGAATAAATTCATTTGCAACGGAACTCTCGTCAAAATACCCTCCGTCATGCCCTCGGTAAATCTCTTCGAGTATTTCGAGCGATTCGAGTCTGCCCTGCTGCTTGACCGTGCGGACATCATTATTGTAAGTACGCCTGTTCGCAGCATCGTAATAGACGCCGTTATAATAGTTTACATATTGCTCTGCGCCCTCGTACTGCGCCCACCAAACGGGGAACATATACCCCATATATCCGACTTTCGTACTGATAAACGTATGTGTATGAGAGTATGCCTCGTCTTTTCCTTCCAGGTTATATACCTCTTCGCACAATTCAAAAAGTTCGTCCGTCGTATTCGGCACTTCCAATCCGAGTTCATCGAAGAGGGTAACGTTATATACGAGCCCGCCCATCGATGAAGGACCGGGAGTCGCAAAATACTGCATATCCTCTTCCGTTGACGTAGGCGCCGCCACCGATTCAAGTATACTTGCGGGCATTTTATCCTTGAAATATACATCTTCGCCCGGAACCTTTTGATTATAAACGCTTTCCGTAATATCCAACAAATTTCCGGTTTCCCATAAAGTGCCGATGTTCGACCCGTTAAAGAGATCGATCGTCGTCGTCCTCGAATTGATGCGGTCGGCTGCAAAATTGTTCAGATCGTTGGCCGTGACGTCATATTCGAGTTCAGGGTATTTTTCCTGCACCCAGTCCTGCTCGGCAAACGCATCCAACATGTCCTCCATCCATTGCGAACCGTAACCGGCGTCCCATACATATACTTCAAGCGATTGTTCGGTATCACCGATCGAACGGCCGCCGCAGCCTGCCAACGGGACCGTACAAAGCATTACCGCCGCGGCGAGCGCCGCAATGATCCTTTTTTTCATCAAAAAACCTCCTTATATTGCGCGAACTCAGCCTTTCAGGCCGCCGATCGCCATATTTTTCATAATTGTATTGGAAAAACAGCAAAACACGATGAGTACGGGAATGATCGAAAGTATAATGCCCGCATAATATATGGGGGTTTCACCCGTACGCAAAAGCGAAGTTTTTATAACATACATACCGGACGCGATCGTAGGAAACGACGGCAAATACAAAAGCGGCGTCTGATAGTCGTTCCATACCCCGATCAGATTGACGATCGTAAGCGTGAGCAGGGCGGGCATCGCCTGCGGGATCATGATTTTAAAATATACCGTCCATTCTCCGCCTCCGTCTATGTATACCGCCTCTGCGTAACTTTTGGAAATATTACTGAAAAATGCGTATAGGATCAGAAAGCCGAGTCCTATGCCGTTGAACGACGTGAGCAGCGAAAAGAACGGCGTATTGTAGATACCTATATCGCTGACCAATTTATAGTAGCCGCCGGTGTTGCCCACGATGGGGATCGTCATCGTGAAAATGATCACCGTATAAATCGCCGTTCTGCCTACAAACTTAAAACGCGACAATACATACGCGAGCGCGGCCGAGGCAAACAATCCGCCGAACAAGCTGATGGCAGACTGCCATATGCTGTTCAAAAACATTCCGATCAGATTGGTCCCCTCGTATTCCATCTTCGTAAAGGCATAGGAATAATTCCCCAAATAGAAAGCGTCCGGAAGCGCGAACGGAATTCCCAGCGAACCGTCGAGCGTGTACTCCGTCGATGTTTTCAACGAACCTAAAAACATCCAGATAAACGGATATATAAGAGTTGCCGCATAGACAACAAATATAACGAAAACGATCGCAAAGAGGATCTTCTCGCCTCGGCTGCGGACAGTCAGAATATAGGATTCCTTATTCCTTCTGTGCCGTTTCTGTTTCTTGGAAATATTTTCTTGACTCTTTTCGCCCGCAGATAATACTTCCTCGTTTTCTGACATAGCGGACGGCATTACCGCGCTTTGCTCATCTTTTTCTAAAATATCCATGCTTCCCTCCCCATCAATACTCGACTACGGGTATTTTATTCAGCAGCCAACGGGTAAACATAATAAGCGGAACGCCGACCAGAGTGAAACACAAGCCAGCCGCCGATACAAGGCCATATGATCCCGTCCCGCCGATCGCACCCGAACCGTATACCTGTTTGAATATCCAGAATGAAATCGTCATCGTTCCATAGGATGCGTCCGGATCGAACAAAAGGATCGGGCCGCTCGCTCCGAAAATACCCGTCAATGCAAAAATCACCATCGTCGACATCGTCGGCCAGATGAGCGGTATCGTAATTTTAATCAATTCCCTGACAGGCCCGCAACCGTCAAGGCGCGCCGATTCAATGAGTTCTACCGGGATTCGCGTCAACGCTCCGGAAAACAGCAGAACATTTGTCGTAAATCCTGTCCAGATATTGTACATCAATATTGTTTTCGTTGCCGTGTCCGAATTGTTCAAAAGCCCCTCCGGACGCATCGTTATCCCGAATATCTCCGCTATCGTTCCGAGAGGCCCGCTCGTTTTTATAAATTCGGTATAGACGGCGACCATAGCCACGCCCGAAATGATCGCAGGCAAATAAAAGATGATACGAAATACTTTATATCCCGCAATTTCTTTATAAAAAAAGTAAGCAACGATCAGGTTGAATACCATCAGCACGATATTCAATGCAAAATATTTCAGCGTATTTATTACCGCCAACCCGATCGCACCGCCCGGTGCGGTAAGTTCAAACCAAAATTGTTCAAAGTTTGACCATGTCCATTCATACGTTCTCGGTGTTTGAAATGCCAGAATGAATGAACTAAAATTTACATAGAGCCAAAAAACAAGCCAATGCAAAACAGGGATTGCGAGCATCGCTACAATGAAAACCTTTCTGCCCGGACTGTTCTTTTCGCGCATACGAATTCTCAAGCCTTTACCCCTCCTTTTTGCTTTCATTATAACAAAAAACTATCCCCGTTTCCTCTCATAGGGAATGGGGATAGTTTCAAAAATAATTATTTGTTCTTTGTATGAAGATCAATTTTTATTTTTAGTTGTATACAAAAAAGAAGCATTCCTTACCTGAAAATAACACGATTTATCATACAGGCAGCATAAAATACTGCAAAATGCTTATAAAAGCTCACCCTCCCCCCTTGCGGGGAAGTTCGCCATAGCGTTTCATATATGCACGATAAAACGTCGCCATTGAATCGAAACCGCAAGTAAATGCTATGTCCACAATCGTTCTGGAAGCATCTTGTTCGATCAACTCTTTTGCTCGCTCAACTCGCTGTGTGCTTACATACTCTCGGAATGGCTGCCCGACTGCATCACGAAAAAGTTTTGCAAAATGGTTTTTACTATAACCTATACGATAAGCAGCATCGTCAAGCGTAAGCGTCGCGCCGAGGTTATGCCGTATATATTGTAGAATGTCGATAACGGCTCGATTTGCATCGCTCCATTTTCTTTCCGCGAGGCCGTATTGCTTGTACAGTTCACCGAGAAAAAGATCCGCATACCCTTGATGTTGCAACTTGCTGCAATCAGCTTTTTGATTACTCCATTGCAAAAGAATCTCTATCACTTTTGCATTTTTTGTTTTATCCTGCATAAGGACAGGGAAAGAAATATCTTCCTTTCCCAATACCCTCTGTAAATCTTTCAAGTATTGTTTACCGATTAAAACCGGCAAAACTTCCGTTCCCTTACGGATATCAAAATAATGCACGTCGAAACTGTTTATACAAGCTATCTCCCCTGCTTCTATCGCATACATCGTTCCGTTAATATATATTCGATGTGTTCCGGCTATGCAAACACTAAATTCGATTGAATTATGATAATGCGCACGCGATATCCATGTTTTATCGATATATTCATGCTCTAAATATATATAATCGGGTACATCGGAAAACGACTCGTAAATTGCTTCTTTACTCAATAGTCCCCCTCCCATCCTTTTCTTTCCGTTATATATTACAATGATATTATAACACATTTTAGGCCATAAAACAAGAGTCTTGCAATTTTAATTAAAAAATCGTTCCACCAGCAATTCGGCCCAGTTTATCGGAAACTATCCATCGGCATCGCCGATGGATAGTTCTGTTGCATTTTCAATTATAAGCAATATCCTACGCATTTTTCAGAAAAATACGACCTGCGGTTATATGCGCACTTCCCGCTTCGTTTCCGCGGACTTGTAGATCGCGTCGAGTATTTTCATGAGCATGACCCCGTCTTCCGCGATGGAAGAAAGGTCTTTGCCGTTTACCGCGGCGTCGACGAAATAATCGATCTCCTTTTCGAACAGGCCGTCAAAACTCAGCGCCGTCGATCTGTGCAGCGTTACGTCCGTCAGGTAGCCGCAGCAGTCCGTATAAATTTCCAGCTCGGGGTCGAGGCTCATTCCGCCGCGCGTGCCGAACAGTTCTATTTTGCCGATATCGTGCTTCAAATTCAAACAAAAGCTCGTCTCCACGCTCAAAACCGCACCGCTGCCATAACGCACCAGGGCGGCCGCAAAGTCTTCCACGTCGCAGATATCGTTTTCCGATTTGGAAACGGAAGTATATGACGCGCCGTCTTTCAGTTCCTTGCGGTTGCCGAGTTTTCGGAACGTTGCGCCGTATACGGACACGGGTTTCGGGTTGCCCATCAGATAGCGGGTAAGGTCGATAACGTGTACGCCCAGGTCGATGAGCGGGCCGCCGCCCGAACGGCTCTTGTCGCCGAACCATCCGCCGGGGTTTCCGTTGCGGCGAAGGTACGTCGCTTTTGCGTAATATATCTCTCCGAGCGCGCCGTCCTTGATGAAGTCCTGCATGACCGCCGTATCGTTCCCGAAGCGGCGCACGAACCCGACCATCAGTTTCCTGCCGCACCTTCTGGCGGTATCGAGCATCGCCTGCGCCTCCTGCGCGTTGAGAGCCATCGGCTTTTCGCAGAGGACGTCTTTCCCCGCTTCGAAAGCCATGATCGTGCAGGGCGCGTGGGCGCTGTTCCATGTGCATACGCTTACGGCGTCGATTTCAGGCAAAGCCCGCAGCATTTCCGCCTCGTCCGTAAAGAGCCTTGTGACCCCGTACTTTTTCCCTGCCGCTGCTAAAACCTTTTCGTTTATATCGCAAAAAGCGTACAGTTCGGCGTTTTCGTTCTTCAAATACGCCTGTATGTGCGAATGCGAAATGCTGCCCGTGCCTACCACGGCAATTTTCAGTTTTTTCATTATCTTTCCCTCCTTTACTTCCGCGCGCCCAGCGCATCTAAAAACGTTACCGCCGCGTCGATATCCTTCGCAGGATCTTCGCCGCACTCGCGTTCTATCGTCAGGTACCCTTCATACCCGATCTCTTCGAGCGCGGCGAGATATCTGTTCCAGTCCACCCCGCCCTGCCCGAGCGGCACTTCGCGGATCACATCCCATCCGCAGGGCAACACCCCGAAATACCGCGGCGCATACAGCGCGCGCGTGTCGAATTTTTTCAGCCGCAAACCGTCTTTCGCGTGCGTATGCACGATATAATCGCGCAGGGTATAAACCGCCTGCACGGGATCGTCGCCCGCGCACATGACCAGGTTTGCAGGGTCGAGATTGACAGCGACCCCGTCGCTGCCCAATCCGTCCAGAAAACTTTTTAAGACCGCGGCCTTCTCCGGACCCGTTTCCACGGCAAAATGTCCGCCCATGCTTTTTGCAAAATCGGCAAGTTCTTTGCAAACTTCGTGCATGCTTTCATACTGAACGCTGTCCTTGTTTTCGGGCACGACGCCGATGTGCGTCGTTACGATGTCCGTGCCGAGTTCTTTCGCCGCTTCCAAAATGCGCTTTTCGCGGTCGATCATCGCGCGGTCGCGCTCGTAATACATGGCGCAGCCGAAATCGCCGCAAACCGCTGAAAAACAAAGTCCTTCGCCGTTTACAAATTTCTTGATCTCGGCAAGCTGTTTGCCGTCCGCTTCAAACGGAAACGCCTGCCCCGCATATGCCTGAATACCGTCCAACCCGAGCCGCCTTGCTTCTTTGACCGCTTCGGGGAAAGTTTTCCGAAAACTTTCCAAAACAACTCCGATTTTCATATCGCTTCTCGCTTTTTTGTTTTATTATACCATACAATAAGAAAAAGAGAGGTTAAAACCTCTCTTTTTCTTTGGCTGCCCCTGACAGTATTTGACGTTTTTCGTCAAGGCTCTTCGAGCGCGAACTGACATGCCCGCGCATGTTCCTTTCCGTTCACCATGCCGCTTTTGCGCGGGCTTCACTTCTCTCTGCAGGGGCAGCCACAAAAAAAGAACCGCCTTCGCGGTTCCTTCTTGTGGCTGCCCCTGACAGACTCGAACTGACGACACTTCGGTTAACAGCCGAATGCTCTACCGACTGAGCTAAGGGGCAATATGGATGCGGCAACTACCTATCCTCCCGGAGGGTGATCCTCAAGTACTTTCGGCGT
>CABQND010000045.1 GCA_902465495.1 uncultured Eubacteriales bacterium
AGATCAAATAGAATTTTAAAAAAGGTCAATTTTCAGTTGATCTCCTCGAAAAAGACGGTCAGTTCAATATCTTGCGGATAATCGCCGAAATTTTTCCCGAAAATATTGAATCCTCGTATATGATGTTTTGGTTCTCAGTCGGTGATACGGTAAACGGTCGGAATGCAAACTGTTATTACGTGCGTTTTTATACGGATAAAATCGAATTCTATTCGATGCAAACGGGCGCGTGGAAGCTGGTAAACGGGAGCGGCGTTATGGGTGAACTCTATCTTACGGGCACCAATCTGACAGGAAACTGTTCCAAATTTATACGGCTCGGCACGGACAACAAGCTGTTTGAAAGCACCGAAAACAAGCCGTCGGAGGGTTAAAGATGGAGCTGCGTAAAAAAAATTTACTGTGCCTTGCGGGTATAGTGCTTCTGTGTGTGGTCGCTTTTTGCGCAATATTTACAGCGGTCGGAGCGCAAAGTTTGTCTGCGGAAGGAATCGAAGCAAAAACACAGGGCGCGGAGACATTTGCTGCGGGCGAACGGAACATAGAGGTCCGTTTCGGAGCGGGATGGAAAGATTTATATTGTCTGGGATTATGATCGAAATGTGGTCGGGTGCGTGACAATGGCGATCATTACCGAGCAAAGAATTTATGAGGGAGGATGCTTGCGGGAAGACGAACTGATTTTTATCAATCAGATTCCTCAATGACGCTTTACAGGGACGCAAAACCTGATAGCGTTATCGCAAAAAGTGTACACGCAAGAAAATAATCAGACCTGCAACGCCAAAAAAGCCTGTTCGTTGAAAAACGAACAGGCTTTTTTATATTTAAAATTAATTTTTACTGCAAGGTCGGCTGTTTGCGCAAGATCAGGTAACAAACACTGGCGAGCACCGCTGCCGTTACCAATGTTACGGCGACCAAAACGATCACAACCGATTCGCGCGCGCGATAGAGTGCACTCTCTTCTATATAGCCCGAATACAGCGTCCCGTTTGTGTCGGTGTATTCGGCGTAGATCATTCCGTTTTCATCTGCCGTACCGTATACTTTGAGTTGTTCGCGGTTGGATAGCGTCAAAGGCGTTCCGTCCTTTGCGTAGAGCGTTACGCTTTTCCCTTTGGCAAGATCGCGGTATGAAAAATCAGTGCTGCCTCCCGGAGCGGGATTATAGGGGAGTACATAACGCGCGGGAACAAATCCGTATGCGCCGTTTTGTGTCTTTACGAAATAGTAATCGCTGTCCAGTCCATAAGCGGCGGAACCGCCATCGACGTTCCCGTTAAGCTTTGCAAGAACAGTTACCGCCTGGTTTTTGGAAAGAGTCTGCGTCGTTACGGGGTTGTTTTGCTTTCCGAGCGACATGGTCGGGAAACGATACAGTCCTACTTGGTTTGTGGTATAACCCGTAAAATCCGTAATGTCGTTGAAAGCTCCCCCGACTGATTGTTCGTCGACATCACCGAGCACGAGGCAAAGCGAGTAATTGCGCTGTGTGGGGGAGTATTCGGTTTCGCCGGTCGGTTTTTGTTCGGGCACATATTCAAAGAATGCGACTACCGTACCTGCTCCTTCGAGTTCCGCGATGCGAACGCCCGCTCGGTCTGCATCCAGTTTGAAATAATCAGAATAGGAAATGACTTGGGTGTTTTCATCCATCGTCTGCGCATTGAGTGAAAGCATTGTCGAGCCTGCCGGAACGGTCACATACAGCCCTTGCGCGCTCTGTTCGTTTGCTGCAGAATGGATAGTATCGTACAGCCCTTCAGTAGAAATGTTTTTCAGCGATTTTGGCGCGTTATCGCCGAGATCTGCTTTTACGACAAATCCGTCAGATAGAATGCACAGGGTGCCGTATTCTTGTTCAAAGGCAAATGCTTCGACTGCTTTTTGACTGCCGCTGTACACAGCTTCGCTTAATTTCGCGTCAATTTTTAATGATGCACTTCCGAC
This sequence comes from uncultured Eubacteriales bacterium, assembly GCA_902465495.1. Classification (GTDB taxonomy): domain Bacteria; phylum Bacillota; class Clostridia; order Christensenellales; family Borkfalkiaceae; genus Borkfalkia. The sequence goes on from CABQND010000045.1 coordinate 1,954, forward strand.
ATAGATCGCGTTGTCTGACGCTGCGTATACGGTGCCGGAATAGTCCACAAACAGATCGTGTACGCCGTCACCGAATTGTGCGACGAGTTCGGATGACGCCGTCGTTTTTGAAAGGAATTGGTCGCGTGTATAACGGTTGACCTGACCGTTGGCCGTCAGAACATAAAGATTTCCGTACAAATCAGCGGTAAGGTTCAGCGGGGAAGTGATGTTCGGTGTGCCTGAGCCCGTGACTGTCAGAGAGTCGGTATCGATCTCATAAGTATTCGAGCCGCTTGTCGTAACAATATAAAATTTTCCGAAGGAATACGCAACGCCGACGGCAGCAGAATCGAGGTTAAATGTTTTTGCCGCTTGCGAAGGCTCTTCGTAATCGTAAAGATATGCCACCGAACCCGCGACTGCTAAAAAGTAATTTTCTCCGGCGCATACAATTTCAGCAGGATATTGCATCGGATACAGCGTAAATCCTTCGCTGTAAACACTGACGCGTTTGTTTCCGTGATCGGCAATCACGGTCTTATTTCCGTAGGAAGAAATGTCCTGTGCGTTGTTCAAGCGGTTGGAATAATCGGAAAATTTTCCGATCATATATTCGGTAAAAGACGAGGTGCTAAGATCGAATCGCCGCACTTTGTCTTTTTCAATGACGTAAATCATCCCGTCAAACAGTTTCACAACAGAGAATTCGCCGAGAAAGGTCTTGTTCGGGTCGTCGTTGACATACATGTTTTCGGCACCGATATAAACAATTTGTTTTTCGTTGGTCGCCGTGATCGCAAAGCTGGAAACGCTGTTGAGCGAAAGAGAATACCAAGGGCTCAGCTTGGTTGCCGAACAAATATAGATATCTTTCCCGTTTGCAAGATATACTGTGCCATTATATTCTGAAAAAGCCGAATTCCCCGAAAGGTTGCTTTGCAAGGGCATCGCGGGCGTTTCAATGTTGAATCCGCCGTCGGTCTGTTCGATTTTGGCATGATATACATCCGAATAAGTATCGTTTGCCTGCGTATAATATATATCTTCGTTGCAGATGATCATGGAGTAGGGACGGATGGTAGTTTTGGCAGTGCCGCTTTGCGAAACGTCGCCGCAGTTGAGCCAGGATACAGTTCCGATCGCGCCGAAAAAGAATAGATAGACGGAGCCGTCAGCTGCATAATAAAAATTCAGTCCGGAAATCGCGTTATTGTTGTCATGTTGGTAGCATACGTATTGTGCTTGATTTTTTTGATATACGTAAATTACCGAGTTTCCCGAACGCGGTTGGTCTGCGATCGCAATGTAATCCTCCGAGAGCGCAATGTCCGAAGGCGCTTCCAGTTCCAAGTATTGTTCGTATGTTTCAGGCAGGAACAGCTCATATGTTGCTGCCGCGTCTGTCTGTGCCGCGGTGCCGTCTTCCTGTGCGTACGCAGAAAAAGCGCCGCATTGCGCCGCTAAAAGCCCGATCGAAAGTATTATAGCTAATATGCTCTTCTTCATTCGCATCCCCATGCCCGCAACGGAAGCTCTTTTCCCTTACGTTCGCGCGCATATATTTTTTTCACGCGCGCTTGCGCGCGCCCGTAATATATACAAAATTATTATATCACAATATTCTTCGTTTGTCGACAAATTTTTTGTAATTCCCTGCGGCGGCAAAAATTTCTTAATAAAATGGAAAATTTTGGTAAACAGGCATAGGTATGCCTGTTTAATATTTTACAATAGAAAAAAATACGAACAAATGTTTGTATTTTTTGTCAGTTAAGCTGTAAAAAAAGAAAAAGCTATGCAATAATGGATTTGCGGGCGGAACGAATGAGGATAAATTGAAAGGCGGCAACATAAAAAAGGAGATGCAGGTGAAAGATTATCAGAAGGTAATATTGTTTTTGTATCCGAAACTGTCGAGGCTGACGGAGGACATCGGCAAAATTGTCGAGGCAAAGGCGCAGGCATCGTACAGCGGGAAGGAATCGGCGGAAGCATGTGCTCAGAAGATTTTGGATTATCTGTATGTGCGGGATTGTTTTGCGGTGCTGAAAGAGAACATGGACAAGGTCATGGAGCAACTTACGCGTGAGGAGAAATATTTACTCGAATATAAATACTTTCGCAGAAAGAAGGTGCTTGTCGGGGAGTTTTCGGATTTTTCGGTGCAGTATTGCGAGCGAACGTATTTTCGGCGACAAAAACGCCTCGCGGGCAAAATGAACAATTTGTTCTTGCGCGCGGGGCTGAGTGAAGAATGGTTTTTACATACTTTTTCGGGAGTTTCATATATGATGGCGGCGTTGGAATGCGTGCATAAAAGTACCGAAGGATTGGTGGACAAGCGTTCGCGCGGCGAACTGCGCTGTGCAAGATAAAAGAGCTTATAAAAGCGAATCAGTAGAGGTCTTCCGCATCGTCTGAAAACGGATCACGAACAGAGGGCTTGGCAGGTCGGAACAGAAAATAAATTGCTCCGAGCGCGGCTACGGCGAGAGCACAGATCAAAACAATATTCACGGCTCCCAGTCCGCTTTCCTGCGGGGTTTCATCGGGAAGAGGCTCTTCTTCTGTTTCAGTATGTTCGGTATTTTCCGGATAAGAAAGCGGGGAACACGCCGAGGCGGGGACGTAACCAAATTCACCGTTTAATTCCACGTAATAATAGGTCGCCGAACCGTATAAAAAGGTACCGTAAAAGGATGCGGTCAACGTATATTCGGTCAAAAAACCGTCAGGCAGAGAGCCGCTCGCATCCGTGCGGAAAGTCACGTCCACCGAATAGACGAGATAGGGGGTCTGCGGTGTATAATCGACCGCGCTGACATCGCTTTTGAGACAGTATCCTCGTACGGGAGAACGCGCAGCGGTGTCCGAAAGATATTCAACGGCATAATAGCTTCCCGCATCGCCTGTAATTTTGACAAAATAGGTTTCGGGAAGAATGAAGAGCCCTGAGTCTGCGTTTGCTTCACTGTACAAATAAGTCCCGCTCTGTATGATGCGCGCAAAAGTAGTTGTGGTTTCTTGGGCTTGAACGCTATGTATTGGCAGACACGCCAGGGCACAAACAACGGCAAGTGCCGCAAGCAGTTTTTTCATGAAATGACCTCCTCGTTTTGTGCGCTATTGATTATACAGTATTACGGCGCGCGCATGCGGGGAGAAGCAGGGGGATTTGCACGGATTTTGTCGTATGCATGGAAATGAAATCGTTGAAAGAATTTTACAGATCGAAGCGGAACAGGAACGGCGTGCAAAGGGCGACGCGCTTTCGCGGTATAATACCGGGCGGAAAAAGCACAAAAAGCAGATTGCGTTCCATAAGTGCCGCAAGCGCAATCGCTGGGTATTCGGCGGCAACCGCAGCGGAAAGACGGAGTGCGGAGCGGTAGAGTGTATCTATATGGCTCGCGGCGTACATCCGTACCGTAAGAACCGCAAAGATGTGTTCGGCTGGGTAGTGTCGCTTTCCCAGCAAGTGCAACGGGACGTTGCACAGAAAAAAATATTACAATACCTGAATCCCGATTGGATCGAAGAAGTGACCATGCTTTCGGGCAAACGCGGTTCTCCTTCGGGAGTGATCGACCAGATCCGCATAAAAAACGTGTTTGGCGGCAGTTCGGTGATCGGGTTTAAAAGTTGCGATCAAGGCAGGGAAAAGTTTCAAGGAGCTTCACTGGATTTTGTCTGGTTTGATGAAGAACCCCCAAAAGATATTTACGACGAATGCCGCATGCGCGTGATGGACCGGGCGGGTGATATTTTCGGTACAATGACCCCTCTCAAAGGCTTGACCTTTATCTTTGACGAAATCTACATGAACCGCGGCAACAATCCCGAGGTTTGGTATGAATTCATGGAATGGGAGGACAATCCGTACCTCAAAAAAAGTGAGATTGCTCTTCTTGAAAGCGCGCTCGATCCCAAGCAGTTGGAAAGCCGCAGGTACGGAAAATTTTGTGTCAATGAAGGGCTCGTGTACCCGGAATTCGATGAGCGTATGCACGTTATTGCGCCATTTTCAGTTCCGTTCGAGTGGCAAGACAATATTTCAATTGACCCGGGTTTGAACAATCCGCTTTCAGCACATTGGTATTGTGTGGACTTTGACGGGAACGTGTATGTTGTGGCAGAGCATTACGAGGCAAAGCGCGATATCGATTATCATGCGGAAAAAATCAAGGAGATCAGTGCGCGGCTTGGCTGGCATACGGATTTTAAGGGTAGGCTTTGTGCGCTCATTGATTCGGCAGCGAATCAGCGAACGCTTGCGGGGAGCAAGAGCGTGAGCGAATTGTTTTATGAGCGAGGAATCAATGTGAACGCGAACGTGGACAAAAATTTATTTGCGGGCATTGCACGTGTAAAAAGTTACTTGAAAGCGGAAAACGGAAAGCCGAAATTATATATCTTTGAGAATTGCGTGAATCTGATTCGCGAAATCAAAGGGTATTTTTGGGGCGAGGGCGATGTGCCGAAAAAACGGGACGACCACGCGTTGGACGAACTGCGTTATTATCTTATGACCAAGCCGCACAGGCAGGCACCGTCCGCGGTATTAACGGAAGTGCAAAAAGACAAGGCGCGCTTGATTCGCGGACGAGGAAGAAAGGGCAGTTTATAGCGAAGAGAGGTGTTGTTTTGAGTGAAGAAGAAGTAAAAGCGGCGTTACGGCGGCGCGCGCTCGGCTTCGAAACGGACGAGGTCGTGGAAGAATACGGCTTCAACGAGGGCGAGGCGGTGCTTCTGAAACGCAAGATAAGCAAAAAAATTGTGCCGCCGGATATTCAGGCGGCGAAAATGCTGATGGAGGAGCAAGGCACGCTTCGGACAATGACGGACGAACAGTTGGCGGCGGAAAAAGAGCGGCTTTTGCGCCTTCTGACAGAGGAGGAGAAACATTGAAACAGAGGCGAGAAAAATCGGAGCGCTTCGACAAAAAATTTGAAGAGCGCACCGTGCATGAGATCAAAGAGATCTTTAAAGCGCGACAGGAGGAACGCCGCCTGTTGGAGCGTGGCTGGGAACTGAACATGAACTTTCTGTCCGGGAACCAGTACATGGGGATCAATGCGGCGGGTGAGCTGGAAGAGGAACAACCGCGCTATTTTTGGCAATATCGGCGTGTATTCAATCATATCGCGCCCGCTATTGACACACGTTGTGCTAAACTGGCGAGAGTGCGTCCGAAAATGACGGTCCGTGCCGCAACGGGAGAAGAGAGTGACCTTCGCACGGCGAAACTTTCGTCGAACGTGCTCGCCTCGGTATGTGACGAGTGTTCGTTTGACGAAATTGTTTCCCGCGCAACAGTTTGGAGCGAAACGTGCGGTACGGTCTTTTACAAAATACTTTGGGATGCGCGCGGAGGACGTATTTTAGGCGGCATCAATGCTGCGCGGGAAGGCACTGTGCGAGTCGCCGCAGTATCTCCTTTCGAGATTTACCCCGAAAACCTTGCTTGTGAGCAGGTGGAGGAACAGGGCAGTATTATTCATGCTAAGGCAGTACCTGTTTCGGAGATCGAAGAAAGTTACGGCGTTCGCGTGGCGGGCAGGGATATTCAGGAATTTTCGCTTGCACCCTATTCGGCGGCATCCAATTTTATGGGCGGTGCAGGGACAAGTTCGCGCAATGTTCTTAAAAACTGTGAGCTGGTGATCGAGTACTATGAAAAGCCCGGCGTACAATTTCCAAACGGCAGGCTGATCGTGATTGCAGGCGATTCGCTCGTTTATTACGGGGATCTGCCTTATCGCAACGGCGAAAACGGTACGCGCACCTATCCGTTTGTGAAACAGTGCGCCATTGAGCTTTCGGGTGCGTTTTTCGGTGGCAGCGTCATCGATCGAATGATTCCCGTTCAGCGCGCATTCAATGCGGTCAAAAACCGTAAACACGAATTCTTGAACCGTCTTACGATGGGGGTTGTCGCCGTGGAAGACGGGTCTGTCGATACAGAAGAGCTATTGGAAGAAGGATTGGTGCCCGGTAAGGTTATCGTATACCGTCAGGGTGCAACGCCGCCCAAAGTCATTGGGGCTGACAGCATGCCTTCCGAGTTTCATTCGGAAGAAGAGCGTTTGCTCGATGAATTTATCCTTGTCAGCGGTGTCAGTGAGATCAGCGCCAATTCACATAATCGAACCAATGTATCGAGTGCGACGGGCCTGCAACTGCTCATCGATCTCGATGATACTCGTCTCGCGGTAACAACAGACAGTATTAAACGTGCCGTGAAGAAGGTAGGAAAACATATTTTGCGACTTATGCGCCAGTTTGCGGGGCAAAACCGCCTGATGCGCATGACGGGTGAAGGCAAAAAAGTAGAAATTTACTATTTTTCGGCAAGTGATATCTCTTCGGATGATGTCGTTTTTGAAGCCGATACCGATGATGCCGATTCGCCGGCAAAACGTCGTACGCTTATTTATGAGATGTACAATGCGGGTCTCCTTGCCGGCGAAGACGGTAAAATTTCCGAAGATACCCGCGAACGTGTCCTGGATGCGCTGGGGTTCGGCAATCTTGACAGTACGCGTGGTCTTTATACCATGCACGCCAATAAAGCAGCGGAGGAAAATTTGCGCATGTTGCGCGAAGATGTTTCGGTCGATTTTTACGATGACGACGGGGCGCATATCACCGAACATACCCGTTTTTTGCTTTCGGATGAGTTTAACGGCGATGCAAACATAAAAGCGCATTTTGAAGCGCATTTGCGTGCGCACGAAGCGCAAAAGCGGGAAAAACAAGATCGCCGCAGCGCAACGGAAAGCGTGTCGGCACAGAAATAATTTTTTGGGAGGGAAATAGTTTGGAGAAGGAAAACATAGCGCAGGAAAACATGGCGCAGGGATGCGCGGCGCAAGGGGCGGAAGCTCAGAAAACGGAAGGCGCGGCAGTGGATCTCGGAAAGTTCAAGAGCGTAGATGCCCTTCTGAACGCGTACAATTCGCTGGAAGCCGAGTTTACCCGCCGCAGTCAGCGTCTGCGCGAATTGGAGGGAAAGCAAGCGGGCGAGAACGTTCAGCCGCCTGCGGGCAAGGGAGAAACGAAGACAGAGACGGTTGAGGGGAAATCCTCACAGTCCTTTGCGGGAGCGGTGCAGGAAGCGGTGGAGGCGTATCTTGCCGGAAGGCAGGCTCCGTACATCATGGCGGACGGCGGATCGTTTGCAGCCGCACCCGCGGCGCGCGTGCGCTCGCTGGAAGAGGCGGGAAGGCTCGCGCAAGAAATGTTCCGAAAAAACGGATGACGTATTCGTCATAACGTGTACAAAATGCCGCTTTGCGGCAAAAAATCATTGATCAAGGAGAATACAATCGAACATGGTAACGATGACGAGCGCGGACAACGCGCTGAAAAGTTTCTATCTTGGAGTTGTGGCAGAACAGCTTAATACCGCTGCTAATCCGCTTTTGGCGAAGATTCGCCAGTCCACGGCGGACGTTTGGGGCAAAGAGGTACGCAGGCTTGCGCAGTACGGTGTGAACGGCGGCGTTGGAGCAGGCACCGAAGAAGGGGATCTTCCTACGGCGGCGGGCAACAATTATGAACAGTTCGTCACCACTCTTAAAAATTTGTACGGCACTGTGGAGATCAGCGACAAAGCGGTGCGCGCTTCCGAAAACAATGCTGGCGCATTTGTAAACCTGCTCAATGCCGAAATGGACGGTTTGCTCAAAGCTTCATCTTTCAACTTCGGCAGAATGTTGTTCGGCGACGGGAGCGGTGTGCTTTGCAAAGTTTCATCGGTAAGCGACATGGTCGTAACGGTCGACACTGTTAAAAACGTGATCGAAGGAATGACGGTCGATATTCTGGATGCGGGCGGCAGTCCGATTTCCGCGATCACCGCGCGCAGGATCGTTGCGGTGGATCGCGATGCAAAGACGATCACTCTTTCGGGCGGCGCGCTTACGGGCGCGGAGAGCGGATGCCTCGTCTGCGTGCAAGGCTCGTATAATCTCGAATTGACGGGCTTAGGTGCTATTTTCAAGAGTACAGGCAGTCTGTACGGTTTGGATCGCGCTACGCATAAATGGATGATTCCGTACATGAAGACAGACGTCGGCACGATCAGCGAGACTGCTTTACAAGCGGCGATCGACCGTCTGGAAGAAGTTGCCGGCAGCCGCGTGGATTTCATCGTATGCAGCTGGGGAGTCAAACGCGCATTACAGAAAGCGTTGAGCGAGTCTCGCATTGCAATTGCGACGGAAGAGCTTGCCGGAGGATACAAAGCGATGACTTATAACGGGATCCCTGTTGTAGCGGATCGCTTCTGCCCCGAAGGGACGATGTATCTTTTGAACACGGCAGATTTCTGCCTGCACCAGCTTTGCGACTGGAAGTGGCTGGAAGGGGACGACGGCAAAGTGCTGAAACAGGTTCCCGGCAAACCGCTGTATACTGCAACGCTTGTAAAATATGCTGATCTGATTTGCACTCGTCCTTGCGGACAGGCGATGTTGAGCGGCATTACCGAGGAATAACAATTCTTTTGTAGCAAAAGGAATGTGAAATCCGTGCTCATCCTGTGGCGGGCACGGTAAAAAACAGCAGGCGGGGCGCCGCGCCCATATCGGACGCGGCGCCCTTGCGGCCTGCAAGGGAGGAAAATATGACGGTTAAGGACATTCTGATCGGCGCCGCCGAATTTTGCGGAAAAACGGAGCTTGCCGATTATCTTTCGGGGAAGCCTTGCACGGATGTCGGCGCGGCGCAGCGCGAGGAGGAAACTATTTTGCGTTGCTATAACCTTGCCGAAAATGAGATTGCGCTGGATTATCTGCCCATTCGCTGCACCGAAGAGGTCGTTTCGGAAGGAGTTGTGTCTTTTGCGGCGCTGAAAAAACCGCCTTTGGAGATTTTTTCGGCAGAAGACGGCGAAGGAAACCGGCTTCCGTTCACTGTTTCGGGAGATGGGGTTCGCGTTCGCGCAGGAAAGGTGTTATTGACCTATTCTTATCGGCCGGCAGTTAAGCGCGCGCAGGATGCGCCCGAAATGAGCGGAAAAGCAAATGCACGGCTTTTAGCGCTTGCGACTGCTTGCGAATACGCACTGATGAGCGGCATGTTGGATGCAGCGGCACTGCTCGATAAACGTTATCGCGACGCACTTGCCTGCGCTTGTCGCGAACGCGGCGGTCGGCTGAAAATGCGGAGGTGGGCATGATCATTTATCGGAACAGGGAATTGACCGGCTCTTCGGGCAGTGAGCTGTTCGAGGTAAGCTTGCACACGGCAGGGCGGAATACGTTTGGGTTTTGGAAAAAAGACGGTGCGTTGCGATGCGGATTCGGTTTGCAAAAAGTAACGGATGCAGGTACTTTTCCGGAAGGTAAACAGCCGGCAGCGATTTTTCGAGCCTGCGCAGGCGGTGCATATTTACTGGTCTGCTCGGACGGAGAATGTTATGTGAGTGCGGAAGGACAAAGCTTTCTTGCTTGCGGCATCAGTTTTTCTTGTGAACCGGCGTTTGTTCGCGTATTCGACGAGGAACCTGTACTGTTGTTATCGGACGGCGCACAAACTGCGATTCTCACGGCTTCAGGATTGCAGGCGGAAGCAGGTGTTCCGCCGTTTGAATGTGCCGGATACGCATATGAACGGCTTTGGATTGTTCCGGCGGCGCAAGGAAGCCGACTGCAATTCAGCGCTCCGGGAAACATTCGCGATTTCACGGAAGGGCGCGGTTTGGGCGGCACGATCGATGTGCCGGACGAAAAAGGAAACATTGTCGGGTTTGTGCCCTATAAAAACGATGTGCTTCTGTTGCGGGAACGCGGCGGTCAGCTTCTGGAAGCAGACGGCGATGAGCGCGATTTTGCGGTTACGGATCTTTTTTCTTGTGGAAAGATTTGCCCGAAGACGGCCGCATCGGCGTCGTTCGGGGCTGTATTTATGACGGAAGACGGGCTGTACTGCTGGAACGGAAAGCTGTCCGCCTTTGCGGAAGAGTATGCTTGCCGCATCGCCTATGGTGCCGATGCGCGCGGAGTTGCCATCGGCAGAAACTATGTCTTGGAATCTTCGGTGTGCTCGGCTTATGGAAGGGAACGTGCGTTGAGCGCGTTTACATCGGACGGCGAAGCTGTATTTTTGCGGCGTGATGCTTGCGGATTGTTCGCTGCGGACGGCGCAGTATATTGTATTTCGGGGGACAGTTTGTATACGCTCGCCAAAAAAAGTGCGAAAGGCGAAATATATTGCTGGGCAAGCGATGCCTTTACGCCTTTTGGGACACGAACATTATTGCGTGAGGTACGCGTACGCGCGGAAGGGGATTTTATTTTAAATGTTCGCAGTGAGGACGGCGCACGTACGGTACGGATCGGAAGCGGTAGCCGCGTGCAGGTAAATCTTGCGGGCGTACGGTTTCGTTTTTTTCTGGAAGCGGAAAGGCCGGGCGCCGTATATTCGGTCGCAGCGCTTTGTTCGCGCGCGGAAGGAGGGTAAGATTTGACAGACGAAGAATTGGAAAAGGCGGTCAATAAATTGATTGCAGAGGCAAACGAAGAAAGTGCCTCGGCAAAAAAGGAATATGAAAAGGATTGTCTCGCGGAAAAGTATCATATGCTTGCCCGGCGCACATTTCGTTCGAGTGTGTTGGAAAAAGCACTTGCCGTGCTGAAAGAAGAATATGATTCCTTAGTGCAAAAAATTCAGGACGATCTCAACGAAAGCCTGGATGCTCTGTATGCCGAAAACAGCGGCGGGTCGGAACCCGGCGGAGGGATCGATCCCAGTGAAGCACCGTACGAAGTTGACTACACGCTTCCTATGAATGAGCGCTATATAGTCGTTAAAGATTATTACCTTTCCATTCCCGATAAAGGAGAAGCTCTTCGGCAATTGGAACAGGACGAGATTGCAAAAGACTATTTGGGTACATATTATGATTACCTTGTTCAGCTTTTGCTGATGTTGCAGACATAACAAATGGTCCCCTGCGAAAAGCGGGGGATCTTTTTTATCTATATGAATTGAAACAGGATATGCACAAAATGAGTATAACGTAATGCTTTTTTTGAGTACATGTCTTTTGGCGAAGCTGCGTATGCGGCGAATGATTCCAAAAAATTGGCATAAAATAAAAATAAAGACTTTACATCTCCTTTTTTTTATTATATAATGATATAAAGTTTAAAAGGAGCAATGCGGCAAAAAAGCAAATGAGGTACATAGCGAGTACTATAAAATATCTGTTCCGCAACTTCATATTTATTTTTATTTTCGCTTTAATTCCGTCCTACTTTTTTGCAATGACATTGGACAGGCACAATCTTATCAGCATAGCCGATGAGATTTTTGCTTTGAAAGCTGATTTTACGTTCGGGCAGATTTTTTCGTATCTGTCGCCAATAAATGCGAGAAGATGGGCGTTTTCGCTTGTATGTTTTATTTCGCTGGTTGTCTGTCTTCCTATGCTTTTCGGATTTATTGAAAAGCATATGCGCATCGGTTCCCGATCTTTTAAAGGTACCGCAGGGAGATTTAACCATAATTTTTTGACAACTCTTTGGATTCTGGTCATCCTTTTGGCTGTTTATGAACTATGGGCGGTTATAACAGCCGGAATGATTTACGCGGAAACACTCTTTTTGGAAGGGATTGCCTGCTATGTGGTTACGTTGATCATTTATCTGGCGATGGTGGCTTTGATCACGTATATTTCTTCCATTTTTCTTTTGTGGCTTCCCTGTCTGCAAATAACCGGATATAATTTTATGGACGCGCTTTCGTACTGTAACCAGTTGTATGTGCAAAAACGAAGGAAATTGTTTTTATCTGTGTTTATACCCGGGTTGTGCGGGGTAGTGCTTCAATTTGCGGTAGCGGGTTTGAATCTTGCGGAGCATTTGTATTACTTGGGCTTTGTTTTCAGTGAGCTGATATATTTGTTTTTGATTTTGTATTACTGTATTTTGATGTTCGTGGCATATTTTGATATGGCGGGCGAAGAACGCATAGATCTGAAGAAAAAATACTGAGCGGAGGGCTTCGGTTTTGATCTTTAAAAATTCTTTTCATCTTTTGATCGATAATTTCGGATTGAATTTTAAGCTCTTGCTCTATAAAATAATTGTAGGCGCGATCGGTATCGCTTTGGGCGCGGCTTTTTTGTATCCTACGCTGAATATGATCTTTTCCAGCGAGCCATTCAATGATATTGCTGAATTGTTCGGTGAATTTTTCAAAGCATTGATTTCGGGGAACATTGAGTTTTTGCAAGGTTTTGCCCAGCAATTGCAAGATAAGTTAACCATTTTTCTTTCTTATTTGCAGGAAAAAACGCCGAACGTTGTCTTTTTCTTCGTTATGCTCGTGCTGATATTCCTTATTACGCGCTTTTTGAGCGGAATGGGGAATTTTGTATTCGGGAAATTGGTCGGCGACAAGATGTCCAGTTATTCCAAAACATCTTTTTCGACGGCATATATCAGCAATTTAGGCAGGGCAATGCTTTGGCAGGTGGTGTATGTTCCGATCACGTTTGTATATGATGTCTGTGTGCTTGCACTGTGTTACTTGGCGTTTTTGATTTTGCTGAGTATCATTTCTTCATCCATTATTGCAGCCTTGATGGCGCTCATGTTTTCGGTGGCGTTGTTGGTTGTTTCGCAGGCTGTAAAGCTGACGGTGTTCAGCAATGCGGTACCTGCTCTTGTTTGCGATAAAGTGGGTGTCGGTACGGCGCTCAAAAAGAGTTTTTCGTTCACGAAAGAGCGGTTTGCTTCTCTTTTTACGACATATTTGGTCACGGCCATGCTGATCCTTTGCGTGAATGTTTTGTTTGCTTTTGCATCTTTCGGGGCGGCACTTTTGATTACCGTTCCGATGTCGTACATGATGCTTATTTGTATTCAATTTGTAAGTTATTATACGTACGAGAAAAAGAAGTATTTCCTTACCGAAAGCCAGATCGTGGCACCGAAAGAGGAAAAGAGCAGAGAAAATTTCTACGACGATTTTGAAATTTAAAACAAGACGGCGCTGATTTTCGTGCGGCGCTGCAGTTGGATATTGTTAATTTTTTCGGAGGCTTTTCATGGATTTTCAAGAAGCTTATAAATCTTGGCTCAGCGATCCGCGCTTGAACGAAGAGGGCAAGGCAGAACTCGGCGGCATTGCGGGTGATATGTCACAGATCGAATATCGATTCGGAGCAGAATTAGAATTCGGTACGGCGGGTATGCGTGGGATCATCGGTTATGGTACGAACATGATGAACGTTTATACGGTACGCCGCGCCACGCAGGGGCTTGCGCAGTATGTGAAATCACTGGGCGCGCCTGCGATGAAACGGGGTGTCGTGATTTCTTATGATACGCGCCGTAAATCGGATGAATTTGCTCAGGCGGCGGCGGAAGTTTTGGCGGCGAACGGAATCGTTGCGCATCTGTACGGAAAGGAGCATCCTGTTCCCATGCTTTCATATGCAGTGCGCAGATTGGGTGCGGTCGCCGGCATTATGATTACTGCGAGCCACAACCCGAAAGAATACAACGGCTATAAAGTTTATGGCGAAGACGGTGCACAGATGTCTCCCGAAGCGACAGACGTCGTCGTAGGATATATTGACGAGATCAAAGATTATTTTTCTGTGCAGGGCGTGAAGAATTCTCTTATTAAAAGCGTTCCTTCTTCTGTCGATAAGAGCTATTATAAAAAGATCGCAAAACTTACACTTTCACCCAAAGCGATCAAAAAAGTCGGCAAAAATTTAAAACTTGTTTACACGCCTGTACACGGAAGCGGTTATGTTCCCGTTACGACGATCCTCAAAAAACTGGGCATCAATGTCACTGTTGTGCCCGAACAGGTAAAAAAAGATCCCGAATTTTCGACAGTAGAGGTCCCGAACCCCGAATTTAAAGAGACCCTCTCGATGGGCATTGCACTAGCAAATAAGATCAATGCCGATGTCGTGTTCGGTACCGATCCCGACTCCGACCGCTTGGGCGTTGCGATCAAAGATGATAAGGGCGAGTTTGTCGCTTTGTCCGGAAATCAGGTCGGTATCCTTTTGCTTGATTATATCTTGACCCGTCTCAAAGAGGAGAATAAACTTCCTGCAAACGGCGTTGTTGTCAAGAGTTTTGTGACGACGGGAATGGCAAAGGCGATTTGCGATAACTTTGACGTTGAACTTGTCGATGTACCCGTTGGATTCAAATTTATCGGGGAAAAAATTAAAGAGTACGAGCAGACAAAAGCGCATACGTTCCTTTTCGGGTTTGAGGAAAGCTGCGGGTATCTGCGCGGCACGCAGTGCAGCCGCGATAAAGATGCGGTCGTTGCTTCCATGCTCTGCGCAGAAATGGTCTGCTATTATACCTATACACGTCAGTCGGTTTACGGCAGACTGATGGATATTTACGATCGGTATCAGTACGTTCTGGATAAAAATATTTCCATCAAATTCGGCGGGCTGAACGCAATGAAGGAAATGAATGCGCTCGTCGATTCTCTCAAAACCAAAAAGATCGAAAAATTTAATATTTATAATGTTGTGGCTGTACGCGATTATTCCGCTTCCGTGCGCAGGCTGGCGGACGGCACGGAAGAGCCGCTCGATATTCCCAAGACCAACGCGGTATATTATGAGCTGGAAAATGGCAGCTTTATCTGCGTTCGCCCGAGCGGTACAGAGCCGAAACTGAAAATTTATTATTCGGTGCGTGCGAAGGACGAAGAGGCGGCGACAAAAGCGTTTGATAAAATGCGCGAAGCGTTCGAGGCTTTTATTAAATAATGTCGAATAGCCTTGTTTCCTATATATAATATAAATAAGGAAACAAGAACTTGAAAGACTGTATGTTCAAAAACGAACGGACAATAAAGTAGTAGCATTCAGTGCTTGTTTTCGTCCGCCGCTATATGCGGCGGGCGTTTTTTTAACAAACAAATGTTGCTTAATTTGGCTGTTTGACAAGAACTTTTAAAAAAAACAAAAAAACATTTATATTTTTAAAAAAATGCTTGACATAAAATAGGAAAAGTGTTATCATGTCTAAGCTGTCGATTCGGACAGCACACTTTCTCTTCTGTTGAAGAGCTTAGAAGATTGACAACTGCATAGCGAAAATAAAAAATCAGTACAAAGGCAAAATCAA
>CABQND010000046.1 GCA_902465495.1 uncultured Eubacteriales bacterium
TTGCCATAAAAATATGCACCTCCAAAAGTCTGTCCAACTTTTGGGGTGCATATCATGAAGCCGCCTGTTTTTATATAAGCATGAAAGTAAAAATAAAATCTTGGCGAGAAAGGGAAATTTTAAATAAAAAAACAGGCTTTGCAAAATAGCAAAGCCTGTTTTTGTGGTAGCCCCATGGGGAATCGAACCCCAGTTTCCGCCGTGAGAGGGCGGCGTCTTAACCGCTTGACCATGAGGCCGTCACGAAATCAGCTAAGATATTATAGCACATAAAAAAGGATATGGCAAGCTAATCAATGCATTATTTTAAAAAAACAAGAAAGAAAATAAAAAGATCCGCCTGTGCCGCAGAACGAAAAAGTGTTAACCCGCTTCTCGCAGGTGGGTGCGCCGCTTGCCGCCTCAGCCTTTCCGTTCAAAAACAGACCTCGCCTATCGACATAGACCATTTGGGAAGCGCTCCCTTATAACAAATGTGGATTAAGATAATTCGAACTCCGAACACCGCAGACCGATGATATGCGTATGTTGTCGCTTTGCGACTTTTTCTAATTATATTATACACAATATTTGTGATAAATACAAGAAGATCACAAAATTTTTTAGAGATTTTTGTAGAGAGGCTTGTTTGTGGAAAAGGGTAAGAGAATCAGTGTTTTGCGGCCGTATTCAAGGCTTGCAGGAAGGAAAGCATCTGGCTTTCCGAGTTCAGACCGTAACGGGCTTCGGTATTGTCGAGTTTTGTTTGGTAAATCGAATTTTTAGTAAATTCTGCGGAAATTTGCACAGCTGTGGGCATGTCTACTCCACGAGCTAAGCAACCGACAAGTGCGCTGGCGTAAACATCACCGGCGCCGTGAAAAGCGCCCGATATTTTTTCGGTTGAATATTTCTGAATTTTCCCTTCGTTGGTGAAGAAAACGGAGGATATAATATTTCCTGCTTTATCTGTTTCGTCGCAACCGGTTATGGAAGGGGAAGGGCAAAGCTTTGAAAGTTTTTCAAGAATGGTTTCGTATGAATTTTCGTTAACGGAAGCGTAATCGGTATCCGTGAGGAAACTGGCTTCTGTCAAATTGGGGACGATTATATCCGCAATACGGCAAAGGCCTTTCATTTCATCGACAAATTTTTGATCAAAATGAGTGTAAAGCAAACCGTTATCGCCCATAACGGGGTCAACGATCATAGTACCACCCTCTTTCAGGAAGTCGCGTTTGATACTTTTAACCATTTCGATCTGATCAATGCTGCCCAAATATCCGCTTATAATAAAATCGTATTTAAGTCCCAAGCTTTTCCAGTGTGCGAGAATGGCCGGAATATCATCGCTGAGGTCGCGGAAAGTAAATCCCGAAAAACCGCCGGTGTGGGTGGACAGGATGGCGGTAGGTAAGATATCGCAAGTTACACCTGAAGCGGAAATGATGGGCAGGGCAACGGTGAGAGAACATTTTCCCACGCAGGAGATATCATTGATGGCAAGAACTCGCATAGCTGTGCTCCTTAAAAAATACCTGCGCAAACCAGTATTGTATGCGCTCATAATCTTGTAAAATTATAACGCCTGCAAGGAAAAAAGTCAAATGATTCAGGCTTGCTTCTATGTTTTTCGAACGGGTTGTCTTGATATTGGCGGGTGTTTTTTGTAGCTTAAAATATTGCGCAAAATGCAAGGCGGAACTTTACAACGAGTATATTTTATGTTACAATAAAAAGCATGGAAGAGCAAACAAAAAGTGCATATACATTAATCAGCGGCGCTACGGGCGGTGTGGGTAGCGCCTTTGCCTTTGAATGTGCGGCGCGCGGAAGACGCCTGTTTTTGACAGGGAGGAGTGAGGCAAGGTTAGACGCGCTGATTGCGAAGCTTCGCTTGCAGTTTCCGTCCGTTTGTGTCGATCGGTTTGCTTGTGATCTGACGGATGAGAAGTCGCGAGAGCAAATGTTTTCG
Organism: uncultured Eubacteriales bacterium; assembly: GCA_902465495.1. Lineage (GTDB taxonomy): Bacteria > Bacillota > Clostridia > Christensenellales > Borkfalkiaceae > Borkfalkia. The sequence continues at coordinate 1,955 of CABQND010000046.1, forward strand.
TATGTGCGAGCGCAAGGATATACATTTTCCGGATTGTGCAATATTGCGGGGGCAGATATACAAAAGGCTTTTGTGCGATATACGCAGGAAAAAATAGCTTTTCAATGTCGCGTAAATGTGGAGGCGGCGATGTCGTTGACGCATTTTGTGTTGGAGAGGCGGGCTCAGATGCTTGAGATAGTTGCTATGGGGAGTATATCTGCCGTATACCCGATGCCGTATTTTGCGATTTATAGTGCGACGAAAAAGGCGCTGGAATACTTCTTTCTGTCGCTGCGGGTTGAACTTTATGAAAAAGGTGTAAAAATAACGGTCGTGGAACCGGGAGGAATTTATACCCGCCCTGATATTTGTAAGGATATAGAAGGGCAAGGCATATGGGGCAAACTTTCCGCAAAGACGCCGGAATACATTGCCAAAAAGAGTTTGAACGCGGTCAGCAGAAATAAGCGTTTGATTCGGCCCGGGTTTTGGAATAAGTTTATTGCAGTGGTACCGCATATTGTGCCGCTTGGGGTAAGAATGCGCTTTATTGCAAAGCGATGGAAGAAACTGGAAAAGGACGCGTTTTAACGGCAGAGGGAGGGGGAATGAAAAAATATATTGCGGCGCTCGACCAAGGTACAACGAGTTCGAGGACAATTATTTATGATGCGCAGGGGAAGGTAATTTCGAGTGCGCAAAAGGAGTTTCGACAACTGTATCCCAAGCCGGGTTGGGTGGAGCATGATGCGCGGGATATTCTTACCTCGCAATTTGAATCATTTCGTGCGGCGCTTGCAGCAAAAGGCATTGCCGCCGATGAGATTGCGGCGATTGGAGTTGCGAATCAACGTGAGACGGTGCTTGTTTGGGATCGTTTTACGGGTAAGCCGGTTTATAATGCAATTGTATGGCAGTGTCGACGTACAGCGGAGACATGCGAAAGAATCAAGGTGCGGCACGAAAAGTTTGTGTATGAACGAACGGGATTGAATATAGATGCTTATTTTTCGGCATCCAAATTACAGTGGATTCTGGAGAATGTTCCTTTCGCACGGAAACGCGCCGAGCGCGGCGAACTGCTGTTCGGGACGGTGGATACTTTTCTTGTTTGGCATCTTACGGGCGGGCGAATGCACGCGACCGATTATAGCAATGCTTCAAGAACGATGTTGTTTAACATTCATACGATGCGTTGGGATGAGGACCTGTGCCGTATGTTTGATATCCCTATGTGTATGCTTCCGGAGGTTCGGTTTTCGGGTGCGGATTACGGATTAACGGATAAGGCTATTTTCGGAGAGGAGATCCCTGTATGCGGTGTGGCGGGGGATCAGCAAGCGGCGTTGTTCGGACAGCTTTGCGTGGAAAAAGGTTCGGTAAAAAATACTTATGGGACAGGCTGCTTTCTTTTGATGAATACGGGCAGTGAAGCGATCGGATCGCGCAACGGGCTGATTACAACGCTTTCGGCTTCGGTGGGGAAAACGCCCGATTATGTTTTGGAAGGGAGCGTATTTATTGCCGGGGCGGCAGTGCAGTGGCTTCGTGACGGTATAGGATTGGTTGCGTCGGCTTCAGAAACGGAACATCTTGCACGTTCTGTGGAGGATACCGGAGGCGTGATGTTTGTTCCCGCGTTTGTGGGGCTTGGTGCGCCGCACTGGGATTCCGACTGCCGCGGCATGATATACGGGATTACGCGTGGAACAACGCGTGCGCATATAGTGCGTGCGGCGCTTGAATCCATAGCGTTGCAGACGTTTGATGTGGTGCACGCCATGGAGCAAGATACTCGTGTGACGATCCAGCGGTTGTGTGCGGACGGTGGGGCAAGTGCAAATGATTTTCTGATGCAGTTCCAGGCGGATGTTTTAGGTGCGGAAGTTGCACGGCCCGCTTCCATGGAAACGACGGCGCGTGGCGCGGCTTATCTGGCGGGGCTTACTTGCGGCTTTTACAAAGGAATTGATGATCTTCGAGGGCTTGCCGGTGAAATGACGGTGTTTTTACCTCGCATGGATGATGCATACCGAGCGGAAAAGTTATTGGCTTGGGAAGAGGCGCTCGGAAGAGATATGTATCGGGCGAAGAAATAGGAGACGAGGTTATGACGCAAAAGGAAAGAATGCAAAAAGGGCTGGTGTATAATCCATTGGATGAAGATATTTTCAATGAACAAATGGACTGTCTGGAACTCCTTTATGAATACAACATGACGCGGCCGCATGAATCTGAAAGACGGCAGAATTTGATGAAGAAAATGTTTGCCGAGTTGGGTGAAAATTGTTATTTTGAGCCGCCGTTGCACAGTAATTTTGGGGGAAGGCATGTGCATCTCGGTAATAATGTATACGGTAATTTTGGCGTGACGTTTGTGGATGATGTCGACATTTATGTCGGAGACTGTGTTATGCTTGCTCCAAATGTGGTGATTGCGACAGCAGGACATCCGATTTTGCCTTCTTTGCGGCGCAAAGCGATGCAATTCAACCGTCCTGTAAAGATTGGTGCGAATGTGTGGATCGGTGCAAATTCGGTGGTTCTGCCGGGGGTCACAATCGGAGAAAACAGCGTAATCGGGGCAGGAAGTGTTGTAACGAAGGATATTCCGGCAAATGTGGTTGCTGTCGGAAATCCATGCAGAGTGTTACGTCCGATCGGGGAACATGATCGCGAATATTTTTATAAAAATGAACGCTACGATTTTGATGTAAGCGAATACGAACAGGAGGAAGAGAAATGAGCAGGGCGGACGAAATTTTTGTAGCAAATTGCAAAGACATTTTAGAAAACGGAACATGGGACACCGATAGAGAGGTTCGCCCCCGCTGGGAAGACGGAACCCCTGCGCATACAATTAAAAAGTTTGGCCAGGTTTCTCGTTACGACTTGCGTGAAGAGTTTCCGATCCTGACGATAAGGCGGACATATTTAAAATCGGCAATTGATGAAATCCTCTGGATCTGGCAGAAAAAGAGCAACAATATTCATGATCTTTCATCGCATATTTGGGATAGCTGGGCGGATGAAAAGGGCTCGATCGGCAAGGCATATGGTTACCAGCTGGGCAAAAAATATACCTTTCCGGAAGGGGAGTTTGATCAAGTAGATAAGGTTTTATTCGATCTGAAAAATAATCCTGCGAGCCGACGTATTATTGCGCACATGTACAATGTGGCGGATCTGAAAGACATGCATCTGTATCCTTGTGCTTATTCGATGACTTTTAATGTAACCGGTAATACACTCAACGGGATTCTGAACCAGCGTAGCCAGGATATGCTTGCGGCAAGCAACTGGAATGTCGTGCAGTACAGTATTTTGCTGATGATGTTTGCGCGAGCTTGCGGACTGGAAGCGGGGGAATTGGTGCACGTCGTTGCGGACGCTCACATTTATGATCGTCATGTACCAATAGTGGAAAAAATTCTGAAAAATCCACAGTTTGCTGCGCCGAAACTTATCGTAGAGGATATCAAAGATTTTTATTCATTCACGAAGGATAGCTTCCGTCTTGAAAACTATAAGTACAACGAATTCACTGATAAAATCCCTGTAGCGGTTTGATTTTTGATGTTTTCATAGTACTATGTTACGCATAAATACTAAAAAAAGAGGTTTTTATGAAAGCAATCGTTGTAGTAGATCGTAATTGGGGTATTGGAAAAAAGAATGATCTTTTATTTCGACTTCCCGCGGACATGAAGCATTTTCGTGAAATGACAAACGGAAAAGTTGTGGTAATGGGCAGCAATACGTTGCTTTCTTTTCCGGAGGGAAAACCGCTGAAAAATCGTACGAACATTGTTTTATGGCCGGGCGGAAAGGCGCGTGAAGATTGCACGATCGTGCAGTCTTTGGAGGAGCTGTTTCAAGAGCTTGGACGGTATCCGTCGGACGATGTGTTTGTGATCGGCGGGGCGATGATGTATCGCACGCTTCTGCCATATTGCAGTGAAGCGATCGTAACAAAAGCGGATGCAGACGGCGGAGCGGAAGTGTTTTTTGAAAATTTAGATGAAGCAAAAAACTGGGCTTTAAAGTCGCAGGGCGAACCGCTTGAAACCAACGGTTATACCATTCGGTTTACCGTTTATAAAAATTCAGCAGTGCAGTCTTTTTAAAAAGATTTTATGCTGGTTGGGTAAGCATGTATTCAATTGAAAAATGCATATCCCTTTATGAATTGCTTGCAATTTTTTCGGCAAACGTATAAAATAAAAAGGAAAACTTATTAAGAGGGTGCTTTATGGATAAAATTGACGGTGCAATCGTAAAAAACTGCGTCGAATACAAAGATTTTCCCAATCATGTTGACGAAATCGTTGCGATGAAAGGCATGATTCACCGCATTCGTGAAATGACGGGATTTGCTTTCGTAATTATAAGGACTGCGCGCGACGTAGTGCAGTGTGTGTATTCTCCGGATTTTTCGGAGTATCGTATGGATGAAAAGGTAGTAGAAGGATGCGCGGTTAAGATCACCGGGAAGATCGTGAAGGACCAGACCCGCGAAGATCGTTATGAGCTGCAGATCCATAATATTGACGTTTTGTCCACGCCTGCGGAAATGATGCCTATCGTGATCAATAAAAAGCAGTTGGATAATATTCCGCTTGATTTGAATTTAAACATGCGCCCCGTAACATTGCGTAATCCCAAAGAGCGCGCAGTGTTTAAGGTACAGGAAGGGATAGCGAGAGGTTTCCGTGAATTTTTGTTTTCACAGAATTTTACCGAGATCCGTACGCCTAAAATCAATGCGCAGGGTGCAGAAGGTGGCGCGAACATATTCAAACTTGATTATTTCGGAAAGCAGGTTTTTCTCGCGCAGAGCCCGCAGTTTTATAAGCAGATGCTTGTTCCTGTTTACGAGCGTGTATTTGAAGTAGGTCCTGTATTCCGTGCTGAACATCATGATACTTCTCGGCACTTAAACGAGTATATCAGTATGGATTTTGAAATGGGCTTCATTGAAAGTTTCTATGACATTATGAACATGGAGACGGGCGCACTCAAATACATCATGAATCTTTTGAAAACGGAATATGCGGAAGAAATGGCGCTTTTAAACGTCAACCTTCCTGAGATCACCGATATTCCCGTCGTAAAATTCATGGATGCAAAAGAGATCATTACCAAGAAGTTCAAGAAAAAGATCACCGATTACCGCGATTTTGAACCGGAAGAGGAACAGATCCTGGGCAAATGGGCGAAAAACGAATTCAACAGTGATTTTCTTTTTGTCACTCATTACCCGAGCGAAAAACGTCCGTTTTACGCGATGGATGATCACGCAGATCCTGAATATACTCTCAGTTTTGATCTGTTGTTCCGTGGCATTGAGATCACTACGGGCGGGCAAAGGATCCACGATTATAACGAACAGATCGCAAAAATGCGTGCACGCGGCATGAATCCGGATGATTTTGAAGGGTATCTCATGGCGCACAAATACGGCATGCCCCCGCATGGCGGACTCGGGCTTGGATTGGAACGAATAACAATGCATTTGCTTGGCTTTAAAAATGTCCGTTATGCTTCGATGTTCCCTCGCGATATCAACAGAGTAACCCCGTAAAGTATTAAACTTTTTTTCATAATAATTGCTAAACGGCGGAGCGATATGCTCCGCCGTTTTTGTATAACTGTTGCAACAAAGAATATCAAAAAATTTGTCTAAAAGAAGTCGCTTTATTTATTCCCCTAGCAGGGGAACACAAACTGATTACTTTTTGATTATATTGATCGTAAAATTTAAAAATTTCTTCATAAAAAATTTTTTTGAGGAAATTTTAATTTTATTCTTGACTAAAACAAGCAATTGCGTTAAAATAACGGCAATTTTCAGAAAGAATGCAACAGGGGTTGACGTAAAAAGGTAATGTAAAAGGAGGGAAAATATTGGAAGAAATTCGATATCTTATTCGAATTTTAGTTTCGCTGGTATTAGGTTTTGCGATCGGTTTTGAACGTAAATTACGTTTTAAGGAAGCGGGGATCCGTACGCACACAGTGGTGTGTGTAGGGGCAACACTAATAATCATTGTATCAAAATATGGATGTGCAGCAAGAATATGAGTTTAAGTTTTATCTTGCATAAGGAGTAAAAATGGAAAAGAAAATCTATGTAGGGGCGGCTTATTATCCCGAAGTTTGGGATGAAAGCGAGGTTGATAAAGACATTGCTAAAATGAAGGCGCTTGGCGTAAATTGTATGCGTGTCGGTGAATTTGCTTGGGGAAAGATGGAACCCGAGGAAGGCGTATTTGAGTTTGATTGGCTGAAAAAAGTTGTGGATAAACTGTATGCGGCGGGTATTGATACGGTCATGTGTACACCAACGGCAACGCCGCCGCGTTGGATGCTGGACAAGTACGAGGAAATGCGCCGAGTTGACAGCCATGGTTTGCGCACGGAAGTTTCGTCTCGCTGCCACCCTTGCAAGACTTCTCTGAAAATGCGTGAGAAAAATACGGTCATAGTGGAAGAATTGGCAAAGGTGTTCGGATCGCATCCCGGGGTGATCGGATGGCAGATCGACAACGAAATTTATCCTTATAGCGGCGGATGTTTTTGTCCGCTGTGTATGGAAGCATTCCGTGTCTGGTTGAAAAACAAATATGGTACGATCGAGAAGTTGAATCAGGAATGGGGTATGACGCGCTGGTCGTTGGAATACGGATCCTTTGAGGATGTGCTTCCGCCTCGTGAGGGGCAGTGGCGGCATCCGTCACTGCGTACGGAGTGGATCCGATTCCAGTGTGAGCAGATCGTTTCATATGTTAACGAACAAGCGAAAGTTATCCGAAAATATTCGTCCGCCCCGATTGGTACGGATATGATGTGCGGCAATACACTCGGATACTATGACGTTAACAAGGAACTGGACGTTGTGCAGTTCAATCATTACAATCCGGCGCCCGATCTCGCGCGTACAGCCTTTTCGTATGATTTTCTGCGTTGCGTGAAGGATAAGCCGTTTTGGGTGACAGAAACGCAGGTTGGTTGGAACGGCAGTGAGTTTTCCGATTGCGGATATCGTCCGATCGGCAACTGCTACGCTAATACATGGTTGCCCATTGCGATGGGGGCTGAGATGAATCTTTACTGGCTATTCCGCACGCATCCGAATGGGCATGAGTTGGCACACGGGGCTTTGCTATCAACGGCGGGAAGACCGTATCGCGTGTCGCAAGAAGTCACGCGTGCTGCCGAAGATTTAAAAAAATGTAAGAAATTTTTGTTAAACACTTCCATTTTTTCAAAAATTGCGTTACACTATTCTACGACGGCATGTAAAAATTTTAATTCCGCGCCCATGCTTAAAGAGATGGATTACCGCACCATGTTGCTGGACAAGTATTACGAGGCATTTCGTCATTATAATGTTGATGTCATCGATACGCCGCATGCGTTGGACGGTTATGAGGTCGTGATCTCGCCTTTTCTTACGACGGTTGACGAGAACGGGATGAAAGAGCGAGTGATCGATTGGGTAAACAAAGGCGGAACTTGGATTGTGGGGCCGATGTCCGACATTATGACGGATTACACGAGAAAATATACGGATGCGCCGTATTCGTTTTTGGAGGAGCTGGTCGGCGTTTATACGAAATATCAAAAGCCTGTCGCGAACGAAGTTTTTGCAGCTCGCAGTAAAGAAGGGGAGCCGGTGCAGATTTCACAGTGTTACGATGCATACGAACTTCGCGGTGCCGAAAGCTTAGCAGATTACGATTGCGAGGAGTTTGGCGGACTGTGTGCGATTGCACAGAGGAAAATCGGCAAAGGCAAAGTGATATTGCTCGGGAGCGTTCCTTCGCATGAGTATCTTTTGCACCTTGTGGGGCTTGCTCCGATCGCGCGCGCCAGCGAAAATGTTTTGCTGACGGAGCGCACGGGAGAGCAGAGCGGTTTAATTGCAATGGAAACGGAAAATAGAGAAGGTACGCTGTATTTGGACGAAAAATACACAGACATACTCAGCGGAGAAACGTATTCGGGCGAGGTTGCCGTGGCGCCATACCGCGTAATGGTTCTCGTAAAGGCGAAAGACTGAATGCATAAAATAATTTGATAAAACCATTAAAGTTTTAATTTTTGAGTAATTTGCAGTAAATGCATAGTACTATATCACACATAAAACGGAGAATTTGTATGAAAAGAATCTTACCTGCTTATCCTTTGTGGATCATTGATCCGAATTTTTCGGTGTGGTCGCCCTGTAACGGGCTGAACGGCGGCGATACGATTTTCTGGACTGGACTTGTTCGCAGAACGTACGGATTTGTGCGCGCCGGCGGAAAGACGTATTGTTTTATGGGCAAGAGAGAGGGCGCGGAGCCGTTGGAGCAGACGGACGTAAACATTACAGCGTACGGGACAGAGTATGAATTCAAGGCAAAGGATTTTACTTTGAAGCTGAATTTTGTTTCCCCGCTTTTTCCGGACGATCTGAACCGTTTGTCCTGTCCTGTTTGTTATACGGAATACAAAGTTAAGTTCAAAGGCGAAAAGCCGGACGATTTTTCGATTGCGCTGGCGCTGGACGAAGAGTATTGTTATAATGATGAGCGTGCGCGCGTAGTCGGTGGGGTTTTGCCTTTGAGCGGTTACGAAGCGGCGTTCATGACGCGCGAGCGGAACCTGATTCTTTCCAATGCGGAAGACTGTATCGCGCCCGATTGGGGTGACACGTATCTCGCGGGCGAAGCTTGTTGGTTTATTACGGACAGCGCGTTGAACCGTTATGTATCGGAAGGCAAAGCGGATTATATCCGTAAAGACAGCGAGCGCAATTATATTCTTGCCGTAAACCGTGAGGAAAAGGGATATTTTATGACGGCGTTTGACGACCGCGTATCTATTTTCTATTTCGGAGAGTGGCTGAAAAGCTATTATTGCAAGGACGGAAAGACTGTCATTGACGCGATGGACGAATCGCGTGAAAAGCATGACGAGATCCTGAAAAAATGCGACGACTTTGATGCAAAATTGAAAGCAGATTGCAAGAAAGTCGGTAAAGATTTTTACACACTGGCATGCGCGTCTTTGCGGCAGTCTGTCGGAGCACACAAACTTGTAGAGAACAAAAAGGGTGATTTGCTGTTCCTTTCTAAGGAATGCAATTCCAACGGGTGTATTGGAACGGTCGACGTAAGTTATCCGTCTATGCCGCTGTATCTTTTGTACAATCCGGAACTTGTAAATGCGATGATGAACGGGATTTTTGATTTTGCTCGCATGCCTGTTTGGACGTATGATTTTGCACCGCACGATCTGGGAACCTATCCTTGGTGCTGCGGTCAGGTGTACAGCGTGGAAAATCGCGACGATAAATACTGCTGTAACATGACTTGCTTTTGGCATTATCCGCGTACTCATACGATGCTGTATCTGCGTCCTGCGGCAAGTCAAGTTTATGAAACAAAACATCAGATGCCCGTGGAAGAGTGCGGCAACATGTTGATCATGACAGCGGCGGCGCTTCGCGCAGGGGCAAGTGACAAACTTGCGCGTGATAATTTTGATTTGCTCGAACAGTGGGTCGTATATTTGGAAAAGTACGGTTTGCAGCCGGAGAACCAGCTCTGCACTGATGATTTTGCGGGACATCTGGCCAACAATGTTAACCTTGCGATTAAGGCGCTTGCGGGTATTGAAGGCTTTTCGATTATATGCGAGAAGATAGGGAAAACGGAAAGAGCGAAAGAGTATGCAGATAAAGCGAAAGTGTTTGCTGCGGAACTCAAAAAGCTGACGGGCGAAGGCGTGATGCCGCTTGCGTACGGCGAGAAGGATACGTATTCTCTTAAATACAATATTCTTTTTGACAAGCTGTTCGGCTTTGATCTGATCGGAAAAGAAATTTGCGAACGCGAAACTGATTACTATATTAAAAAGAACAATGCATATGGCGTGCCGTTGGATACGCGCAGGGCATATACGAAATCGGACTGGATTTTGTGGGCAGCATCTTTGACGGATGATAAAGAAAAGACAGAAGCGTTGTACATGCCGGTGGTACGTTATCTTGCGGAGAGCCCTTCAAGGAAGCCTTTCGGGGATTGGTATGATACCGAAACCGGCGTAATCGAATGGTTCTATAACCGAACGGTGCAGGGCGGTATTTTTGCGCCATTGCTCAAAGAAAAAGAAATTTTGAAGCGTTAACGGAGAAAAATTATGAAAATCAAGTTTTTGGGAACGGCAGCGTACGAAGGTGTCCCGGCGATGTATTGTCAATGCAAGGTGTGCCGCGAATCGATGAAAACGGGCGGGCGAGCATTGCGTTCCCGATCTCAGGCGCTTGTGGACGACATGCTTTTGCTGGATTTTAACGCTGATACCGTATGCCATTCTTTGAAATATCGCATTGATTGGAACAAGGTTGGCAGTTGTTTGATTACGCACAGCCACAGCGATCATTTATATCCGCTGGATATTGAAATTTTGTCCACGCCGCTCACACATGAGCATCGCTCTCTTCATTTTTATTCGGCGCAGTCCGGATACGACAAGATTAAAGAGCAGATCGAATTACATCAATTGCAGGATCATGTCGGCGTATCGCTCGTAAAACCTGGCGATATATTTAAAATCGAGGAGGGCGGGTTCAAAGTATTGGTTTTGAAAGCCAATCATACGGCAGACACGACGCCTGTATTCTATGCAATTGAACGCGACGGGAAGCGGCTTTTATACGCTCACGATACTGGTGTCTTTTTCGAAGAAGTGTACGAACAGTTAAAACGATTTGGAAAATTTGACTGTATTTCATTGGATTGTACGGGCTGTTTCGGCATCGGGTGGGATTGGCGCAACGGTCATATGAGCCTGCGCACCAATCTTGAAGTAATTGAGCGGCTGAAAAAAGAGGGTATTATTGACGATAAAACGGTCGTTGTAGCCAATCATTTTTCGCACAACGGCGGGCAGACATATGATGAAATGGTTCCCGAAATGGCAAAGCATGGGATTATTGTTTCATACGATGGACTGGAGATAGAATTTTAAAATCAAAACGCTTTTATTATGAAGAGGGCCCTTACCGCTTAGCGGTAAGGGCCCTCTTCTGTTCTAATACTTGTTTTGCGATGAAAATACATTACAAAGGGTCCGAAAGCCTACAAAAAAGGATAACGTTTTTATGAGGCAAATGAGATCTTCCTGTGCGGAATTTTCAACTGTATTCAAAACAGATTCTTTGCATTGGAAAGAAGAATAATAGGGTTTAATTTCTATTTTTGTGGATAGGTTAGGGAGTGGGGGTGGTTGTGTCGGGAATAACGGGCGGAACACTTGCCTGCCCGCAATCGGTGCAGATATCTTCGGCGGTAGCACCGTTACGATTGATATATGCTTCACCGACTTCTGCCGTCGCACCAAATTCAACAGGTACGGCTACGCAGATATTTTGACTGATGGTAAACGCGCAAGTACCGTTTTTGATTCCGTCGCAAACAGCTCTGCCGGGGGTGACTACCGCGTTTCCACAGCATTTTGTAACAGTTGCGCCTGTTTTTGCAAAAGGAGAAACAGTGACGGGTACGCAGACAGATGACATCTAATATGCTGCTGCGGGACAGGTCTGTTCTTCGTTGGAAAGGGACATAGGTCTTAACTCTTTCATGAAATAGAAAGGCGTACATTGTACACCTTCTATACAATGTATGAAGACTGAAAAAATATTGTTAATTGTAAACGTAAGGTCATTCAAATTATTTAAAATTTTAAAGAAATCTGTAAATTAAAAAAAATGGTAAAAATTTTTAAATAGGTATTGACAATCATCATGTTTGGGTTTATAATGATACCAAAGAAATTACATTAACGATAATGTAGATATAAATATAGACATAAATTTTATTTTTGTCGAATTTTAAAGAATAAAAAGCAAGGAGGATCGGATGAAAAAAATACTCAGAGCAGTGCTTTTGATAAGTACAGTTTTTGTACTGGTTGTCAGCATGGCGGTAATCACGGCATGCGGCGGAAAAGAGAGCACGGACGCGGTGAAATACCGTATTACAGTTGTTGAGGCAGAGAACGGCGAAATTTCGTCAAGTCTGGCCGAAGCTGCGGAGGGGACACAAGTTACGATAACAGTAACCCCGGATAGCGGATACAGGTTAGGTGAGTTGAAAGTCGATGGTGAAGCGGCAACTGTGGCAGAAAACAAATATACGTTTACGATGCCCGGAAAAGAAGTGACTGTTGAAGGTTCTTTTGTGGAAAATACATATAAAGTCACTGTCGGTAAATCAGAAAACGGATCTGTTTCGATTAGCAAATCGAGCGCTGCGCCCGGAGAGACGATTACGGTTACGGCAACTCCTGATTTTGGTTATGCTTTGAAATCTGTAACGGTCAACGGAACAGCTGCGACAGTTTCAGGAAATACCGCGACATTCACGATGCCGGAAGCGGATGCAAATGTAGTTGCTACTTTTGAGGCAGCGGCGTTAACGGTGGAAAGTATTCCGGAGAAGACGGCGTTTGAGATCAGTGCCAAGGCGCTTGCCGGATCGACGGCGAATTCATATTGGACGGTTACGTTTGGAGATACGGCCGTAACAGTAGCGGTATACGTTGAAGACAAGGCGATTGTGGATCGCGACGCTGTAGCAGTATATTTTGGAAAGAGCGGCTATGAAGGAGCAAATCTTTCCGAAAAAAATATCGGAATGCAGGTTGCGCCTGCTGGCGAGACTACGGCATATATAGTTTCAGAAGGTGCTTATACCGAAGGTGAAGTTGAGATTACGGCAACATCTGCGCCTTGGGGTAAGGAAGCCGATGTTATGAGCGGTTATAAAGCGACGTTTGAAGTGTCATATGAGACGCTTGGTTTTGCGAACAAAGGTGAGGCACAGAGCTCGTTGACCGTGTTGCCGGTGCTTTATAATTCTGATAGCACATATGCTCCGCGCGAAGGAACAGTTGAGAACGGAGATGTGGACAATCCCGGATCGTATCCTGTATTCTCTGCGGACAACACATGGGAAGAAAATTATTATGCTCTTGGCGTCGGACAGCTTGGTAACGGTAACGCAGTAAGTGCCGGACGTTATTGGGATCTTTCGAAAGACTATGCGGTCGATGATACTGCAAATTACGCAAGCCGCGAAGCGAAACTGACAGGACATGACAGTGCGGACAACGACATCGTATTCTTCCGTTCGGAGGGGAAAGCGCTCTTTGCAAAGGCGAGGTTCCGTGTTGATGGTGTATTGAACGGCGAGCTTTGGGGTAAATTCGGGCTGATGTTGTTTGACGGCGCGTCCAAGACAGGTGTGTTCTTCTATGTGGATGCTTGGATCGGCGATGGAAAAACGGCAGATCGTGCTAATATTTCCGGTACTTCTTTGGGATATAACCAGGCTTCCGGAAACTGGGGTAGCTGGAATCCGATTCCCAATACGGCAGGCTCGTTTGATTTGGATACTTACACCATTGAACTTGCGATGGTCTATTATGAAAACATGGTGTATATGTATTGTGGCACTAAGTTGGTTGGGCAGGCGTATTATTCCGCCAAGACAGAGGATCTGCAGATCGGTATGAAGTCGTTTGCGTATACGCTTACGGTGACTGATTATATGTCCAGTGACGATCCGACTTCGCCCGAATTTGCAGAGTATATACCCGAAGTTGAGCAGGAAGCGGTCGATGTTTTGTTTGCGGGCGACAGCTACATGGAATTTTTGATGAGTTACGGCTGTTATGAGAGTTTGACGAGCGAGATCGAGACCAAAGCGAATGAAGGTGTCGGCGGCACGCAGGTTCCTTATTGGCAGGACGATTCGATCGTAAATATGCTTTCAAAATTCTACAATCCCGAAAAGATTGTCTTCCATATCGGTGTAAATGACGTGGACGCTACGTCTCGCAGTGTGAATGAGATCTATGCGGATTTGGTCGAGTTGTTTGACATCTATAATACAACTTTCCCCGATGCACAGATTTACTGGGTATCGCTGATTCCGAACATGCTGTTTGCGTCGAAGACGAGCGACTATCTTGCGTTGAACGAGAAAGTGCAGACGCTTGCGCAGTCGACGGATTATCTCAATTATATCGATGTGACGACGGCTTTCAGTGCGGGAGAAGGTGAAGTGCCGACGGCACGTGCGAACATGTTTGTGTCCGACGGCCTGCATCTCAATGCGGAATATGGCTATCCTCTGTGGATGAAAATAATTAAGGAAGCGTTGGAATATACAGTGACTTCGGGCGATACGTTCGGTTACAATGCATCCGGCTTTATGGCAACGGGCGGCTGGACGTACGGCGAAGGCACAGCTTCGAATACAGGCACGGGCGAAGTGGCGACATATTATAAAAATATCGAACTTTCCGCAGATATTTATCTTGAAGCTGAAATTAAGAAGGGCGATACGTATAAGAATGACCCGCATCCGAAGATTGGGTTAATTCTTCGTAATGACGTAACGACATTGTTTGCATATTTTAATCTGGATCCGGATCTTCTTTCGGAGGGCAACGTCGGGCTTGTAGCTCGTCCGTTGACGGAAGACGGCAAAGGGGCCGCAGATTGGAATTGGGCAGGCGGCCCGTCTATGGTTGCTACAGGTAAAAACTGCGCGGCGGGTTACGTTCGCATCGGATTCGGCAAACTTGGAGAAAAACTCTTTGTGACCATTGACGGCGTAAAAGTTCTTGAATGGCAGCTTACTTCTGTGGAAGCAGGAGATGAGTTTGTGGCAGGTGTGCTTGGTTTCAATTCGCAAATAGATGTGCGTGACGCGACAGGGACAAACGACACAGAGGAAATTCAGGCAAAATATAATACAGGGAGCGAAGCTTAATAAATTTTATTTTAATTAAGAGTCTCTGCGATCTAGTAAAATAATAAGCGGGCAACATTTATGTTGCCCGCTTATTATTGTATAACGAAAACCACGCGATAGTCGCGTGGTTGAAAAGAGGTTTACCGA
>CABQND010000047.1 GCA_902465495.1 uncultured Eubacteriales bacterium
ACGCCCCTGTGATTTTATTTAATTTTATACGTTTGCTTGCAGTTTCAGTCTTCTTCTTTGCGCTCTTCGAGCGGCACGTATTTCTGACGGGGCGCGACTGCCTGATAGCCGGGACGGATAATTTTGCCGCCGTTCGTGATCTCCTCCATGCGGTGAGCCGACCAGCCCGCAATGCGTGCGACTGCAAAGAAGGGGGTGTACAGTTCGCGGGGCAGATCGAGCATGTCGTAAACAAAGCCCGAATAAAAGTCCACGTTGGGAGCGACGCCTTTGTAGATGCGGCGCTTTTCGGCAATGACTTCCGCCGCCGCCTGCGCGACGTATTTGCGCATTTCATATTCCTCTTCCTTGTGCTTTTCCACGGCGAGTTTTTCGGCAAACGATTTGAGGATGTCCGCGCGCGGATCGGACAGGGAATACACGGCGTGACCCATGCCGTAGACGAGCCCCGAATGGTCGTACGCCTCTTTGTCTACGATTTTCGCGACATAATCTTTCAGTTTGCCGCGGTCGAAATCGGGAACGTTCGCTTTGATATTGTCGAACATTTCACAGACTTTGATGTTTGCACCGCCGTGCTTGGGACCTTTGAGGGAGCCGAGCGATGCCGCGACGGACGAGTAGGTGTCCGTACCCGATGAGGTCACGACGTGCGTGGTGAACGTCGAGTTGTTGCCGCCGCCGTGTTCGGCGTGCAGGACGAGACAGAGGTCGAGCACTTCCGCTTCGAGTTCGGTGTATTTGCTGTCACTGCGCAGGATATAGAGGATGTTTTCGGCGCAGGAAAGTTCCTTTTGCGGTTTATGGATAAACAGCGACGCGTCCGAATGGTAGTAGCTGTACGCTTTCTGTGAATAGACGCAGAGCAGAGGAAACTGTGCGATCAGCTGTAAGGACTGCCTTAGAACGTTGCGCTTTGATGTGTCGTCGGGTTTCGGGTCGTACGGGTAGAGCGCAAGCACACTGCGCGCCAACATATTCATCATGTCTTTGGACGGGGCTTTCATGATGATGTCGCGCACAAATGAGGGCGGCAGGGTACGGAAATCGGCGAGGATCTCGCAGAAACGTTCGAGCTGCGCCTTAGTGGGCAGATGTCCGAACAGGAGCAAATAGGTCGCTTCTTCAAAATCAAAGCGCCGTCCCTTTGCGCCCGCGACCAGGTCGCGGATATTGATGCCGCGGTAGTAGAGTTCTCCGTCCATGGGCACTTTATTGCCGTCTTTGTCCTTGCCGAACGCGAGGATCTCGGAGATCTCGGTCAGCCCGCAAACGACGCCGTTTCCGTTAATGTCGCGAAGACCGCGTTTGACGTCGTATTTTTCGTAAAGTTTAGGGTTGATGATGTCGCTCTTGCTCGCCATGCGCGTCAGTTCTGCGATGTCCTGCGCGTATTTGCCGTAATATTTATGTATGGCTTGCTCGCGAAGTTCTGCATAGTTCATGCGTTCACCTCCGAAGTTTTGTATTATGCCCGCAGGATACCCTGCCGTTACAGGATACCATAAATCGGAAAAAATGTCAAGCGCGCCCCTGTTTCCGTCCGCTGCCGGGAGTAAAGGCGCCGAAATTGCGTAAAAAAAACAAAAAATGTCGCGTAGAATCATTGAAAAAAATAATGCGTTATGATAGAATAATAGTATTGAATTATAAATTTGGGGGCAGTGTTCCCTATTATTACTGTCGGAGGTAGGTTTCATTGGCTAAGAAGATCGATGTTCCTTTCAACGGTACGAAGGAACAGGAAGAAAAGCTGCGCGCAGAGCTTGCGCAATTAAAGACGCGCGGCGACAATGGGTTGATGATCGCGGCTCTGCAAAAAGCGCAGGATATTTACGGATATCTTCCCGAAGCAGTTCAGCAGATCATTGCAGACGAGCTGGGCGTTTCTCTTGCAGAAGTGTACGGCGTGGCAACATTTTATGCGCAGTTCTCATTGTACCCGAAGGGGCAGTATAAGATCGGCGTATGTCTTGGAACGGCGTGCTATGTCAAGGGCAGCGGCGACGTCTATAAAAAGATTTGCGACACGTTAAAGATCGAAGGCGGACAGTGCACCGACGATTTAAAATTTTCGTTGGATGCCACGCGCTGCATCGGATGCTGCGGGTTGGCGCCTGTTTTGACAGTCAATGACGACGTTTACGGCAAGGTTACGCCCGACGAAGTCGAGGGAATATTGGCAAAATACAGAGACTGACATGCGCGAACTTGCTCTCAATATTCTGGATATAACGGAAAATTCGATTTCGGCGGGTGCGACGCTCATCGAGATCGGAGTCAGTGCGGATTTTGAAAAGGATGTCCTTCGCATTTGCATTGTTGACAATGGGTGCGGCATGGACGAAGAAATGCTCGCGCGGGTCACCGACCCGTTCACGACGACGCGCACGACGCGCAAAGTCGGCATGGGGCTGCCGCTGTTCAAATTTTCCGCAGAGAGTGCGGGGGGAGAGTTTTCCATCCGTTCCGAAAAGGGCAAGGGAACAAAAGTATGCGCATCATATCAGATCAGCCATGTTGACCGTATGCCGCTGGGGGATTTCGGCGGAGTCGCATTGCAGCTGGTCACGATGAATCCGCAGGCAGATTTTCGGATCACTGCGGAAAGCGGTGATCGCCGCGGCGCGCTCGACACGCGCGAAGTGCGCGAGATCCTGGGGGAGGGCGTACCGTTATCGTCGCCCGAAGTACGTATGTTCCTCAAAGAGTACATACAAGAAAATTTAGTCGATATTTTTGGAGGTAGGTTATGAAAAGTTTGGAAGAACTCAGAGCCTTGCGCGAGAAGATGAAGTCGCAGACGGATAACCGAAGCGTTGCGGGGGCAGATGAGACTGTTATAAAAGTAGGCATGGCAACTTGCGGTATCGCGGCGGGCGCGCGTCCCGTGCTCGATGCGCTTCTCGATGAAGCGGATAAGCGTCAGTTGCACAACGTCAGCATTTCGCAGACGGGTTGCATCGGCATGTGCCGTCTCGAACCCATCGTCGAAGTGTTCAAGGACGGACAGAAATTTACATACGTTCACATGACGGCGGACAAGGCACGCAAAGTCATGAACGATCACGTCGTCAACGGTAACCCCTGCGCGGAATATCTGATCGGCGAGAACTAAGCGGAGGGAGAGAAATACATGTTCAGATCACACATTCTTGTCTGCGGCGGTACGGGCTGTACTTCCGGCAATTCGATGAAAATTTACGATGCACTTGTCGAGCGTATCCGCAAAGAAGGGCTTGAAAATGAAGTGCACGTAACCAAAACGGGGTGCTTCGGGCTCTGTGCACTTGGCCCGATCATGATCGTCTATCCCGAAGGCGCGTTCTATTCGCAGGTAAAAGTGGAAGACGTCGATGAAATCATCAATGAGCACATCATCAAAGGGCGCATCGTGACCCGCCTTCTTTATAAGGAAACGGTTTCCGAAGACGGCGGAATCAAAGCGCTCAACGACACCAATTTCTATAAAAAGCAGCACCGTGTGGCACTGCGCAACTGCGGCGTGATCAACCCCGAAAAGATCGAGGAATACATCGCGTATGACGGTTACGAAGCGCTCGGCAAAGTACTCACGGAAATGACGCCGCAGGACGTTATCGACGTGATCTCCAAATCCGGTCTTCGCGGCCGCGGCGGTGCGGGTTTCCCGACGGGCAGAAAATGGCAGTTTGCAAAGAATTCCGTCGGCAAAAAGAAATACGTCTGCTGCAACGCCGACGAGGGCGACCCCGGCGCGTTCATGGACCGCTCCATTCTCGAAGGCGATCCGCATGCGGTTATCGAGGCAATGGCGATCGCTGCATATGCGATCGGTTCCGATCAGGGTTACATTTACGTCCGTGCGGAATATCCGATCGCCGTTCAGCGTCTGACCATCGCGATCAAACAGGCGCGTGAATACGGCCTGCTCGGCAAAAATATCTTTAATTCGGGCTTCAACTTCGATCTTGATATTCGTCTCGGTGCGGGCGCGTTCGTCTGCGGCGAAGAGACGGCTCTCATGACTTCCATCGAAGGGCACCGCGGCGAGCCGCGTCCCCGTCCTCCGTTCCCGGCGGTCAAGGGTCTGTTCGGAAAGCCTACCATCCTGAACAACGTTGAAACGTATGCGAACATTCCGCAGATCATTCTCAAAGGCGCCGATTGGTTCGCTTCCATGGGTACCGAAAAGAGCCGCGGCACGAAAGTGTTTGCGCTCGGCGGCAAGATCCACAACACCGGCCTTGTCGAGATCCCGATGGGCACCACGATGCGCGAGATCATCTATGACATCGGCGGCGGCTGCCCCAACGGCAAAAAATTCAAAGCGGCGCAGACAGGCGGTCCTTCGGGCGGATGCATTCCTGCGCACCTCATCGATACACCCATCGATTATGACAACCTGATCGCCATCGGCTCGATGATGGGTTCGGGCGGCCTGATCGTCATGGACGAAGACAACTGCATGGTCGACATCGCGAAATTCTTCCTCGAATTCACAGTCGATGAGAGCTGCGGTAAATGTACGGCATGCCGCATCGGCACCAAGCGCCTGTACGAGATGCTGTGCAAAGTCACCGACGGCACCGCAACGATGGAAGACCTCGACAAGATGGAAGAGCTGTGCTACTACATCAAAGAGAACTCGCTGTGCGGACTCGGTCAGACGGCACCGAACCCTGTTCTTTCCACGTTGCATTATTTCCGTGACGAATATGAAGCGCACGTTCGCGACAAAAGATGTCCTGCGGGCGTCTGCAAGAAACTGCTTCGTTATCAGATCGTGGCGGATAAATGCAAAGGCTGCACGCTCTGTGCGCGCAACTGCCCTGTCGGCGCGATCAGCGGTACGGTCAAAGAACCGCACGTTATCGATCCGAACAAGTGCATCAAGTGCGGCGTCTGCATGGAAAAATGTAAATTCGGCGCGATCATCAAGGCGTAACGGGGAGGACGAAAGAGATTATGGTACATTTGAAAATAAACAATATTCCGGTAGAGGTCAAAGAGGGGACGACCATTCTGGAAGCGGCGAAGATCGCCGGGATCAACATCCCCACTCTCTGTTATCTCAAAGAGATCAACGAGATCGGTGCTTGCCGTATCTGCGTTGTCGAGGTCAAGGGTGCAAGAAGTCTCGTGGCGGCGTGCGTGTATCCCGTCAACGAGGGGATGGAAGTGTTCACCAACACCGAAAAAGTGCGTAAGTCCCGCAAGACGACGCTCGAATTGCTGCTTTCCGATCATAAAAAAGAGTGCCTTTCCTGCGTTCGTTCCACCAACTGCGAATTGCAGAAACTTTCCAACGAGTACGGCTGCGACGAAAATCGCTTCAAAGGTGCCCGTTCGGAGTATGAACAGGATACTTCCACGAGCTATCTTGTTCGCGACAATGAAAAGTGCATTTTGTGCCGCCGTTGCGTGGCCGTTTGCAAAAAAGTGCAGGAAGTGGCAGTCATAGCGCCTGCCCGCCGCGGTTTCAATACGCACATTGCCTGCGCGTTTGAATCCGACCTGTCCGATGCACCCTGCGTGGCGTGCGGTCAGTGCGTGGCGGTTTGCCCGACCGGCGCTCTGCACGAACGCGAAGAGATCGATAACGTCCGTGACGCGATCGCCGATCCCGAAAAAGTTGTCGTCGTTGCCGCGGCTCCCGCAGTGCGCGCTGCGATCGGCGAAGAATTCGGCTATCCCATCGGCACGAACACCGAAGGAAAAATGTTCACGGCAATGCGCATGCTCGGATTCGATAAGGTGTTTGACGTAAACTTTGCCGCAGATCTTACCATTATGGAAGAAGCAAACGAACTTTTGGATCGCGTCAGCAACAAGGGCGTGCTTCCGATGTTCACGAGCTGTTCGCCGGGTTGGATCCGTTACGTGGAATATTATTATCCTGAACTGATTCCCAATCTTTCTTCGTGCAAATCGCCCATGCAGATGTTTGGCGCGACGGTAAAGACATACTGGGCACAGAAACAGGGGATCGATCCCAAAAATATTTATGTCGTCGGCATCATGCCTTGCACGGCAAAGAAATTTGAAAAGACCCGCGATGATGAAAATGCGAGCGGCTATCCCGATATCGATGCCGTTTTGACCACGCGCGAGCTTGCTAAGATGATCAAAACTTCGGGTATCATCTATAACGAATTGCCCGACGGTACCTTTGACAATCCTTTGGGCGAGTTTACGGGTGCAGGCGTCATCTTTGGCGCAACGGGCGGCGTTATGGAAGCGGCGCTTCGTACGGCGGCGGAAAAGATCACGGGTAAACCGCTGGATAACATCGATTTTAAACAAGTGCGCGGCATCAAGGGTATCAAGGAAGCGGAATACGATCTGAACGGCACAAAAGTAAAGGTTGCCGTCGCTTCGGGCCTTACCAATGCGAAAGAGCTGTGCGAGAAGATCAAAAAGGGCGAGTGCGACTACACGTTCGTGGAAGTCATGTGCTGCCCCGGCGGCTGTGTCAACGGCGGCGGTCAGCCTATCCAGAGCGCGTATACTCGCCGTCAGGTGGATCTGCGCTCCAAGCGCGCGAAAGCTCTGTATGACGAAGACAAAAAATCCGTCATCCGCAAGAGCCACGAAAATCCCGCAATTTTGCAGCTGTATAAGGATTTCTTTGTCGAACCCGGTTCGCACAAAGCGCATGAGATCCTGCATACGAGCTACGTTGATCGGAAACATAAATAAATTCAACAATGGCGGGGCAAAAATTTTGCCCCGTCATTGTTAAAAGTATTGCGTTTCGTATCAGAGGGGTAACAACAGAGAAATTTATGGAAAAGAAAGATATCGGGTATAATTGCATAGAGTTAGGGGTCGGATATCTGCTTTTGTTTATTATGTTTTTGGTGCTTGGGATCGTAATTTCCGCAGAAACAGGCTGGGAGGACTTCGTTTTTGTTTTGATAAACGGAGCATTGCTGCTGTGTGCTTTGTTCTTTGCTTTTTTGGCGGGTTCCATCCTGTTCCGTCCGAAGACGCTCGTGCAGGCAGACGAAAAAAATGTATATATTTTTCAATGGAGGGGCATGGAAAGTGTGCCGCTCGCTGAAATTGAGCGGGTTGCGGTCATGCAGAACAAACTTCCGATTTTTGATTGCGGCAGACTGAGTGTACGGCTATATAACGGAAAATGCGTGCGCATCAGCGGATTAAAAGATCCGCAGGGTGTACGCGTGAGTATCGAAGTGCGAACACAGATGCTCGGAAAGTAATTATAGTAAAAAAGCAGGCAACAACAGTTGCCTGCTTTTTTATGTGTTTATGTTTTGTTTAAAAGGTCCTGGATCAGCAATTTAATGTGCGCAATTTCTTTTTCACTCAAACCCTGTACGTCCAATAATTCTTTTTCATCTAAGTCCAACAGATAATCGGCTGAGACATTGAAAAGTTTTGCAATTTTTACAAGCATTTCGATGGACGGTTGAACATTGTCGTTTTCCCAGCGTTTTATCCGATAACGGGGCTTTGTATTTAAAAAAAGAAGAAAATTTGCGCATCGATACGGGTAAGCAGCGAATCGTTGTCAACGTTAAATGTAAGTTTTTTCTTTTACGTTAATCCTTTACGGGGCAAATTCTTAAAAATAGAGTTGAGAGCATAAAAAGAAGAGGCAACACATATGTGTGATGGTTCATTTTTATAAAAAACAATTCAATTTTTGTATATTTTTAGTATATTTGTACGGAGAAACATATGTGTCGTTACCCAGTTTTAAATAGTACGCTTTTTCGTCTAATAAAAGCGCCGGAAAGGTATTTCGGTTGAAAATGCGCAATGGTTATGATATAATGAAAAAAAGGAGAAGAAAATGTCTAAGACGGAAATGGAGACGCGTTTAAAAAGGGGCGATAACATCGCAGAAGAGACGGAAGAGATGGCGGCCTTTTTTGAAAAGCGGCTGGATATTTATGAAGAACATCAACTCAACGAGATCATCGGGGCGCGAGATTTTTATTGTAAGACTGCCGAGCTTTTGCCTGCAAGCGCAGGTGCTGAAATACTTGATTTAGGTTGCGGCACGGGGTTGGAGTTGGGCTTTTATTATGCGATCAATTCTTCTGCACGCGTGACATGCGTCGATCTTTCCGAAAAAATGCTGTGCGTTCTGCGCGAAAAATTTCGGAAGTTTGCGCCGCAGATCGTTTGCGCATCGTATTTCGATATCGATTTCGGGAAAGAAAAGTTCGATGCGGCAGTGTCCGTGGAATCGTTGCATCATTTCACGTTTGAAGAAAAAGTACCTCTCTATCAAAAGGTTTGTGCTTCTCTGCGCGCGGGAGGCAGGTTTGTTTTGACAGACTATCTGGAAGATACGGAAGATGAGTCGCGTGCGGCTTTTGCTCGTAAGGCGCAATTACTGGCAGGGAAAGAAGGGCTGTTTCATATCGATACTCCTTTGACCGTTGCGCGCGAGTGTGAGGCTTTGCGGCAAGCGGGATTTTCCGATGTGCGAGAATGCGGCAGATGGAATAAAACTTCCATTTTGCTTGCGCTCCGCTGAGTGCTTTTCCAGGGGGGGGGACGATGGTTTATCTTGAAAAATTCAGATTGCCTGACGAGGATCAGGAGGCAGAGATCGCCAATAGACGCCGCTCGGAAAACGGCGGGGCTTTGGGGTATCTCGAAAACGGTTATCCTTGCATGCTGTTTCCGCAAAGAGGCTTGGAAGAACTGGATTTTGAACCGATCACAATTTTTTACGGTGGGAATGGGAGTGGGAAGAGCACTCTTTTGAATGTGATTGCGGAAAAGTTTTCTTTAAAACGTCTTTCTCCGTATAACGGCGGCGAACTCTTTTTGCCGTATGTGCGCGCGTGCGAATTCCGTTTGGGTTATGACGATGAAGGCGAGCCTTTTTCGGCGGTGCCTTTTGCAAGCCGCATTATTACCAGCGATGATGTGTTTGAATATATGTTGGCGGCGCGCACGCGCAACGAAGAAATCGCCGAGGACACGGAAGTTGCAAAAGAAGAATATGCAGCTATCAAATTTGGGGATACGGTGCGCTTTTCGGGATTGCAAGATTATGAAGCGGTTCGATTGCAGTTGTTGGCGAGACAAAAATCTCTTTCCAGGCGTAAGTTCATGCATAAAATTGTAGGGAAACAGGTGCGCTTGCGTTCCAATGGAGAAACGGCATTGCGTTTTTTTGATGAACAGCTCAAAGACAGTGCACTGTATTGCCTGGATGAACCGGAAAACAGCTTGTCGCCAAAATTGCAGATGCAGATGAGGGAAATTTTGGAAGAAAAGGCGCGCCATTGCGGATGTCAGCTGATTATTTCCACGCATTCGCCTTTTCTGCTTTCTATGCGCGGAGCAAAAATATATGATCTCGACAGCTCTCCCGTGCTTCCGAAAAAGTGGTGGGAGCTGGAAAATACCAGAATATATTTTTCATTTTTTTATAAAAACCGCGATTTGTTTTTAAAAAAGTAAACTTGCGTCGCAACACATATGCGGCGGGATACAAACGTGCGAAAATTTCAAGAAATTGCGCGCAAAAACATATGTCTGGCAGGACATATACAATGAGCGGTGAATATAAAAGAGATTTTGATTGGAGGTAAGGATATGCCGCATTATAATGTTGTCGGTGCTCTCG
This sequence comes from uncultured Eubacteriales bacterium, assembly GCA_902465495.1. Lineage (GTDB taxonomy): Bacteria > Bacillota > Clostridia > Christensenellales > Borkfalkiaceae > Borkfalkia. The sequence goes on from CABQND010000047.1 coordinate 9,602, forward strand.
TGATGCGTGAAGGAAAAGTTCTTGCTGCGCGTCGCGGTGCTTCCAAATATGAGTATGTCGCACATAAATTTGAATTTGTGGGCGGGAAGATAGAGCCCGGCGAAACGGAAGAAGAAGCATTGATGCGCGAGTTGCGTGAAGAATTGTGTGTTTCAGCGCGGATTTTGGGGCATTTTCGTACTGTTGAACACGCCTATCCCGATTTTTCGGTACGCTTGGCTGTGTATGCGGTGGAATTCCTTTCAGAGTTTCATAGGATTGAGCATGAGGAATTTCGATGGATCTCCGTTGCACAGCTGGATCCGGATGAGTGGGCTCCTGCCGATGCGCCTATCGTACTTGCGCTGCGTAGAGGAGAAACTGTGTAAATAGACATTGCAAATTTTAAAAGGGAAATAAATCGCGGCGCGGATTATTCCGCGCAGCGATTTATTATAAACGCGCCGCAAATCATATGCTTTGCGGCGCGTAAACGTTTTATTGTATCGTTGCTGATTTTATAAAGTGTGGTGTATGTCAGCGGATGGAGTTGCTGTAATTATAAATCTTTTCCAGCAAGCCGTCCGAAATGACATTGCGATATCTTCCCATGAATACGAAGATTTTCACGAAGAATTCGCGGTTGTCTCCGCCGATCCGATAGGCAGGGAGCCGTTTGTTTTCACCATAGATGCGTGAGATGAACAGACGGTCGAATTCGTCGCGTTCTGCGGGAGTCAGACTGCTGATAAACGCATCGGGAATGTATCCGGGCGTATAGAAAGGCTGTTGCTGCGTATAAGGCTGCTGTCCGTAAGGCTGTTGTTGATTGGCGTAATAGGGAGGCGTTTGCGGTTGCTGATAGTTATAATAAGTCTGCTGTTGCGCCTGTTGCTGAGCAGCTTGTTGTTTGCGCTCTTCTTCCTCCGCAAAATCCTGATATGCGCGATTGAAATTGCCGTCATATTTCGTTTGTTCAAAATCGAACGGTTTCTCTTCTTCGGCGATTTCCGGCTGCTCGTCACGGATTATGTCATCATACTCTTCCGTTTGGGGTTCGCGAGCAATATCATCGATCGAAATTTGCGCAGCCTCTTCGAATGCCTTGTTGGTGCGCTCTGCTTCTTCCGAAATATTCGTCTCGGCATTTGCTGTGTTGATTTCTGGATCGGAAGCCTCTTCCGTGACCGGAGCGGCAGGTTGCTGTGCCGAATCTTGTTGTGCGGCAGGGGCGCCCAATCCGCGGAAAGTCATCTGATTGTTCGCATCGATTGCAAATGCGGCATCTTCTTCCGCTTCTTTTTGTTCTTCCAGCTTTTTCTTTTTGCTGTGCAACACGGCAACGACGATAATCGCATATATCAGCTGAACCAAAGCAATTCCGGCGAAAATCACGGTGCCCATATAATCGAGCAGATTAGCGAAAGAATCGGTAACGCCGAGCAGGATCGCCGCTGCAGCGGCAAGCACGAACACGATGATTGAGCGGATAACATCGAGTACACCGGTGCGGGGAAGGATCAGTACAAACAATGCGAGCACCGCATTGACAAGGACTGCCCACGCCAATCCCATAAACGTATATTGTGTGATTGTATTCAGTGCGCCGTTGCCTAATTCGATACCGTTGAGCAAGTCATTAAAGTTGTAACTTTCAATAAAAGTCTTTCCGGTAAAAGCCAAGAAAGAAATGCCGAGTGCGGCAAAGATCAGTTTGACGATACCGAAACCTTTGTATGCGGTAAAGTTTAAAACTATGATTGCAAGGAGTGCAACTGCCAGGGAAAGGGAAACGGAATTCAACGCAAAGAACGTTTTTTCGTCCGTGAAAATATCCGAAAACGATGCGCCGAGTTCTTTTGTCAGAGCATAGGCAAAGAATACCGCAACCGCGAGAAGCACCAGCGATTTCAGATAGTTGAGTGCGCGCGCCCCTCTGCGTTTGCAGAAAAATGCGGCGACGGTGCACACCAAAAGAACGGCGTATGCACCGACTGCGGCGTACATCGCCGATTTGAGCACGGAGCCATAAGCGAGCTCGCCTTTAAACAGATCTAAGACTTGTGACCAAAGGCTCGCGTCGAGCAGAGCAATGTCCGGCACGAACAAAAACACCACAAAAGCCGCAAAGATCAGAAGAGAAAGTATCAGTTGCAGGGCTTTGCCGCGGCTTTTTGTCATTTCGCCGGTTGTTTCGTTGTTCGTCATAAAGATTACCCCTGAATTTTTTTAGCCAGGCAGAGAAGTCTGCCGTTGAATCGATTGATCGATTGTTACAATAATTTTACTATATTCATTCGCTTGTGTCAAGTATAAACTCAGAAAAGAAAAGTGGCTGACACAAAAATTCGCATGAAGATCGGGTGCGTTTATAGTGGTAGAATGTGTAAAGAGTGCAAAAATTTGCACAATTTTGGCTCGTTTCGTAAAATTTATTGATATTTGGACGCTAATGCGGTATAATGGAACGGAAAACACGCGGCAATGCTATAATTGCGGGGAAGACAGATGTTAAGTGAATTGAGACAGATTATCCGTTCCATTCAAGAAAATACGGGCATCGAAATGATACTTTATTCATCATCGGGAGAGCCTTTTTCGAAAAGCGGAAAGAAAATTCCGTCCGATTTTGATGGTATTCGTCAAGATGCGATTGCCGGAGAAACTTATTTTAAAACGGAGTATAAATCCACGCAATTGATCTGCGCGATCAAGGGGTGTACTCCTGTTGAAAAGAATTATGCCTATTTATTGGCGGATATGATTGAAAACTCGTCCAGCCGTGTTACCAATCTTTCGCGCAACGAGTTCTTTAAGCGCATTTTATTGGGCGAATGCAGTCCTTCCGATATCGAAAAGTATCGTACAAAATATTCTGTTCCCGATCTTCCGTGCTTTGTTCTGTCTGTGTCCTCGGAGGGGAAAACTTCGGATGTAACGGCGCTTCTTTCGCAGTATGCCGAAAACGAAACGGATGCAGCTGTTGCGGTTTCCGGGAAAGAATGCGCGGTCGTCAAGTTTGTAGAGGAAGAGTCGGAATATCAGTCCGCGGCAGATTTTGCAGGATTTGTTGTGCGCTCTCTGCTCGAAGAATTAGGGGTAAAGGCGCAGGCCGGTGTGGGCGGTGTCGTGCGGCGGTTTGAGGATATCAGCGTTTCTTATCAGCAGGCGGCGTCTGCCTTGCGCATGAGTTCTTTGTTCAATTCCAAAGGCAGTGTGCATTGTTATCGCGACTTTATACTCATTAAAATGCTGGAAGATATCCCGGAAGGCAAGTTGGGCGAATATTTGTCGATCCTTCTGGAAGATGAGTCAAGGGAACTGCTCAAAGATGAAGATATGGTCAACACTGCGGAAGAGTTTTTGGAAAACAGCCTCAATGTTTCGGAAACATCGCGCAATTTGTACATGCACCGCAATACGCTCATGTACCGCCTCGATAAGATCGAACGCGTAACAGGACTGAATCTTCGAAAATTTTCGGATGCTGTTACATTCCGTATCATCACGATTTTAAATAAACTTGTTTAATAATGCAAGGCGGTTCACTTTAACTGCCTTAGTTCCTTTGCAACACAACTGTTTACGCAGCAAACATCAAGGAGAAGCTATGGATATTTACGAACGTTCACTGAAATTGCATGCCGATCTTCGCGGCAAATACGAAGTCCGCTCGCTTGTTGAGGTCAAGGACAAAGACGCGTTGTCAGTCGCCTATACGCCCGGCGTCGCACAGCCTTGCCGTGAGATTGCAAAAGATCCGAAAATGGCATATACGTATACGAGAAAATGGAATACAGTCGCCGTTGTTTCGGATGGAAGCGCTGTTTTGGGTCTGGGGAATATCGGAGGCTTGGCAGGGCTTCCCGTCATGGAAGGCAAGGCAATTTTGTTCCGCGAATTCGCGGGGATCGACAGTGTTCCCATCGTTCTTTCGGGGCAGGATGAGGATGACATCGTCAAAGCGGTAGAAATGATCGCACCCACGTTCGGCGGAATCAACCTGGAAGATATCTGCGCCCCCAAATGCTTTGCAGTCGAGAAAAAGCTCAAAGAAAAATTGGACATTCCTGTTTTTCATGACGATCAGCACGGTACGGCAATCGTTGTGACTGCGGCGCTTTTTAATGCATTGAAGCTCGCCGGGAAAGAGATCGGAAAAGCGAAAATCGTCATTTGCGGCGCGGGCAGTGCAGGGATTGCAATCTGCAAACTGCTTTTGGAGAGCGGCGCGAAAAATATTGTTATGGCGGACAGAAAAGGATTGGTTTGCGAAGGAGAAGAATGGCTCACAACGGCGCAAGCGGAGATCGCAAAATGCACCAACCTTGAAAAATTGCGCGGCACGCTTGCCGATGCGGTCAAGGGTGCGGACGTGTTTGTCGGGGTATCTGCTCCGAAACAGCTCACCGGCGAGATGGTGAAAAGCATGGCGGAAAAGTCTATTGTTTTTGCGATGGCCAATCCCGAACCTGAAATTTATCCGCAGGAAGCACTGGCTGCGGGCGCGTTTGTTGTGGGAACAGGCAGAAGTGATTTTCCCAACCAGATCAACAATGTATTGGCGTTTCCCGGGGTGTTCCGCGGCGCGTTGGATGTGCGTGCAAAAGATATTTCCGAAGGAATGAAAGTGGCGGCTGCGCGCGCGCTTGCGGAGCTTGTCGGCGATCAGCTTGCGCGTGATTATGTGATTCCTTCTCCCTTTGATATGCGTGTAGCGCCTGCGGTCGCAAAGGCTGTGGCAGAGCAAGCAAAGAAAGAAGGTCTGGCTCGCATCTGAATAATTGCGCGGCGCGTTATCAAGGCGCGCCGCGCTTTCAATTTTTATTGGATCCTATGCAGGTGCGGCAAGGCAAAATCCTGTCTATTGGGTCTTCGGTTAATTTTCGGACGAAAGGGAATACTGTAAAAAAGGGGAAAAGAATGACGTACGAAACAATGATGACAATGGCGCAGTCCAAATTAAATCCGAAGGAATACGGAAAGTATTTTTCGGCAGGCGGCGTAAGTGCCGTTTTGGAAGGTGCGAACGGAAAATATTACGCAGGAGTGAATCTCGATCTGGCGTGTGGCTTAGGTTTTTGTGCCGAGCGCAATGCGGCGTCGACGATGGTCACGGACGGAGAGACGGTTGTGCGGCGCATTGTTTGTGTCAACAGTGAAGGTGAGCTGATGACACCTTGCGGCAGTTGTCGCGAATTTTTGCTTCTTCTCTCGCCTGAAAATGCAAAGACAGAATTTCTTGTAGGGCTCAATCCTGTTCGAATAATGACAATCGGTCAGCTTATGCCGCTTCCTTGGACTACGTTCGGAAAAGAAGAATAAATTTAGCAAAAGAGCAGAAGTTTTCGTGAAGTAATTAGGAGATTGTATGCAAAACCAATCGAATTTAAACAAAAAAAAGACTGTTAAAAAAATTTTGATCGCGGTTGCCGCCGTCGCGGCGGCCGCTGTGTTGTTTTTTGCGGGATATTTTACTTATGCGCTCACGTTGGACAATGGCGTGCGCTCTCTTCTTTGGTTTAAGAAGATGGTGCAGTCCGATTACTATGAAGAAGTCAGCGATGAGGAGTTTTGGCAGGCGGCAATCGACGGGGTAGAAGGGCTTTTGGACCGCTATTCCTGTTATTACACATCCGAAGAATATGATGCCGTGGTCAATTCGGACAAAGGGATCAAGACAGGCACGGGCATGTCCTTTTTCAGCGGCACCAATAAGCTTTACCGCGTAGCGATCAATTCTCCGCTTTTTTATACAGGGAAAATCTCTGCGGGGATGTTTCTGACGGGCGTCGGAACAACGCAGCAGGCAATTTCGGACACGTTCACGGCTTCTGCCGTGGATGAGGCGTTCGCTGTTTTCGGCGAGGGGGATTCCGTTGCTTTACGTTTTTCTACGAAGGCGGCGGATGATACAAGTGAGTGCGTCACGGTTACGGTTCAATTAAAAACTTACACCGAAAGCTATGTACTATATGCGGCGAATGGCAAAGCATATGCGAATATTTATGAACAGGATGGTTCTCAAGGCGTCTGGACGGATGTCAGTTCCTATGTGACGGAGGATGAAACTTTTACGGGGAAAACCGCGTATATCCGTTTGGCTTCTTTTTCGGGAAATGCGGCAGTAGAATTTGACGCTGCTGCCGATCAGTATGTCTCGGACGGCAATTCCGTTATGCTTTTGGATCTTCGCAATGACGGCGGCGGGAAAGTCAGTATCATGCAGAAGATCGCTTCGTATTTTGTCAAAGACACAGATGAAGAAAAGCCCGTTGTAATGACGGCAAAATACCGCGACGGAAAGGAAGAAAAATATTCCGCTTCAGGGAATCGTTACGGCGAATATTTTGCGGACAGCACGATTTATGTCAGTGCAAATAAAAATACGGCATCTGCTTCGGAAGCACTGATCGGTGCGATGATCAGTTACGGTGCGATCGGATATGAAAATGTGTTTATTACGGACACCGATGCGGAGAGCGACGCGCCTGTCACGACATACGGAAAGGGGATTATGCAGACAACGTATTATAATCCCATGTTGGACGAGGCAGTCAAACTCACGACTGCACAGATTTATTGGCCGAACGGAGTATGCATTCATGAAAAGGGCATTTCCACGGCAGATGGCGCGCGTGCCGTTTATTCGGAAACTTTTGCCGATTACGGAGATCCGGAGCTTTTAAAAATTTTGCAGGCAATCGGATAGCGCCATTGTAAAACTGAATGAAA
>CABQND010000048.1 GCA_902465495.1 uncultured Eubacteriales bacterium
AAGGCAAAGCCTTCGGGGCGCGGGTCTTTATAAAAAGATCAATATTTCATTGGCTTTCGCTTATAAATTTGACACGAACGAATCGAGGTAGGAGTCATCTGCATAAAAATGATTTCGCATTAAAACTTGGTCCGGGCTGACTCCGCCCTCAATATCGTTGAATTGGATTTTTCCGTTTTCTTTGGTTATGCTTTGACAGCAAAGCGAAGAGCTGATTTGAAGAGCTGTACCGTCTGCCAGGATAATAGGCATAACAGAGCACATACCGCCGCCGCTTTTTTCGCCGATGACTGTGGCTATTCCCGTGCTTTTACAGATCGCACTAAAGAAATTTGCCGCACTGAATGTGTAGGGGGATGTCATAACAAACCAATCATATCCGTCGAAGCTGTCTTTATCTTTAAAGTCATTGTCCAGGTCTGTGTCGACGAGCATATAATCAACGTAATAAAGATCGGATAGAATTTCGGCATTTGCAATCGGAAGAGGGTCGTCTGTCAAATAGCCGAGGACGCGTTCCATTGCGCCGAGGTTGCCGCCGCCGTTGAAAGAAATATCTAAAATGATATCATTGATCCCGCCGTGCGATTGAATCGCTTCCATTGCTTTTCGCATCAGGAAGAAAGAGTCATACATCCACGCATCTTCGCTGATTTGATCGCCGTCATAGATTTGTTCCTGTGTGCCGGTAACGAATTCGTCCAAAGTAATGATTGCCGTATCACCGGAAAAGCGGACGATGGGCAGGGCAGAGCCTTCCCAGCGGCTTTCTCTTGCAAGATACAATTCGCCGTAAACAGTATAGAATTCCTGCCAATTTTCGCCCATAGCATCCGGAGAAAACAGGTTGAAATTATAATCGGGGGCATTGTAAAAAGATGGAGACGAAAGGCCTGTATGCATTTCGTCCAAACCTTTTTGAAAAATGTTGATGTATGCCGCCGTGTTTCTTTCGGGGTCGGAGGATAAAAGGTCCGCGAGGATATCTTCTGTAAGCAAGCTTTTAAAGGAGGAAATTCCCTTATATTCCCGCAGTCCGTAAAAGTAATCCATCACAAAGCAAAGGTGATTGAGGGTGGCAGTGCGCACGTCGGAAGGGCAGTCTGTTTCGTTAAGGGAAGATTGCTTGACCGATGCGTATGTTTCTTGATCCAGATAGGAAGGAAGAAAATATGTGCCGAAAAACTCGTCGCCGTTGAAGCAGACATTGTACATATTCAGCGAACAGAACATCGTATTGAGTATGCAGAACGGCAAAAGGCATTTTCCATCGTAGTAGAGAATATCGAACCCGTAATCGCCGAGACGGAACGTCAAAGATTTGCCGCCGGAGGAATAATTATCCGCTGATTGCAAGGCATAATTGTAGTTGGTTTCGCCATAAGGTACCGTATTGTAAAAGAAAGAGAAATCATTGACGTAAATCTCATTGGTTTCCCAGTTTACGGCGCAATACAATTTATAAACATCCTCATAATACCAGGACAGTGTAAGGACATTGTATTTTTCGTTTACGGAAGTTTGGAAAGACGAAGAATCGAGAAATCCGTCAAGCGCAGAGACAAATTCGTTGATATCCATATAAGGGACATTCCCGTTCTCATAGAAATAAGCCGACATTTTCGTGGCGGGCACAGTAAATTCCGTAGAATAATTTTGAAACGGATATTCGGTTTTTGTTAAGGAAAGTGCATTGTCGTTGACTGAGCGCGCGCAGCCTGCAAATGCGCCGGAACAGAGAATGAGTATCCAAAGAATGACGAAAAGCAAAGATTTCTTTTTCATGCTGTTTAAACCGTACCTCGAAAAGGATGCCTGCTTACATTTATATTATAAAGCAGGGATTGATTTTATGATATAAGTTTGTCCGAAAAGAAAGGCTGATATGCTTGAAAGCACATCAGCCTTTTTTCGCATAAATTATTCCGGCAAATTACTCTTTGTTTGCGAGCTGTTTGTAGCCTTCGTAACGCGCTTTGCTCTCTTCTTCGTTTTCCTTGAAGAGCTTTTCCGCCGCTTCGGGCTGCGTCTTTTTGAGCGAAGAGTAACGGGTCTCGCCGAGGATGAATTCCTGATAATCGCCGGTCGGCTCTTTGCTGTCCAGCGAGAACGGATTCTTGCCTTCCTCTTTGAGAGTCGGGTTATAACGATACAGCTGCCAGTATCCGCAATCTACCGCACGTTTTTCCTCGTCCTGGCTCTTGCTCATGTTGATACCATGGTTGATGCAGGGCGCGTATGCAATGATCAGTGAAGGGCCATGATATTTTTCTGCTTCGACGATTGCGTTGAGGAACTGCTGTTTGTTGCTGCCCATGGAAACCTGTGCAACGTACACATAGCCGTAGCTCATTGCCATCATGCCGAGGTCCTTTTTCTTAACGCGTTTACCGGAAGAAGCAAATTTTGCAACCGAACCGGTCGGGGTAGATTTAGAAGCCTGCCCGCCCGTGTTGGAGTAAACTTCCGTATCGAGCACGAGCACATTGACGTCTTCGCCCGATGCAAGCACGTGATCAAGTCCGCCGTAACCGATATCGTAAGCCCAGCCGTCGCCGCCGAAGATCCAGATGGATTTTTTGACGAGGCAATCTTTGGCTTTGAGCACTTCTTCGCAGAGGGCGTCGCAGTCGCAGCCGCACTTGGTGCAGCCTTCGCAAGCTTTGATCAGCTTTTCAGCTGCCGCTTTGCTGCCTTCCGCATCGTCCATGTTTGCGAGCCATTCTTCGCAAGCTGCTTTGCCTTCTGCAAAGTCTGCCCACTTTTCAGCGAGCGCTTTGACTTCGGAAGCCAGCTTGTTGCGACGAGCGCTGTATGCGAGATTCATGCCGTAGCCGAATTCCGCGTTATCTTCAAAGAGGCTGTTTGCCCATGCAGGACCGTGGCCTTCTTTGTTTACCGTGTAAGGGCATGTAGGGGAAGAACCGCCGTAAATGGAGGAGCAACCCGTTGCATTCGCGATGATCATGCGATCGCCGAACATCTGCGTGACTACTTTGACGTAAGGGGTCTCGCCGCAACCTGCGCAAGCACCGGAGAACTCGAACAGAGGCTGGTTGAACTGGCTGCCTTTGACCGTGGTGCGTTTGATGGAGGAGGTATCCGCCTGTTTGACTTCCTGTGCAAACTCCCAGTTCTTTGCATCCGCATCGACCACTTCATCCAGCGGCACCATGACGAGCGCTTTGTTCTTCGCCGGGCATACATTTGCGCAGACTCCGCAACCCATGCAATCCAGCGGCGAAACCTGCATACGGAACTGTGTTCCTTTCAGGCCGGTCGTAGGACGGGTAACGAAAGTTTCGGGCTTTTCAGTCGCATCGTCGATGACAGCGGGACGGATGCATGCGTGCGGGCATACAAACGAGCACTGGTTGCACTGGATGCAGTTTTCGGGGATCCACTTCGGAACCTTAACTGCAACGCCGCGCTTTTCGAATTTGGTCGTGCCGACAGGGACCGAACCATCCGCATTGAATGCAGAGGAGGGGAGCTTGTCGCCTTCGAGAACGAGGATGGGATGTACGACGTTCTTGAAGTATTCATTATCCGCAACGGCAGCCATTGCAGCACCTTCGGTCGCGGTTGCCCAGCTTGCGGGATACTTGACTTCGACGAGTCCGCTCTTTGCAGAGTCGATCGCTGCATAGTTCATGTTGACGACGGCGTCGCCCTTACGGGAGAACTTCTTGTAAACGGCTTTCTTCATGTAATCCGCGGCTTCTTCGTAAGGCATGATGGAATCGTTGATGTAGAAGAATGCGGACTGCATGATCGTGCTCGTCTTGCCGTTCAGGCCGATCTGAGACGCAATGCCGATACCGTCAATGTTATAGAATTTAAGATGTTTCTTTGCAATTTGCTGTTTGACTTTTGCAGGAAGATTCTTTTCGAGTTCTTCCAAAGTATTCCAAGGAGAGTTCAGGAGGAACTTTCCGCCTTCTTTCGCGTCGGAAAGCATGTCATAACGCGTAATATAAGAAGGGTTATGGCAAGCGATAAAGTCCGCGCTGTCGATCAGATACGAAGACTGGATCGGGGTCTTACCGAAGCGGAGGTGCGAAACGGTGATGCCGCCCGATTTTTTAGAATCGTAGAAGAAGTACGCCTGCGCATACATGTCGGTGTGGTCGCCGATGATCTTGATGGAATCCTTGTTCGCGCCGACGGTACCGTCCGAGCCGAGCCCGTAGAACTTACAGGAGATCGCGCCTTCCGGAGCTGCGTCGTACTTTTCGGAGAAGTCGAGGGAAGTGTTGGTCAAATCGTCGTAGATACCGACAGTGAAGTGGTTTTTCGGCTCTTTTGCTTCGAGGTTCTTATACACCGCGTAGCACATCGAGGGGTTGAACTCCTTAGAGCCGAGACCGTAGCGGCCGCCGACCACTTTAATCTTGGAAATGCCCTTTTCGAACAGTGCGGAGCATACATCGAGGTAGAGGGGTTCGCCGAGTGAGCCGGGCTCTTTGGTGCGGTCGAGCACCGCAATCTTTTTGCAGGTCTTCGGCAAAGCCGCGACGAATGCATCTGCAACGAACGGACGATACAGACGGACTTTGACAAGACCGACTTTATGTCCTTCCTTGTTCATCTTGTTGATGGTCTCTTCCATCGCATCCGCGCCGCTGCCCATGATGACGACGACGTTTTCCGCGTCGGGAGCGCCGCAATAGTCGAACAGATGATAATTTCTGCCCGTGAGCTTGGATACCTTGTCCATCATTTCCTGTACGATCGCGGGAGTAGCGAGATAATATTTGTTCGCTGTCTCGCGGTTCTGGAAATATGTGTCGCCGTTCTGCGCGGTACCCTTCTGGATAGGATGTTCGGGGTTGAGTGCGCGTTTCTTGAAATCGTCGATGTCTTTCATATCGACGAGCGCTTTCATCTCATCGTAATCGATGACGTCGATCTTGGAAACTTCGTGGGAAGTACGGAATCCGTCAAAGAAGTGCAGGAAAGGCACTTTGGCTTTGAGAGTAGACAGGTGCGCGACGAGCGCGAGGTCCATAACTTCCTGTACGGAACCGGAGGCGAGCATAGCAAACCCTGTCTGGCGGCAAGCCATAACGTCCTGGTGATCGCCAAAAATGTTCAGCGAATGCGCGGCGATCGCGCGTGCGGAAACGTGGAAAACGGTAGGAAGCAGTTCGCCCGAGATCTTGTACATATTGGGGATCATGAGCAAAAGCCCCTGGCTGGCGGTGTAAGTAGTCGTCAGCGCACCGGCGGAAAGGGAGCCGTGTACGGCACCTGCGGCGCCGCCTTCCGACTGCATCTCGGCAAGGCGCAGTTTCTGACCGAACATATTGACTCTGCCTGCTGTCGCCCATTCGTCAGCGACTTCGGCCATCGGCGAGGAAGGGGTGATCGGGTAGATCGCCGCGACCTCAGAGAAGGCATAAGCGACGTGGCTGGCGGCGGTATTGCCGTCGATCGTCATCTTCTTCATGGAAAATATAACCTCCGAATAACTTTTTTCTCTTGACTGCAAGGAAACGGCGGGCGATTTGCCCGCGTTCCATACTATTATAATAGTTTTTAAAAAATTAGTCAATATAATTGCTGAAAATTTGACAAATAATTATTATGAACGGGTGAAATCGCGGGAAGTGTGTGTAAAATCGTTGTTAAATTTTTCCGCTTTTGCTATAATGAAGACCTATGGAAGCAGTGAAATTCGAAAACGTGAAATTTTCATATCGCGAGGACGGGAAAGACCCGGCTCTGAATGGGGTGACCCTTTCCATTGAAGAGGGGCAGTTTGTCGCCGTTTTGGGTATGAACGGGAGCGGGAAATCCACGCTTGCGAAACTGATCAATGCCTTGCTCGTTCCGTTTTCGGGGAAAGTCGAAGTGTTCGGAATGAACACGGCTGATGATAAAAAGACTTTTGAGATCCGTAAGAATGCGGGTATGGTGTTTCAGAATCCCGATAACCAGACGGTTGCATCCATTGTAGAAGACGATGTTGCGTTCGGTCCCGAAAATATCGGGGTTCCGCGTGAGGAGATCGGAAAGCGCATTGATTTTGCGCTCAATGCGGTGGGAATGCAGGAATTCCGAAAAAGCACGCCCGCGCGTCTTTCGGGCGGACAAAAACAGCGCATTGCGATTGCGGGTGTGCTGGCGATCCTGCCCAAGATCATGATTTTGGACGAATCTACCGCCATGCTCGATCCTCGCGGCAGGCGCGAGGTGATGGACGTCATCCGAAGACTGAACAGAGAAAAGGGGATGACTGTCATCTTGATCACGCATTTTATGGACGAAGCGTTGCAGGCAGATCGTGCGATCGTCATGCATCGCGGCGAAGTGGTAATGGACGGTGCACCGGAAGAGATATTTGCGCGCAGTGACGAGCTGGAAACGTATAATCTGACGCTGCCGCGCGCTGCATATGTTTGTAAAAAATTGCAGGAAGCGGGCATGCCTGTGCGCAATGCATTTACTGCGGAAGAACTTGCGGAGGGAATATGCGAATCGTTGCGAAAGGCTTGACATATACTTATAATCCGAAATCTCCCTTTGCAAGCAAGGCGCTCGACGGCGTCGACATCACCATTGAAGAAGGAGAGTTTTTCGGCATCATCGGGCATACAGGCAGTGGAAAATCGACGTTTGTTCAGCATCTGAACGCACTCATTCGCCTTACGGGCGGGAGCTTGCATGTAGGGGATTACGACCTTGCGGACAAAAAATGCAAGTTTTTGGAGCTGCGAAGCAAAGTCGGCATGGTATTTCAATATCCCGAGTACCAGCTCTTTGCGGAGACGGTGGAAAAGGACGTGGCGTTCGGGCTGAAAAATTTCCGCAAAGGCATGAGCGAAGAGGAAACGGCGGCAGCAGTGAAAGAGGCGCTGGAAACGGTGGGACTGGACTATGCCAAGGTACGGAATAAATCGCCTTTTGAGCTTTCGGGCGGGCAAAAGCGGCGCGTCGCGATTGCGGGAGTCATTGTCACCAAACCCGAAGTGCTCATTCTCGATGAGCCTGCGGCGGGATTGGATCCGCTCGGCAAGCGTGAGCTGATGGAACTTCTTCATTCCATTCACGGAGGATGGTGCAAAACGATCGTAATCGTATCGCATGATATGGACGAGATCGCGGAGAATTGCACGCGTGCCGCCGTGTTTTCGGACGGGAAGGTGGTCATGTGCGGGAAACCTTCGGAAATTTTCGCGCGCGCGGACGAGCTCCTCGCGCTGGGTTTGGATATTCCCGTGACGGCGAAGTGCGCACAGCTTCTCAAAGCGCGCGGCTTTGCCGTGGACACTGACTTCACTTGCGACGATTTTGCACAGAAAGTTCTTGCTTTGTGGGAAAAGGAAGGTGGCGGGCATGCTGAATGACGTTGCTTTCGGACAATATTATCCCGCGAAATCTTTCGTGCACAATATGGATCCCCGTGCCAAGATCGTTCTGACCATCGCTTTCATCGTAGCGACATTCCTTGCCAAAAATTTTCTCGGGCTTGCCGCGGTCATATTATTTCTTATCGTGACCGTAATTTTTGCCCGTATCCCTTTCGGCAGGGTGCTTCGGTCTGTGAAGATGGTGCTGTTTCTCATCATATTTACGGCGATCCTGAATCTTTTTTTCTATTCTTCGAATAGCAGTTTGCACATTTTGTGGCAGTGGAAATTTATTACAATCTCGTGGGAAGCGATCATTAACATGGCGTTTCTCGCGCTCAGGTTGTTCCTGCTCGTCATGGGTACGGCAATTCTTACACTCACGACCACGCCTGTATCTCTTACCGACGGTATCGAAAGCTTGCTTACTCCTTTGAAATGGATCCGCTTTCCCGTGCATGAATTGGCGCTGATCATGAGTATTGCGTTGCGGTTTATTCCCATATTGACCGATGAAACCAATCGTATCATTGCGGCACAGAAGGCGCGCGGTGCAAATTTTGAAACGGGCGGGCTGATCAAACGCGCAAAGGCAATGATTCCCGTGCTTGTGCCTCTGCTTGTATCGGCTTTTCGGCGGGCGGAAGATCTCGGTGATGCCATGGATGCGCGCTGTTACAGCGGTGCAAAGGGCAGAACAAAATACAAAAAACTGACCTTTACATGGCGGGATCTGCTCGGCGTATTACTGCTTGCCGGATTGATTACCGGAATTGTGTTCTTAAATATTTATTTCGGCGGAAAGTTTGATATTATCGGTTGGTTTATTTCTTGAACAATGTGCATAAAATAACGCAAACGTATGCGTGAAAAACGGTACAATATCATGAATATAGCACTTTTGGTCAGTTACGACGGCACCGATTTTTGCGGTTGGCAGGTACAGAAAAACGGCTTTACGGTGCAGGGCGAATTAGAGCGTGCGATCGAAAGCGCGTTCGGCAATTTTTCGCGGGTGACGGGCAGCGGCAGGACGGACGCGGGCGTTCACGCGGCGGGGCAGATATGTAATTTTGCACTTGCGGACAATATAAAAATAGAGCCGGGGCGTGTTGCGGACGCACTGAACGTTTTTTTGCCGCCCGCAGTGCGCGTTCTTAAAAGCGCGGAAGTTCCCGATGATTTCGATGCTTGTCGTTCGGCAAAGCAAAAGACTTATCGGTACAGCGTGTATTTTTCGCGGCGGGAAAATCCGCTGCTGGAACGGTATGCGGTTCGCGTCGGGGAGGAGCCTGATCTCGCAAAGATGCGCGATTGTGCTGATCTTTTGGAAGGGGAGCACGATTTTGCGTCATTTTCCTCGACGGGATCGTCGGTAAAGACGACAGTTCGAACTGTATATTCGGTGGAGTTTATTCCGTGGGTGGACGAGATCGGGGAAAATATTTTCGGTGTGCACATCGACGTGTGCGGCAACGGATTTCTATATAATATGGTCCGCATTATGGCGGGCGCGATTCTTTCTTGCGGGCAGGGCAGATTGTCTTTGGCGCAGATAAAAGAGGCGTTGGAAAGAGGCGGTCGCGATTTGCTTGGCAAAACGATGCCGGCAAAAGGTTTGACACTTAGGAAAGTTGATTATGGCTTTGCGCTGTTTGGCGACGAATAATTTTCCGGAAACGGAACGGAGATTGGTATGGAATTTTTTATTGTTTTAGGTTTCATGTTTATTTTGGGAAGTCCGCTCTATGCGGAAGCGTATGGTTTTAACCGATTGTCGGGTCTGGCTGTCGTGTTGATTTCGTTGGCGGTATATGCGATCGTGTATGCGTTTAAGGCGATCGGGCTGTACACGATGGCAAAACGGGCGGGCAAGCAAAAACTTCTGTGGTGTGCGTTTGTTCCGTTTGCGAGCACCTATCTGATCGGCGAACTGGCAGGGGATTTGCGTCTGGGAAATGCGCGCCTCAAACATGTCGGACTGTATGCGATGATTTTGGAAATATTGCTGTGCGTTGCATATGCTTTGCAATATTTTCCGCAGATGTACATTTTCGCGCAGGGCGAAGGAGTGCTGTATAATATTGTACGCCAGACCGGCGCGGACGGCGGCGGATATATTTCCATTGAATTTACAAGTGCGCTGAATCCTGCGATTTATAATATGATGAACGTGGCGTATATCTTAGAGTATATATTCTATGTACTGTATACGATTGCAGCGGTATTCATGTTTATTGCATTTTTCAAACGGTATTGCCCGCTTTCGTATATTTGGATGGTAGTGTTGTGCGCGGTTATCCCTTTGTTTGCGGCGTTTTTGATTTTTGCGTATCGCAATCGCAAGCCGGTGGATTACGAAAAATTTATGGCGGCGCGTGCCGAACAAATTCGCCGTATGCAGGCGGCACAATATGGCGGTTATCCTCCTTACGGTCAACCTCCTTATGGAAATCCGTATAATCAGCCGCCGTATAATCAGCCGCCCTACGGAAATCCGAACGGTCAAGGTGCGCCGAAAAATGCACCCGAGGATCCGTTCGGAGAGTTTGGTTCTTCTTCCAAACCTTCGGATGATGATCCGTTCGGAGAATTTTCCGGGAAGGGAAACGACAAAAAAGATCCTCCCGATTTTTCGTAAAAAGAAATGATTTGTATGCCGCGGCATTCGGTTTGTATGCCGCGGTTTTCATTTTTTGCGAAGGGCGCAAGAATGGTTGCATTTCGATGGGAGATTTGACAAAGGTAAGATTTCGTGATATAATTTTGCAAAAGAGGTATTGGATATGAAAAGCGACACGATTGCGGCGATTGCGACGCCGCCTGGAAGAGGCGGGGTCGCAATTATACGTTTGAGCGGCGGTGAGCCTTTGCAAATCGCCGAAAAAATGTTTGCGCCTTCCGGCAAACGCGGGGTTTCGGGATTTGAACCGCAGCGCATGTATCCGGGAGAGATTGATGGAGGAACTTTCCGCGATTACGGTTTGTGTGTGTTTTTCAGAGCTCCGCACAGTTTTACGGGCGAAGATGTTGTGGAATTTCATTGTCACGGCGGGACAAACATTGCGCGCGGGATTTTGCGTAAAGCGATTTCACTCGGTGCGCGCCTAGCCGAACGAGGCGAATTCACGAAACGCGCATTTTTAAACGGAAAGGTATCTCTTTCGTCGGCGGAAGGTCTGATTGACATGATCAACGGCGAGAGTGATGCGGAGGTACGTGCGGGGTATCTATTGTATGCCGAACGGCTCAACGGTGCGATCACGGAATTGCAGGCACAGCTTACCGAAATTTTAGCCGGGATCGATGCGGACATCGATTTTCCGGAGGAGGATATCGAACATACCGATCTTCTTGATGTGAAGCAGAAGATCGAAGCCGCCGAAGTGCGCTTGCGTATGCTTGCCCGCTCGTATGGGACGGGCAGAAAGATCAAGCAGGGGGTTTGTGTCGTGCTTGCGGGTAAGCCGAACACTGGTAAAAGTTCTCTGCTCAATGCTCTTCTTGGCACGGATAAGGCAATCGTGTCTTCGGTAGCGGGGACGACGCGTGACGTTGTGGAAGGTTCGTTGGAAATAGGCGGCGTGCTTTTCCGCCTGTATGACACGGCGGGAATTCGTGAAAGCGAAAATGAAATCGAGAATATCGGAATTTCTCGCGCACGAAGGTTGATTGAAGGCGCTGATCTTGTTTTGTTTGTTGTGGACGCATCCGAGCGGCTTTCGGATGAAGATTTAAACATTTACCATTCGCTCGCGGAAAAGAAAAAGATGGTGATCTACAACAAAACTGATCTTGGAGAGGGTGTATGTGAGCCGCCTGCCGACATTCGTGTTTCGGCGAAGACAGGAGAAAATGTGGATTATCTTCGTCAGGAAATGTTTGCTCGCTGTATGGACGGATATGACGCAGACGGAGAGTTTATTATTGAGGAAAGGCATCATGCGGCGATTTTGCGGGCGTCGGAAGAGCTCAGCGCAGCGTTGTCCGAATGCGGAAAGGTGCCTCTCGACCTTTTGGGGATTCATTTGAAAGCGGCGTGGGAAGCGCTGGGCGAGATCAGCGGCGAAACGGCAAATGAGCGGATTATCGATGAGATTTTTGCAAAATTTTGCGTGGGTAAATAATTGCATATGTGATGACACAGTCGCTTTTTCCTTTTGCCGGTCAAAACAAAAGCGATAGGAAAAAGTATTTAGGAGAGAAAACGCATGGTCAATCTGGAACTGTACAGAGTTTTTTATACGGTCGCCAAATGCGGCAGCCTTACGCGCGCGGCAGATGAGCTTTTCATCAGTCAGCCCGCGGTTTCGCAGGCGATCAAACAGCTGGAAGGTCAGCTTGGTGCGAATTTGTTCAATCGTACGCATCGCGGGATGGAATTGTCGGATAAGGGCGGCAAGCAGATTTTCTCGATTGTAGAAAAGGCGCTTGCCGAGCTGGATGAGGCGGAAAACCGTTTAAAAGAGATCAACAGCACGGCGACGGGAACCATCCGCATCAGTGCTTCTGACACTATATTTTCATATGTGCTGATCGATAAGATCGCCGAATATCATGAAAAATATCCGGATGTAAAATTGAGCCTGATCAATTGCACAACGACCGAAACGCTTGAACTTTTAAAAAATAACAAATGCGATATTGCTTTTTTGAATCTTCCGGTAGATGACAAGGATTTTATCTTGTCCAGCGTCGTAATGCCTTTGCATGATACGTTCGTTGCAAACGAGAAGTTTGCAACTCTTGCCGAGAGCGTTCAGCCGCTCAAAAGTATGCATGATTATCCTTTGCTGATGCTGGACACGAATACGGTTACCCGCAAGGCGATCATCAATTTTTCGCATTCCATCGGGGTACACTTGCATCCCGAGATAGAATGCGGGAGCCTGGAACTGATGATACAGCTTGCAAAAAACGGCGTTGGAATCGCCTGTGTTCCCAAGGAATATGTCCGCCGTGAGCTTGGAGAGGATAAATCCTTGTTTGAGATCAAGACGGAACCGTCATTGCCTGCACGCTCGGTTGGAATTGCGTTTCCGAAAAACCAGTCGGTAACTTTTGCAGTAAAGGCATTTTTCAAGATGTTTGATTAAAAAAAGCCCGCCGCGCGAACAGCGCGGGCTTTTTTTTTCGAGTAGGGTATTGATCAGTAAAAAAACGGCAGTCCCGAAAAGGGTCTGCCGTTTTTATTTTTAATGAAGGTGTTGCGAAAAAACGCTCCTCGGGGGGAACGTTTCAAAGCGAAATGCTCAGTTGTACATGGTTGGCCTATACGCGTGCGTTTTCTCTTTCTTTATAAGCGGCAATCGCGTTTGCAAGCTGATCGGGGCAGGATGTGTTGTTGCGGCACTTAATACCTTTGAGGGTGTTGCGAACATCGTCGATGTTTTTGCCTTCGATCAATTTAGAAATGCCTTGCAGGTTGCCGCCGCATCCTCCGATAAATTTCACGTTATGAATTTTGTTTTCCGAGTCCACGTCAAAAATGATCTGACGAGAACAGGTACCTTTTGTGTTGTACGTAAACATAAAAATCAGACCTCGAAATAGTAAAATGTGCGGAGTTGTCAGTCGACGAGATTTTCGTAAATGACTGCATACACGTCCGCCGCTTTTAATTCCCATTTTTTATAGATATTTTGGGCTGTTTTGCGGTCAGGAACCACAAATTTAAGTTCAAGCATGGGCTGCGCGGGGGCGAGGATCCGCAAAAACACGGTATAAGTGCCGTCTTTGTTCTGGTAATAATCCGATTTGCATTCCTGGCGGTTGCGGTAACGGGCGCTGTTGTTTTTGACAAACACCGAAATCTCTTCGCGAGTGCTCTTGGGAATATTGATGTAAAAATTCGCAAGGCAGCTTCGTCCGTCCGGCGTGATGGTGTAGAGGGTGTCATCGTTGGTTTCAACAGTACAGATGAACCCGTCTTCCAAAAGCTGTTGGATGATCATGAGACAGTCCATGTAGTTGATCCAGTCATTGCTGGTCGAACACATGTCCACGATTGTACGCTCGGACAGCGCGCTCTCCATTTTGTCGAAAACGAACAGCAATATTAATTTGTTTATGAACGTTTCGCCCTGGATCTGCATGTCGGAAGATTCCTTTGATTATTTGAGAAAGAACGCTGTACAAGTGCGGGAAAAGCATACATTTCCCGATACAGCATGATCCGTATGGCAAAAGCTTTACGGATCCGAGTAAAACGCATGGCGGACAAAAAATCCGCTTTTTAGGCAAAAGCGGATCGTTTTTGACCGATTCTGACCGATTTATGCCGATTACGCAAATTTTTTCAGCGCGGCAATGAGATCGTCACAGTCATCCGAATGGATCTCAACGACCAAGGGTTTGGAAAGGTCGAGACTGAAAATTCCGAGAATAGACTTTGCATCGACGACATATTTGTCGCTCTTCAGGTCGATTTCGTAAGGATAATCCTGTACGACTTTAACGAAGTCTTTTACATTCTGAGCCATCTGAAGAGAAATTTTTACGGATTTCATGAAAAATGAACCTCCAAATTTAATTTTCTTTATTATACATAAAATTTTTGCGAAAATCAAGATATTTGGGAAAAATAAGTTAATAAAATCTGTTTTTTGTGCTATAATGATATGCAAGCAGAAAAAGTTGTCTATATTGCACAGAAAAATGGGGAGGCGCGTATGGATACCGGAAGGGGACAGATCGATTTGTTTTTGCGGAAATGCGACGAAGTGATGCAGTCCAGGTTCATCATAGCCGATACAAAGATCGGGGAATTGCTCAAATCCATTGCGACCTCCGATCTGTTGTATGCCTTTTTCCGCGAGATAACCAAAGATTTCGATTATGATGCGGCGCGCCGCGAATGTTTGGGGGGAGCGGATGCTTCGGGAAGGTGTAAGCTTTCTCTTCCGGAAGATCCGGAAAAGAAACTTGCGTTTATTTTTTGCCTTTTGGTTGAATTTGACAATAAGGCGCTTGATCTCGGAAGCTTTCTGCGTGAATATTTTTACGGAGACGGCAGTGTTTACGAAGGATTTTATGCGTTTTCCAATCAGATCATCAAGCCATTCAAAAATGCGGTTAAAGTGTTGTTCTGCGAATCAGCCTGCGAGAGCTTTGTGGGAGAGGATTTGGCGCAATTGGTCGCGCAGGAAAGAAAGCGAGTTTATTTTTCAAACGTTTCTGACGGGCAGAAAGTAGATGCGATGCTGATATTGAATGCACTTGAAGAGGCATGTTCCAAAAAATCGGATGAACGGATCGCCGCGCTTCTTTGCGGATATCTCTCGTTTGCGCGATGTGAAGGATTCAAGAGCGAGAATATTGAAAGCATGCGCAAAATATTTTCGCAAATCAAGGAGATATTATGAGTTTTTCCGAAAAAAACGAATGCGGAACGGATCGGATGGATGCGGCGGGTCTGATTGAAAAGCCTGTACGGGAAAATGTGATTTATCAGGGGAAAATCATCACGCTTCGCGTCGATGATGCGATGCTTCCGGACGGAAAGCCCTGCAAACGGGAAATGGTAATGCATCCCGGCGGTGCGTGTGTGCTGTTTGTCCGGGAAGGAAAGGTGCTCCTGGTTCGCCAGTTCCGGTATGCATATGGTGAGATTACTTGGGAAATTCCTGCCGGAAAACTCAATCAAGGCGAGGATCCGAAAGATACGGCTTCACGCGAACTGGAAGAAGAAACGGGCTTTAAGCCTGAATCGGTGGAGCTTTTGTATACGATCTATCCCACGCCGGGATATACCAATGAAAAAATTTACATATATGAAGCGCACGGAGTAAGCGAAGGGCATGTCCATCCGGATGACGACGAGTTTGTCGATTGTGCATTTTTCCCGCTGAACAAGGCATTAAAAATGATCGAGGATGGCGTAATCCGTGATGCAAAAACGATTATAGCGATTCAGCATTATTTGTTAAAAGAGAAAAAATGATGCATACGTTATAATCATTTTGAGCCCAACTTTAAATTTATAAAAATAGCGCCCGCAGCGAATGCCGCGGGCGCTTT
>CABQND010000049.1 GCA_902465495.1 uncultured Eubacteriales bacterium
CCTGTTTTTAAACGCGCCGCGCAAATCTTGCGCGGCGCGTTTGATCAAATACGATTGATTTTTGCGATCTCTTCAACAGGAACTTTGGGCGTCCGATCTGCACGAAGAATACCGTTGACTTCCTGTTCGACGTCGGTGATCTGCGTATAACAATATCCGCTGATGTGCATCTTCGAAATCGCCGAAACGAGCGAGCGAAGGCGTGCGATATATTCCTCGTCGCTCTTTACGCCTGCGCCGTAACCCCAGCCGTTCTTTTCGTCGTTGACATACGCCGTTCCGCCGAATTCGCTCATCACGATCGGCTGGCCCTCGTAGCGGTACCCTTCCGCATACGGCAAAAACTGCGAATTGCCTGCATCCCCTTCGGTCAATTTGCGGATGTCATCGTAGAAAGAATACAGTTTTTCGCCGTCTTGTTCATAGTGATGCAAGGTCAAAATATCGCTTTTGGCATGCATCCATCCGTCGTTGGATATAACGGGACGCATCGGATCGAAGTTTTTTGTCAAATAATACAGTGCGGTCGCAAGTGCAGACTGCCGTCCGTTGGTAAAAATGTTGCGCACCCCCCAGCTTTCGTTAAAAATGACCCAGGTAACGACGCTCGGATGGTTATAATTTTGCCGTACGATCTGTATCCATTCGTTTACGATGCGTTCGGACGCCTCGTCCGAATACCAGTGATTGGACGGAAGCTCACACCAGACAACAAAGCCTAAAATATCCGCATAATACAAAAACACGTCGTCCTCAACTTTCTGATGTTTGCGCACGCCGTTGAACCCCATTTCTTTGCTCAGACGGATGTCACGCTCGATCGCTTCTTCCGAAGGCGGCGTGATACCCGACTCGGGCCAATATCCCTGATCGAGCAGAAGACGAAGATAATACGGCAGATTATTGAAGAGCAGCTTTCCGTCTTTGGCAACAAATTCGCGCAGTCCGAAATAACTTCCGACCGTATCGACCTTTTTTCCGCCCTGCCACACCTCGATCTCAACGTCATACAAGGCGGGGGACCAAACCGACCACTGCTCCACCTGATAGGTGAGCGCGCCGCTGTCCAGTCGCACACAAACCTCGTTTTCCGCATCACGTGCATTCACGCACACATCCTGTACGGGTTTTCCGTCAAAAGAAATCGCGATACGTACCTGTGCATCCGCGCACGGGTGCGACACTCCGACCGAAAAAGTGACGGAATTATCCTGCAAAGAAGGTGTCATTTTCAGTTCGGTCAAATGCTGTTTGTCGACGTATTCCAGCCATACACTCTTCCAGATGCCCGTTGTCTGCACATACCAGCAACCGAAATTTTCACGTTCCCAGCGCTGTTTTCCGCGCACCTGCACGGGAGAGTTGCTGTCGGTACATTTGATGCAGAGCGTTCCCCTGTTCCCTCGCAGATAGGGCGTCACATCGACGCAAAAGCGAGTATATGCACCGACATGCCTGCCGACAAAACTTCCGTTGACATACACTTCCGTCTCATAATCGGCGCCACCGATATACAGAAGCGTACGTTTGCCCGCTTTCCCTTCGATCTCACGCGAATACCAGACTGCTTCATGAAAGGAAGTATCCCCGATGCCGCTCTTCTTTGTTTCATAAGTAAAAGGAACGCAAATGGTGCGCGCAAGGTCACCTTTTTTCGCCGCCGCATCATTTACTTCTTCGCCGAATGCAAATTTCCATGTGCCGTTCAGGCTCTTCCAATCTTTTCGCACAAACTGCGGGCGCGGGTGTCCCGCAATGTAACACTTTGTATGTTTCATAAAACTCTCCTGTCCGAATATGCGGCATTTGGCCGCGTTCTCATTTTAAAATGTTATACGTAAAATCCAGAAGCTCGATCTGCCCTGCCGCGGAATAGACGCCGAGATATCCGCTTGTAAACGCATGATCGTCCGTATATTCCAGTTTGCTGTTTCCGTCCAAAATAACGGACAAAGTACCGTTTTTTGCGCTGACTTTCACGGTGTGCGCGTTCCCGTCCGAAACGGAAGGCGCGCGCGCCGAAACCAGCATCTCATCGCCGTAATCAAAGCGGCGCAAAGTCATGATCTGCCCCGTGAATTGCAGATAATATCCGCGCCACGACTGTTTCGGCTGTGCCGTAAACCACGAATAATAGTTCTCGCGAAGCATAAATCCCGCATCCGCATTCGCCGAAAGGCAAAAAGTCAGTTCGGTTTCAAAATCGGTGATGCCCGCATTTCCCCAATGCGCCGCCCCCGGCACGTCGCCGCCCGAAACGCGAACGGTCTCGCCCACCGAAACATCGCCGCTCAACGGCTGAAAAGCCGAAAGGGAAAGGTTTTCAGGCATTTCCGCCCCCGCGCGCACATCAAAGAGAATGATCCCCGCTTTTCCCGAAAGCACTTCGACTTTCATGGCTTTGACACCTTTTTCCGCATTCATTCTGCCCAGCGTCACGTTCACTGCTTCCATTTCCGCTTCGCTTGCCGGATCGATCTCGGCGATAAGCTCGCTTTCACCTATGACTATGCGCAGTTTTGCCTTTTCTCCCGTCAAAACACGTGCCGAAACGGAATACATCCCGTCTTCGGGAACGTCGACGGCGTACTTGACCCAATCGCCCTTTGCAAGGCATACGGCGTTTTCGTCATCGCGCGTCTCTACGATACTCTGTTTCTCACCGACGCGCACACCGCCCGAAACCAGCTCCGCGCCTTTGATACAAAAACCTCGCATCTCGCCTTTCAAGTACGAAGTTGCGGGAAATTTCGTCGGAAAATTTTTGGGGGCTTCAAAATCGGAAGTGCCGAACACGTCGTTCGTGAACGCAGTATATTGCACCCCCTCACGGACGGCATACCCCACCGCGCCGGGCGAGGCTTGCGCCGCATATTCGATCGCGCGCATGTTGTTGAGGTATATGTATCCGATCCCGTCGCCGTTTTCGACGCGCACCGTATTGATTTTATCCGATGCAAACGCAATTGATTTCGCGGCGATCTCTTGTCCGTCTTTGAAAAGGGCGATCGTGCCGTCTTCCAGTGTGATGCAATACTTGTCACCAAAGTAGAGTTTTTGCCCGCTCTGCGGCACAAAATTGAACTCTGCCGTAAAATACCCCTGCACGTTGCCGAGCGTAAACACACCGTTCTTTTCCGTGAGCGCATCCCCCGATGCCGCCGATGCAGCGGGTTGTGCAGGCACCAGCACGGGACGGTGCGTCACGCCGTTGGCGGTGAGCAGCCCGCCCGAAGGAAGGTATCTGTCCAGATTATACCGCCGCGCAGGTCCGTTTCCGACCAAACTGTGATATGCAGTGTAGATCGAATCGAGGTCCGGCCCTACAAAATTGCTGCTGTGCCCCAGCCCGCGGTGGTCCGTATCGGTATCGATGATCGTGACGTTGTCGCGCGGCTGTACGAACGAAGAGAGATCGGAAAGATCTTTCGCGTAAGAATATGCCACGCGGTAACCGTCGGAGATGACATGGTTTCCTGTATATGTGAGATAGCTGTACTCCCCGCGGCGAAAAATGCCCGGCCCTTCGATCCAATGCCGCAAGTTAGCGTCACCCAGCGGCTGCGCCTTTCCGATCGTTTCGGGGCGAATGTTCTCCGCATCCATGATCTCGTTGAATTGCAATCCTGCGGGAGTAGACGTGTGCATGATATACAGTTTACCGTCGTCCGAAACATAAAACGAGCCGTCAATGCCCATTCCGAGATTTCCGTAATCGATACTGCCCTCTTCGGCATTCGAAATGCTCCAAAGCACAAACCCCTCCGTAGGGCTTTCGGAGCGGTAGATGTAGTGCCCCTGTCCCGCGCGCGATTGACACAAATAAAAATACCCGTTGTAATACACGACTTCGGGAGCATACGCACCGTGTACGGTCGCCTCGCTCGGCGCGACAGCAAACCCCTTGTCCGTCCAATGCACTGCATCTTCCGATTCAAACACCTTGATGCCGTCGCAGGGATCGGAAGTGGAAGGATACAGATAATATTTTCCGTTCCAGCGCATCACAAACGGATCGCCGATTCCGTACTGCCCGCCGGGACCCGTCGCGGCGCTCTCGCCCCACTGCCCTTCGATCTCGATACAATTTTCGTACCGTTCCCGTTCGGGCGGGACGTACGCGATCTCCTCATGCTTTGCGGCGCATCCGCCCAACGCGGCCGCCGCCATGATCGCCGCCATAATCAAAGCTCCTCGCTTTTTGTTCCGCATAATTGTTCCTTTTAAAAAGCGGAGAGCCGCATGCGGCTCTCCGCAATCGTTCGATCAGGCGTAAATTTTCAGATTGCGGTATATGACCGCCGCCCCGTTTGTGTACAATCCGATTTTGCCGTTCGAGAATCCCCAAGTATCGGTATACGTAAACAGGAGAGTTTCTCCCGACCAGGCCGTAATCGTGTTGCCGCGCACCTGAATTTTCAGCGGCACAAACACGTCGCTTGTCTTGAAAGGATTGCCCTGTACAAAAGTTGCGAGGTTGGACTGCGATCCGTCCGCATAATTGAGCTCATCCAACACGACCTGATTATTATTGACCGCCAGATAATACCCTTGTATGCTCGTATAGGCGTCGTACGAAGATGCGGCGTAATTCTGTGCATGGAACACGATCCCGGCCGTCGACGTTCCCGTCGCACCTTCGAGTTTGATCTCTACTTCCATTGTAAAATCACCGAGCGTATTGTCGCCGAAATATACAAGTTGACGCGTACCGGCTTTCGCATAATGTCCGCCGTCCTTGATCTTCCAGATCGTCTTGTAATCGACGCCCTTTTCCACATATTCTCCAAGGGAAGCCTCAAACTGCGGCGACTGCGCGGACGCTTCTACAAAACGCAATCCTGCAAATGCAATCTCCTCCGAAAGCGATTCGATCTTTACAATGTTTGCACCCTTTTGCAAGTCCGCCTCCATTACGACTGCCTTGACATATTCACCTTCTTCCGCCTCGATCGCGGGCAACTTGCATTTGAAGGCCGTTTCATTGCCGATACGGATACCGACTTCTTTTCCGCCATCGCTTTCGCGGTAAATGAGTTCGATCGCGTATCTGCCGCCTTCGCGCGCATTGACCAAATAACTTACAAAATCTTCTTTTGCAAGCGTCATACTCTTAACGCCTGCAAGATTTCCCTCTTCAATCACCGCAACACCGCTCTTGTCGCTCAGGCTGAACGCATCGCAATAGGTATCTTCGCGAAGATACAGAGATGCTCCGATATACCCCGTCGCCTGTTTCGGTTCGCTCTCGTCGCTCATGCCCATAGCCACATTGCTAAAAGCGGTATAACCGACCTGTGCGTCCGCCGCAAGATCTTTATAACCGATCTTTCCGGCAGAAAATGTCGCAGACGCATCGTCGATTTTGGTCATTTCATCAAAGACAACATCTACCAGCCCGTCACGCGCCGCAACGCGCACAGCGTGCATTTTATCGGCGGAAAAAGCATTTTCGGTTTTGCCCTGTGCAATCTCGCTTCGCTGCCCGCCCTGCACCGTAAACAAAGAAATATTCTTTGCCGCAAGATCGATCGTAACTCCGGCATAATTATCTTCGTCCGTGTACGCAAAAACAAATGTCGAAGCGGTGCTTCCGCTCACATTGAATTCTGCGGTAAAGTTTGCCGCCGCACTTTCCTTGCTGACAAGAAACGCGCCGCTCGTTTCAAATTTTTCGCCGTCCTTGCCCGTCGCATAAAATGCGGGAAGAGCAGGTTTGACGCTCCCCTGCAACCCGGGGGATACCGACATCTGCTTTCCGTTAAAGGTCAGGCGGTCAATGCCGAGGCTGCGGTTGGGCCCGCCCGAAGAGTTGAGATAGTGATAGGCAAGATAATACGAATCCATATCCGGTCCCATCACCGTGGAAGAGTGCCCGATGCCTTTAAGTTCGCCTTCCGTTTCGAGAGCCAGCGGATTGTCCGCCGCGCGAGTGAACGCATTGCGGTCGATGCCGCCGTCCGTGCGCGAAAGGTTCTCTGCGGTCGCGTACGCGATACGATACCCGTCCGACGTTACATGGTTGCCCGTATAGGTGAGATAATAGATCCCGTCCCGTTTGAGAACGTACGGTCCTTCCGTCCAGCCGCCGATGGATGTGCCGTTCAGTACGGGCGTCGCCGTCGCGTCGACCGTCAGCATATCCGTCATTTTCGCCATGCGGATCCCGGTATCGTCTGCATACAGGAAATATTTTTCTTCGTTATCGTCAATGAACACCGATCCGTCGATGCGAAGCCCGAAATTCTCCGTCGCCTTTACGAACGGACCTTCGGGCGAAGCGGAAGTCAGCACATAATGCCCGTACCCGCCCGGCGAAGTATACATATAAAATGTCCCGTCCCAATAATACACTTCGGGCGCGTATGCCGACGCCGTGATCGGATCTTGCGAGACATACCCTTCTGTAAGCCCGTTGCCCGTCATCGGTGTCCAGTTCACGAGATCTGCCGATTTATACCCGCGTATCCCCGTCTGAAAATTGAGCGAAGAACAGTACAGATAATACATTCCGTTCCAACGCATCACAAAGGGGTCACCGATGCCATAGCCTTCCCACTGATTCGCAATGGTCGCCTCTTCACCGAGAAGATATTCGTTGTACGCGCGGTTGTCGTATGTGGTATAGGTCGTGTTCGGGTCGGTATATTCCTTCCCGTCTTCTCCGTCTTGAGAAGCGCAAGCAACCGATCCCAACAACAAAAATGCCGAAAGAGCAAAAACAAGTGATTTTTTTAACAATTTCATGTTCGTTCTCCCCCTTTATGCGTTTGCCGCGGCATTGCTCGCCGCACGGTACAGGGTTCCGTCCGCTGCCACGCGGATATACTGCGACGCATGCGCAGCGTCCACGCCGCCTTTTTTGTCTACATGATCGAGATAGCAATCCCACCAAGGATCATATAAAGTATGATCCCCGGCATTATGCGCAGCTTCGCGCATTGCTACGCCGAACACTTCGTCCGCGGCAATCCCCAGAGCTTCGTTAGTAATGGTATACGAAACGGTGGTGATGCCGTTTTCGCGAGTGATCTGCGCCGTGCCGATTTTATCGCTATCCGCCGCAGACCACCAAGCCGCCGCTTTTCCGTACACATTCCCGTCGGATGCGATCTTGATCAGATAATCGACGTTCTCCCAACCGTTTACCGCTTCGCCGCGATCGATATAAATAAGGATCATTTCCCGCTCGCCGGTGCTGTACACCCCGAAATCGCCCGTCGAGATAAAGCGGAAAGTCACGCTGTCCGCCGAACGTTCCACTTTGGCGCGGAAATCGTCCGCGTATTCGGTCATTGCATAGCTTGCGCCCTGCGCCGTCTCGTTGTTCAGTCCCGTTCCGAAACGGATGCGGTACGATTCGTGCTCGGCGGTATACACCGTCGTGTTGTCCGCCTTGGCATAGATTTCGTTGCGCGCGCCGATGCGGATATAATCCTGCGGCATTTCGGGTTGTACGTAAGCCCTTTTATTCGCGCCGAACATCGCAAAGCTATCCCAGCCGTCCCAGTCGTTTGCGGAGGACGAGAACTGTCCCGCAGAAATGCCGATCACTTCGTCGGAAGCGATGCCCATTTCCGCATTGACCTGTCCGAAGAACGCGTACGGGAGGGTGAACGTCAGGACGGGTTTGCTGTCCGCGCCCGTGACCGTATATTTCATGGTAGCCGGAACGCTCTCATTTTTAGCTCCTTCGCCCCAATTGACGATGGTCAGCGTGCCGTCTGCGTTGAGATTGAAAAGATAATCGCTCAGATCGCGCGCATTGTCGCCCGCGCTCGTCTTGGTGTCGACGAACAGTTCCAGCCTGCCCGTGAAGGCGAGGCTGCCCTCGAAGCGGAATTCAAAGCCGACCTGCGAACGCGTCACATACCCTTCAAATTTTGCAAACTGATCGCTCTTGTCCGCGATAATTCCCGGCAATTTCGCATATTCCCGCCACAAATCGACGGTGCCGATATCAAAAGCGTCTTCCCCCGCCGCATCCGAAGCTTTATAAGCGATCGTTTTCGTGCAATATCCTTCTTTTTCGACGATGAGATTGCCATCCGCGCTCAAAAAGTTTTCGATCGTGAACGTTCCGTCCGCGCCCGTGTACGCACACAGATCGCCGTTGCTTTCCGCATATACAAATGCGCCTTTCACGGGTCCGTTCACATTGCTGATCTTGCCCGTAAGCGTGATCGACGGAACGATATTGGTAGAAACCAAAACGACGTCCTTGGTATGCGTGTCGGCAGAGGCGAGCTGTTCCGCAGTGAAAGCAAATTCCTGCGCCGCATAGTCCGCTTTTTCAAATCGGAGAGTAATGTTTGCCGCCGTGCCGATGCCTTCGATCTCGTATTCGCCGCTCGCATTTGTCGTTGCCGAAAACGAAGTGCCCGTGACCGTTACAGTCACACCCTCGATCGGCGCGCCCGTCTGCGAATCGGTCACCGTACCGGAAATGGATACAAGCTGCAATTCCAGCGTCACGTTCTCGGTGTATTTGCCGCTCGTGTTGAAGTACCCCGCGGGAACGGTCGTGGTCTTGCCGACGTAGCCTTTGCAGGAGTAGGAGATCTCGACCGCTTCTTCGGTCATGGGAATGCGCATGGACCAGTCGCCCCTGCCGTCCGTCGTCGCCGTATTGCCCGACGCCGTGACGGTCACGCCCGCCATACCGGCATTGCCCGAAAGGACGACCAGCGCGTAGTTGCTCTCCGACGCGTACAGTTCGTT
Organism: uncultured Eubacteriales bacterium; assembly: GCA_902465495.1. Classification (GTDB taxonomy): domain Bacteria; phylum Bacillota; class Clostridia; order Christensenellales; family Borkfalkiaceae; genus Borkfalkia. Next base: position 8,722 of record CABQND010000049.1, read on the forward strand.
GCGCGCGCCGACGCGCACATAGTCTTTGGGAAGTTCGGGTGCTACAAACTCCAGATTGTTGAATCCTTTTTCGGTAAAGTTCCAGCCGTCCCAATCTTTCGCCGAAGTGGACCACTGTCCCAACGAGATACCGAATACTTCGGTCCGCTCGATGCCGAGATAGCTGTAAGGAATAAAGAAGGTGCTTTCATAGCCCGTCGAACCGTTGTACAAAAGCTCATAGATCAAGCCTGTAAACAGGAAGCTGCCACCCGCATAGTGCGTTCCTTCGATTGCTCCGGAATCCGTCAGATCGAACCGCCAGCAACTCGTATCCACCTCGCGCGAAGCCGCACTGTCTTTCGTATCGAGATACAATTCGATTCGCCCGCTGAGTCTGCCCGATCCCTCAAAGCGGAACAAAATTCCCGTCAGCGTACGGGTAATGTACGCTGTACTGTTGGCAAATTGCGCCGTTTTGAACGCAAACGGCCCCGCGACCGCCGCGGGCAGATTGATGCTGACGTCACCGACCTTCGTCGTACCGTCCGCCTGCAAATTTCTTACGGAGATCTTCGTTTCGCTGTCTTCGTACCCGGTCTTACTGACGATCAGCGTCACATCTTGCGTTGCGGGAATGTTCGCGATCGAGAAAGAGCCGTCCGAGCCGCTTTCTGTTTGCAAATCCAATCCGTCAACACGCACCGTCGCTCCCGCGACGATCCCGTTCGCAACGTTTTTCACCGTGCCGGTGATCGTCGTCTTGGCGACCGTCTGTTCATTTTGCAGAGAGATGTTTTTCAGCACCCTGCCGCCGTCTGCCGCGCGCAGTTCGTCGCGCGTATAGGTCACGCGGCCGGTAAGATACCCGCTCCTTTGCGCCGTCACTTCATACGACTGATCGGGCGCCACCGACCCGAAGGTATAGTACCCTTGCGCGTCCGTTTCCGTTTCTTTTTCTTCGCCGCCGATCGTCGCCGAAAGAGTTACCCCTTCCAACGGCGACTGGGTTTGCGAATCGAGCACATACCCTGCCATTTCCGCGTCAGGCTTGGGAATGTTCCCGCGGCTGTAAAGTTTATTGCTCCCGTCCAGCAAAATATAATTATTGGGCGTCTGCGGCTCCGCCAGCGTTCCCTCAAATGTCCAGCCGAACCAATCCCAATCGGTGCCCGTCTCATTGCCAAGCCCGAATTTATCGACCTGCCCGAAAGAAATGCCGATCGTGTCCGTCTTTTCGATATTGATCTGCGCATACGGGATCATTACTTCGATGCTGTAACCGGTATCGTTCGCTTCCGCACCGTCATTGAGCGTCCCGTCCAGCGCTACCTCGTAATCAATCAGTCCGTTCCAGTTGCCCCACTCACTGCCCGAGCCCTGCATGATGCGGGTCTTGCCGTGAATGCCCAAATTGATCTGATAATCGTCCGATTGCGGTTTTGTTCCGCCGTCCGCCATGGTATCGAGATAGACTTCAATGCTGTCGCTCTTGGTAACGGTATCATCGTTCGCTTCTCCATAGGTCAGCAAAACGGTATCCCTTACTTCAAACAGGAAAAATATCGCCGATTCTCCGCGGTAAACCTTGACAGACACCGCGTCTTCCCTGCCGAACCTTGTGAGAGGCGATGTAATTGCCTTCCACTGGGCATCGTCACCTTTGCCGTCGATGGTAAGCTCGGGAACGCTGTAATTGCCGTCGTGGTCGAACGCGCCATCGCCCGGTTGTTTATCGGGAGAATAGTCGTTATATCCGCCTGCAGCACAGCCGGCAAAAACGGACAGTGCCGCAAACAGCGCAAGAATCGCGCATAAAACGAATTTTTTCATTCTTTTCCTCCTTTTCTTATCTTAACCCTTCACTCCGGAGATCGCCAGAGATTCGATGAAATATTTCTGGCAGCTGATGTAGATCACTAACATTGGAATGCTCGAAAGCACCGCACCCGCCATAATAAGCGGCAGATTTGTACCGCCCGCGTTTTCGGAATTGATACGCGCCATCATGGGTTGCAGTGTCATATTTTCATAACTTTTGAGGTAAATCGCCGGTGCAAAATAGTCGTTCCAAATTCCGATAAACCAGAACACGATCTGCGCCGCCAGCGCCGTTTTGACAAGCGGAAGCATGATGGAAACAAACATTTTCATGTACCCCGCGCCGTCGATCTTCGCTGCTTCAAAAAAGGCGTTGGGAATGCCGCGCATATATTGAATGAGGAAAAACATCATCGAAATATTTCCGAACAACCCCGGCAAAATAAGCGGCCAAAGCGTATCGAACATATTGAGAGCCATAAACGCGCGGAATTGCGGCAGCATGAGCGCCGCGTACGGAACCATCATGCCGCTCATGAGAAAGAGCAGCCAAAAAGTCTTATGCGGCAGTTGCAGTTTTGCAAAGGAAAACGCCGCCATCGTCGATACAAACGTACCCACAACAATAACGCTCACTTCCACGATCAACGTGTTCCCCACGCCGCGCAAGAGAGGCACGATCGCCCATATTTCTTTGTAGTTGGAAAAAATCCATTTTTCGGGAAAGAGCTTCAGCGTCAGACTCATCGCTTCATAATCGTCTTTGAACGAAGTCAGAAGCATCCAAACATACGGAAAGACGAGAAAAAGCGCACCGAAAATCAAAATTGCATAAATAAAGACGCGCATAGCGATCCTGCCCGCGATTTGTAAAGCGGTGCCGCCTGTTTTTTTGATTGCAGTCATTTGTTCCATAGCCGTCACTCCTCGTACACCCATTTATTGGAGAACTTGAACTGGATCAGCGTGATGATCATGATAACGATCGCAAGCAGAATGGACGCCGCCGAAGCGAGCCCGTAGCGGTTTTGGTTAATGCCGCGTGCCCAAATAAAGTAGACGACGGTCTGCGATCCCTGTACGCCCGCGCCGAAGATCTGCGAATCGGCATACGATTGCAGTCCGCCGATCAGGCCCGTGATGAGAAGATAGAAAGTAATGGGCGTAATGAGCGGCAATGTGATGCTGAAAAATTCGCGCAGTCTGCTCGCGCCGTCGATATCCGCCGCCTCGTAATAATCTTTGGGGACGTTCAGCATGCCCGCAAGATACAAAATCATTGCGCCGCCCATACCGTTTACGGAATTTTTGAAAATGATCGCAACTTTGATCAGCGCATCGTCGCTCAGCCAGGGAATCTTTTGCCCGAGAAGCAGGTTTATGATCCCGAATTCATTGTTGAAAATATACCGCCATACGATGTTCATCGCGACCGCACTGGATACGGCGGGAAGATAATACAAAATCTGAAAAACTTTTGCCCCGCGCACCTGCCCCAGCCGCAAAAATCCCGCGAGCGCAAGCCCCAAAATCATGCTGAAAGGGATGCTCAGAAGCAGAACAATGGTGTTGAAAATGGATTTTCGGAAATTTTCCGCATACAGTATGTGCGTAAAAAGATCTTTGTAATTCGCCCAGCCGATAAACGTCGATTCCTGTGTCAGAACATTGTAATTTTGAAAACTGTACAGGAATGAGAAAATCATCGTGCCGATGGTAAAAATACAAAATCCGACGATGGGAGGAAGAATAAAAAGAAATGCGATCAGGTGTTCCCGCCGTGCAAGGCTTCCCTTCTTTTCGGGCGGCGGCAAAACGCCGGCGGCGGTCTGCCCCGCAGGTGCCGCCGGAATTTCACCGCTTACGGAAGAAAACTCTTCCTGCTTTCTTACGCTCTGATCCATACAATCACCCCATTTCCGCCTGCATCGCATCCAAAGACGCCTGCAATGTAGACGCGTATGCCTTGCATACTTCTTCCGCCGCTTTGGGTCTTTCCCACATCCCTTGATTGGAGAAATATTCGGTCAGAGAAGAGTACCAGTCGGACTGATAGGTGTAATAGCGCGCGCGCACTTTCCCGCCGATCTTATCTGTCTCGCTCGTACCGTTGATGGTATCCAGCCAAACCCCGCGCGACGGCGGATTTTTGCCTTCCAAAAGCCCCTGCGTATCATTGCGGTATTCATCATTCGCCATGGAAGTGATGTTGGGGACCTGCTGGCCCAGCTCGTAAAATTTACGCTGTGCCCCCTCGTTATAACAAAGATACTTTGCAAGACGCATCGCCGCTTCCGTTTTGGCATCCGACGCCTTGGCGCTGATGCAATACGCCATCGAACCGACCCATGCAGTGCTCACCGCGTCGGGATTTTCTCCGTTGTACGGAACGGGCAGAATGTCATACGCAAAATTGACGTCTGTCCAGAACGCCGCGCAGTCCCAAGGGCCCATAAAGCTGAAAATGCAGCCCTGCCCCTTGAAACGCTGGTATCCGTTGGTCGAGATCTGATCGGACGCGGAAGGCATCACGTGATCCACAAGCGTCAGATCGGCAATGAACTGGATCGCTTCATAAAATTCAGGCTGTGAGATCATCTCCTGCGTTGCATCGTCGTTGAAGAAGTTCGCATTGTTGGAGTACACAGCCGCCTCGATCTCATAGTGCGAAATGCCGTAAATATTGTCTGCGCCGCCGTCCGGATCCACCTGTTTGAGAAGAGTGCGGAATTCTGTCCAAGTCATCGGATCGGTCGGACTGAGCTGCGCATAAATCTCTTCGCTGTCTAAGTTATATTTTTCAATTTGTTTGTCGAGGAGATCTTTATTATAGACAAGCGTGAACGGACCAAGATCTTTCGGCAGGCCGTACAAAGACGCGCCGTCTGATTTTCCGAGTTTTATTGTATTCGGATTGAAATAATATTCGTCCACTGCCTGCGGCCAAAGCTGCGAAAGCTCGCTCTCCGTCACATACGAAGAAATGTCTTTCAGGGTTCCGTTCGCAGCCCACTGCAAAAAGTCATAGTCCGGCATATAAAAGAGGTCCGGAAGCCTGTTTGCTCGGTTGGTCAACGTCGTCATATACGTCGACGCGTTTTCACCGGAATAAGACACGATTATGTCCTTGTTTTCTTCCATAAACTGATTGACAAGGGTCTGATAATTGGCAATCTCCGCCGCATCGCCCCAACCGAAAAACTCGATTGTGATCGTGCCGTCTTCGTTGTAACCGTCATCTTTACCGCCGCATGCAGCCAGCGAGAACAGCATCGCTCCCGCAATCAGCAAAACGCTCAGCTTGCTCCAAAATTTTTTCATTTTTTCCTCCTTTTCCGCGAGTATCCTTTGCTTGCCTCCTATCTCCCCGTTACTTGCGTTTCCAATGCAAAGGATTTGCCCCACGTTAAATTTTTTACTGATTTTATTATAACAGACTTTTTATACTTGGCAATAGGTTTTTTCAAATTTGCAAAATTTGTCTTTTTTGTTATATGAAAGTTGTTGAAATCAAAAAGTATTATGTTGCAAAAAAATTGCGCCGTCCGCACAGGACAGCGCAATTTTATAAGCTTCGATGCTATATACGGAAAAATCACTCGTAATCGACGATGTAGACGAGACCCTGCGAATAATCGCCGAACTTTTCACCGAATAAATTTACGCCGCCTTGATGTTTTGCATCGGGCTTGACGCCGATGCGCAACGTAAAGTATCTCCCCTCTTTGATTTTGAGTTTATCGATCGTATATGTGTGTACGGGAGTCTCGTCGAGATACACCGCTTCATTGGTGATGCGCAGCGTCTTGATAATGCCGTATTGCGTGGAATAATCCGACCACCAGCTCGGATTCAATCTTCCGCGTCTGCCGCCGAAATCGCCGGGCGATAGATAGGTTGCAACTTCTGTATCATTGATCCAAAAGGTAATATCACTCTCCCAGTCGTTTTGATAATTGGGCGCTTCACTGCATAGCTCCATACTGAATGAAACCGCCTTTACGCGTTTATCTTTGAGCATATAATTCGGGATCCTGTATTCGAGATATCCCTTGCTGAACCAGATCATTTCGGCAGATAAGCGGGACGGACTGTAAAAGGCTTCCGGCATATCGTCGGTAATGATGATACTGTGCTCATCTGCCATGCCGCAACCCGCTTCTACATTCGCATCGGCAAAACTGCCGAGCGGAATATTCTGTGTAAACTGTTGCTGATGGCCATAATTGGCATTCGTGATAAAGTCGATGGAAAGACGATCGATCTGACGCGCAATCAGTTTGGCGTTTCCCCGCGCGTGTTTTCTTACCGTTACACTGATGAAGCCTGCTTTTTGCAAAATATTGATATGAAAGGAAACCGTAGAAATGGGAAGTTTCAGTTTTTTTGCAAGTGCCGCGATCGAATAACAGGACGAACGCAAAAGGCACATGATCTCCCGCCGTACGGACGCGTTGAGCGCCTGTACCATTTTTTGCAAATCTTCCTCGTCATCGATGCAAAGAGTATATTCACGCTTGGCCATGCCATCCTCCTATCCGCTCGAAACCGAAGCGTTTTTTCTTATTATAATATAAGAAAGATACGAAGTCAATCCGAAAAATAAAAAACACGTTTTGCCCGCCACTAT